>JBFWSB010000205.1:0-8381 GCA_050248595.1 Kapaibacterium sp. (SeqCode)
TGGGTGGTCCGGAGAAGGCGGCGGAGTACAGTGTACTGGACGGGACAGTTCGTCAGGGAGCGGAGTACGAGTATCGTCTGATCTCGATTGAGAAGGACGGCCGTCGAGTGGTAGCGGCTCGTGGTCGGGTATTGGTAACGGGTGTGGCGGAAAGCTCGTACTCGTTGTCAGTCTATCCGAACCCGGCGAGCGACTACAGTCGGATCAGCTGGCGCGCGCCACGCGGTGTGGAGTCGAGCTTGTTGATCGTCGACGCAGAGGGCAAGACAGTCCGCGAGGAAGTACTGAGTGCCGACGGCACGGGTGAGTTGCGTATTGACGTGACTCAACTATCGAGTGGTGTCTACCATCTCCGCTTAGTAAGTGGTGATGAAGTGCTGACGCAAACTCTGACAGTACAGAAATAGAAGGGATAGCTACAAAGGGGCGTGAGCCTCTAATAAAAGAACGTGGCCTCGGGGAGTGATCCTTGAGGCCACGTTTGTTTTTCGCGCTGAGGTTATATGTGTTGTGTAGTCTCTTGAAAGATTCACGCAAAGGCGCAAAGAAGAAACGCAAAGATCGCAGTTATCCTTCTGTACAATTGTTGTCGCACACTTGTCGCGAGGTGTAGTCAACAATTTTTCCTCGCAGATCAAATTCAAGTCGGCAACACTCAACTATCATCTCTTTCAACATCGTTCTGCCACGCTGCACACGTGACTTTGCGCCGGAGATTGATATTCCCTCTCGATCAGCAAGGTCAGTCTGCGACAAACCAGAAATATCGGCGAGGGTGAGGGCGCGTTGATAGTGTTGTGGAAGCGTCTCAATCATCGGTTGCACACAGGTTGCAAGCTCACGCTCAGCGGAATCGATTCGCGTAAGTAACTCACTCCCTTCTGCAGGTGTGGCGAAGCCATTCTCTACTTCACTTTCAATCTCCTCAAGAGAAACCGTTGGTAGCTTCTTCGCTCGATAGTAGTCGACCACTCCATTCCGGGCAATTCGGTACATCCAGGGGAGGAGCTGTTCTTCATTCCGGAGTGATTCCCTCTCCATCCAAATCTTTAACAAAACATCCTGAAGAATATCTTCGGCAACGTCGTGATCTTTTACTCGCGAACGAATAAAGAGAAGGAGGCGGGAACGATATTCCCGCCACGCCTTCTCGTTCATCTGTGTCTGATGTTGAACTATCATATCAGTCTCTGTTAGCGATACATCAACAACAGTAACTCACGTTGCAGCAGACAACGCTGTTTCGTGGAATGCAGCAGAGAGTGATTTCTACTTTTGCTGTGGCGCAACATTCACCTTGCGTTGAAGTGGAGCTTGTAGTTGTTGCCGCTTGTTCGGCTGCGCAGCATGTCGTATTCTCGGAAGCCGTAGTGCAACATACGACACTTCCTACCGAGGCGTCACTTTGAATTTCAGCCATGATTCTTTCCTCTTATGAATTACGTGAAAGTTGTGTTCAAAGAGAAAGACGGAGAGTTGTGGAAATGGACGCAGAAGGGGAGCGAGAAGACCAAAGGATAGAGAGCAGGGTGGGAAGGTAATTGAGTTATAGTCATTGAGTGATGATTGAGGCAATCATATACTCTGATTAACACCCCAATTCATCAGGGTGCTTAGGAAGGTCAGCAAAAGAGAAAACGGCTTAAAGCCGTTTCTTACCCAGTTCTTTTCGTTCCACCCGACTAAAAGTCAGGTGTTAACAAGAGTTGAGATTACAATGCCTATTCGCCTCTTACTGAACTTCTTTCGACAAAGACCATCAATCGGTCTGCAGTTGTCAATTCCAGAAGTTCTCCTCGTCTCAGTGAGATGGAAGAGAGACTCCGCAAGGCTATCGAGAGGCAACCTCTTCATCTTGTGGAGAAGCAGAGCTACCCTTAACGATTTTTCCCTGCTCAATCCCACGCTGAAGGAACCCTTTGAACTTCTCTACATCGCGCGTAAAGACTGACTGCCCAAGTACCTTGTCGTCAGGTGAAAAGAGTGCGTAGAAGGGGAGATCAATCGTCTCGAACCGGTCAATCTGCATCTGCCGGTTCCGCTTGTTCGATTCCTCGCGACGGTCGGTGTAGAGTCGTACGAGAACGTATTGATTCATTAAGTCTCGCACGTCGTCGCGAGTGAAGACGTTTCGCTCCATCCATCGACAATTAGTACAGGTGTAACCGGTAAAGTCGACAAAGAGTGGCTTACCTGTCTCCTTTGCTTCCTTCAAAGCCATTGCATAATCATCCTGAATCCACTCCATTCCGTCGGCCATTACCCGGTTTGAGTTTTTCAATGCAACAGGTTCTGAGGAACCACCCCCCGATGCTGAGTCGGCTATTATCTGGTTCGAGTCTTTCGATACGATAGGTTCTGAGGAGCTACCTCCCGATTCTGAGATCGAGGCGAGAATGGATGTGTTTCCTTTGCCCGGATATTCTTGCGGTGGGAGGAATGCGTCAATCTCACCTAACCGCCCACCAAAAAGCCCTGTCAGGAGCCAGAAGCCGATGGCGAGGAAGCCCATTGAGAAGAGCATCCGAACAACACCAATTTTTTCCAGAGGTGTGTCGTGTGGCAATCTAAACCGACCGAGGAGGTAGAAGGAGGCCAGAATGGCGACCGAAATCCAGATGGCTAAAACAATCTCCCGTGTTAAGATACCCCAGTCCCAGATGAGGTCTGTGTTGGAGAGGAATTTCATTGCTGCCGCTATCTCCACAAAGCCCATCGTTACCTTTACAGCGTTGAGCCATCCTCCCGACTTCGGCATCGCCTTCAACCAGGATGGGAACATCGCGAGGAGGAAGAATGGGAGAGCGAAGGCAAGCGAAAAGGCGAGCATTCCGATAACCGGCCAGAACCACTCACCCCCACCAGCACCGGTCAATACAGAGCCGACAAAGGGCACTGTACAGGTAAACGATGTGAGGGAGAAGACAAGCCCCATCAGCAAAATGCTCGTGACTCCAGATCCCTGATTTGCCTTGGCGTTCAGTCGGTTCAGGATACTGCTCGGAACCTGTATCTCGAACAATCCAAAAAGATTCAGAGCAAAGGTGATGAAGATGGTGGCGATGAGTATGTTGATCCAAGGATTGGTTGCGATATCACCCACACCTGGTGCACCGTAGATTGCACTCACAACCACCCCTAAAAGGGTGAAGGTTGCAATGATACCAAGGCCATACACGGAGGCATCTCGGATAGCATGTATACGACTATTCTGCTCCCGTTTCGTAAAGAAGGAGATGGTAATCGGAATCATCGGGAAGACACAAGGGGTTGTCAGTGCAAGAAAGCCGAAGCCCATTGCGAATAGAATAAAAGGAATTAACCCCTCCTTCTTCTTGTCCTCTATTTGTTCATTGATTGTCTTCTCGTTGTCTGGCGATGCTGAAGCAGTTGCGGCATCTGTTGGGACGAGGCTCGTGTCAGCCTCATCAGTTGTTGTCGTATCTATATCTGCTAAGGCAGTTGTGTCAACGTCTGCTGTATCTGCCCCAGTGACTGCTGTGGAGTCCTCGGCCTCAGCAACGATAACACTGAATTCAAACTTCTTATCAGTAGGTGGGATACAGATACGCTCATCGCATGTCATGAAGGAGAAATTGACCCAACTTTTATACTCACCCGGCTTTGCGTTCTTTGAAATTTTCAGGGGAACGGTTAGCGTCACTGTTCCTTCCCAGTATTCAGTATAGACGGAATCCCCATCAAATGAAAAATTTGGGTCGAAATGATTGATAGGTTTTTTGCTTGAGCGAAGTTTTCCTCGTTTCGTAATTACCGAAGCCTCACCAACCGTCACTTCAGTCGGTGAAGGTCCCTCGCCTGAGTATGTTTTTTCGGTGTAAAGGTGAGCCTTCTTAACCAGAACCACTTTCACAGCTACTTCCACATTGTCACCCGGTTTGCCGGTAACAGACTTCGTAATCTGCGTCCAGGTCGTATGCTTGTTTTCCCCCTGTCCCCACGCCTCACTTCCACCAACGCCCACCATCAACAGCAATGTGAAAAGTGTGAGGAGTGTCCATCTGTTTGTAGAACGCGTTGCAATGTTCATAGTGCTGTCGAGGAAGTATGGTCTACGGTAGAATTATTTGCAGATGCTAATGTCAGTGGCAGCTTAGCCTTTCTTAACGTTGAATTCGATTTCGAAGCGTTGGTCAGTTAAGGGAATGCAGCTATACTCATCACAGGTCATAAAGTAGATATTGACCCAGCTTGTTCTCTTACCTCGCTTTGCATTCTTCGCAATCTTCAGCGGAATCGTAAGAGTTACTGTTCCCTCCCAATACTCTGTATAGACAGAATCGGACTCAAGACTGAAGTTCGGGTCGAAGTGCAAAATCGGTTTCGGTGATGATCCGATTGCTCCATTCAACCGTACAAATGTTGTGTCGCACGTGATTTCCGTTGGACTCGGTCCCTCACCCTCGTACTTCATTGTTGTGTAGAGGTGAGCCTTTGGCACCATTGTGAACCGAATCTTTGCGTAGACTGTCTGGCCACGCTTTCCACTTAATTTCGGTGTCAGCAGTTCCCAACTCTGGACGTGGCGGTTCCTCATCTGTGCGGAGAGTTCGGTAACTCCTGCCGCCAGTAAAAGAAACGCGGAGAGGAGAAGAAGTCCATATCCGCGTTGTACCTTCAATTGTCGTTCAAACAAGTTCATGATTTCAGGGTATCAGATTTTTGGCAACTCGTCCCCTGACGAATAGCTCGGGCAAATCATGCCGTGCCGGTTGCCTCGTCTGGAACAGGTTTGTGATGACCGTTGCCGTTGGTGTGACTCTGCATCTTCGGAACTGGAAGCATCCAGCCGTGGGTGTCCTCTGTTTCGCCGTACTGGATGCTGGTAATTGCATCGTAGAGCCGCTGGCGGAGTGAATTCTCTCGCTCGTTAATGTCGTAGTTCTCACCAAGCCAGCCGAGTGTTCCAATTGGAGAGATCACTGCGGCAGTTCCACTTCCGAATGCTTCCTGAAGGTCGCCTGCCTCGTATGCTTCCATCACTTCGTCGATTCTAATTCGCCGTTCTTGCACATCAATTCCCCACTCCCGTGCGAGGGTAATCACCGAGCGGCGGGTGACCCCGTCGAGAATTGTTCCCCCGAGTGGTGGGGTAATCAACACGTTGTCGATGACGAAGAAGACGTTCATCGTCCCGACCTCCTCGATGTAGCGATGTTCCTTCGCGTCGAGCCAGAGGACTTGGTCGTAGCCGAGCTTCCTTGCTTCGGCGGAGGCTTTCAGCGAAGCGGAGTAGTTGCCGGCAGTTTTTGCTGCACCAGTTCCACCCTCCGGTACGCGCGAGTAGCGCTCCTCAACGAGGATGCGAGTTGGAGCCATGCCACGAGCATAGTAGGAACCGACTGGCGAGGTGATGATGAACATCCTATACTCGTTTGCTGGACGAACGCCGAGCATGTTTTCGGTGGCAATCAACGTTGGGCGGATGTAGAGGGCTGTCCCCCGATCCTCTGGAACCCATCTGCGGTCAATGTCAACAAGGGTGAGCAGCGCGTTCATCACAAACTCTTTATCGAACTCTGGCATCACCAAGCGATCAGCCGAGCGGGCAAAACGGTTGATGTGATCTTGTGCCCGAAAGAGATTTACCGACCCATCTTCCCAGCGGTAGGCTTTCTGTCCCTCAAAGATCGACTGCCCATAGTGGAGCACAAGGGAGGAAGGATCGAAACTGAATGGCTGAAACGGAACGATGCGAGGACTGTGCCACCCCCCCTCCCGCGTGAAGTCCATCAGAAACATGTGGTCAGAAAAGTACTTACCAAATCCAAGTTCTGCTGTTGGTGGCATCTCCCGCCCCCGCTCTGCTCGTTCTATCAGTAGTTGCATAACTTGGCCTCACTGGTTTATAAAGTGGATCTCTTTTCCTTGACTTCTACGTGGTAGTCGGGAGCTACCCGACGGGATGCTTCCCGGGTCGTCTCAGCGAATTTCGGGAGCTGTCCAGATCGCGCTCGGATGCCGAATGGATCGGAGCGGACAGGGAATATACAAGAGAAGACAATACGATGGAAGGGATTCGGAGACATCTCTGATGAGTCTCCCTCAGTCTGGCGAATTTCAAGGCTTTTTGCGCCTCTTAGGGGAACTCTTCCTCTTTGTTTTGGCGTTTTGTTGCAGGTTCGCCGCACGATTGGCATTTTCAGCGGAAGGAGAAACTATTATGGCAAATAATACAGGAGGACAATCACCCCCCCCTCGGTCGGGATCAACTGCGTTTACGCGGTTGGCCAGTGCCGACGAGTCAACTACGTTTCAGGAGAAGCTCCGCCGAAGTGCGATCTTTCGCTGGGGACTGCTTCTCCTCTCTGTTGCCATACTCGTCCTCCTCTTCCCTCACTCTACTGACATCGAGCAGAATCTCGACGCTGGCTCTATCTGGTCGGGCGATACTGTCCGAGCAGCCTTCTCTTTTCCTCTCTACAAAGATGAGCAGTCAGTAGAAGGGGAGAAGCAGCGGGCGCGGGATTCAATTCTGATGATCTTTACTCCAACTGGGTTTTCTATTGCCACGCTGAGAGATACGTTGTACGGGATTGCAGCGCAGGCAGATTCTTCTACAGCCGACATCCCTTCGCTCAGCGAACAGAGTCGTGCGTGGATTCGGTCGTTACCGGATGAGAAGAGGGGGGAGAGGATTAGTAATCTGATCGACCAAGTGGTGCGGGGGAGTAGCGAGCTACTTTCTGGGGGAGTGATTGACCGAGCAAAATCGTCGATCAAACAAGATCGCATCGTTGTCCGGCATCGATCTGACTACGAAGAAGAACTCTCGCTGAAGCCTCTTTTCGACAGTCTTCACGCGATGCAGGCTCTTGAGGCAAACTTGGCTGGACGGGGAATAACGGAAGAGGAGTATGCTGTTGCACTGGAACTCTTCCTTTCGGTCTGGCAACCTACCTACCGGTATAGCCGGACTCTAACAGAGGAGGCACAGCAGATAGCGGCCAATGCCGTCACCAGAACGCGTGGCTTGGTTCGTGAAAATCAGATCATTGTGACGCCGGGTGAGGAGATTACAGAGAGAACTGCTCTGATGCTCCAGAGCTACGAACGCTCCCGGCGGTTGCGGAATGAAGAAGGCTCCCGTTGGCTGCAACTGCTCGGGGCAATCGGTCACGTTATTATCTTGCTCGGCCTTCCGCTGATCTATCTCTACAACTTTCGGCGGCGCATCTTCAACGATAACTTGCAGCTTGGAATCATCTTTGTCTTGATTTTGATGATGGGATTTCTCGCCTGGCTCTCCCTCTCAATCGTTACTCCCCTCCCGATTGAATATCTGGTTCTCGTTCCATTCCTCTCGATGATCTTGGCGATTCTCTTCGATTCGCGAACGGCATTTTACTTGACCGTTGTCTCCTGTTTGATTGTTGCCGGCATTCGCGGAGCCGACTACGCAGTGGCCATTGGATTGCTCTCGGCTGGGGTGATGGCTGCCTACACAGTGCGGGATATCAAGAGCCGAACCCAACTCTATCGGTCGATTGCCTACTCGATATTTGGCTTCACGCTGGCAATCTTGGCTCTTGGACTGGAGCGGGGAGCAACGGCGGAGCAACTTCTTCTGCAACTTGGATTTGCTGGCATCAATGCCATCGTCTCACCTGTGCTGACCTTCGGTGCAATCTTCTTGCTGGAACGGGTCTTCAATATTGCTACCGACCTTAAGCTGCTCGAGTATGACGATCTGAACCATCCTCTCCTTAGGCAATTGGCCGATAAGGCTCCCGGCACATACCAGCACACGCTGACGATTGCGCGACTTGTTGAGAGTGCCGCCGGTGCTATCGGCGCAAATGCGTTGCAGGCAAAAGTGGGGGCATACTTCCACGATATTGGGAAGATTGCTCGATCTGAATATTTCGTGGAGAATCAGATGGGGATCGGGAATAAGCACGACCACATCAAGCCGGAACAGTCAGCCCGGTTGATTCGCGAACATGTGCTTGATGGGATTAAGATTGCCAGACAGTATGGGTTGCCGGAGCGGATTATCGACTTCATTCCAACACACCACGGGACGACATCGATCAAATACTTTTTAGATAAGGCAATGGAGGAGAATCCAAACGTAGATAAGTCTCTCTTCCAATATCCAGGCCCACGTCCACACTCTCGGGAGACGGCACTTGTGATGCTTGCCGACGCAGTGGAGGCGACAACCAGGTCGCTGGGAGATCCGAGCGCGAAGAAGATTGGTGAGACGGTAGACCAAATTATCAAGCGACGCTTTGCAGATGGACAGCTTGATGAGTGTGATCTAACGTTGGCCGACTTAACCAAGATTCGTGAAGCCTTCGTGAAGAACTTAGTTGGGATGGCTCACCCACGGGTACAGTACAAGAAAGAGGAAGATA
>JBFWSB010000206.1:0-8376 GCA_050248595.1 Kapaibacterium sp. (SeqCode)
TACCGATATTTTTCCGATAGTGAAACCGGCGTTTGAAGTCTAAAATCTCCGAACCCCGTCTGGTCAAGGAAGAGAAGGTTGAGACGGCGGGCGTAGTACTCCCAGCTCTCTCGCGGTTTGCCGTCCGAGGTAAAGGGATCCCGCTCTACGCGGTCGGGAGGTCCATAGACGATGTAGATACGCCCCATATCGGTCAACCATCCTTCGGCGTAGCTTCGATAGTTTTTGTTTGCGAAGTCGATGCGGCGGAAATACTCGAGCATGGCTTCGTTGGCAGGAGTGCCGGGGGTGGGATCACGATCGTTCCAGAACTCCGCATATCGTCGTCTTCTCTCGGCAAAGGTTCCCCCTTCTTCTATGAAATCAATTTCGCTCTGGTTTGCCACGTAGCGCAGCTTCTTGATCTTCTCAATCAGCTCCCCCTCACTCAGTGGCATCCCCTCTGCTGTCCCTCGGAAGAAGACAACACGCTTTGCCGCAGCGAGAGTGTCTGTTGGGTCTCCCTTTCCCATTGCAAGGACTTCGACGATATACTCCCCTTTGCCAAATCCTTCAACTGGCAGGCGAAGCCACTGTTGACTTCGCCCTTCCGGGATCTCTTTCTCCCAGGTCTGACTCCAAGCGACCTCACCATCACTCGAAGTATACTTCGCCGTCAAGTCAAAGTTGACCGCATCGGTATAGTTGTAGGCCTCGAAGAAGACGAAATATCCTTCTTTCACTAAGCTGACGTTGCTCGACAGGAGGGGAGAGATTGTGTGGCCAGCATCGTTCTCACGAATTTTGCTGACGAGCATCAACCCACTCAGGGCAAACTTGTAGAGGGAGAAGTCGATAATGCTGACTGTACGATTTGCAGTGCTGGTCATATTTGTCCCGAAGTCCAACACTTCAAGCCGCGCACTGTACTCTCCTGCATCTACTGGCACTCGCTGCTGAAAGAATTCGAAGACGGGAATAGCACCGGTAGTTCGGTCGTAGTCTGCTGTCTCAAGCGATCGTGTCCAGGTGGTGTCGTATACCGTACGCTCGCCATCTTTTAGGAGGATGCGTATGCGATAGCGTGCGGCAAAGCCACCATTCTCGCGCGTGAAGTCGAGAGCACTGTAGGGGATCGCCACGTAGAGATCAACTCGCCCCGGTGGGATGTCGACTTTATTAGCGAAGGAGAGTGCATCAAAAAAGATTAACCCTCCAGCATCTTCCTGTGCGAAGAGATTACTCCCCAAAAGGAGAAGAAGTGTGCTGAAAAAGATTGAGCGTATAATCACCATAGACCTACGTATATATACGTATATAGAATCAAGACAAACCGGAACGGGGACGCATTCCCCGAGACTGCATTTTTCGTTGAAGAACGAACCAGAGAATTTTTCCCACCCACTATCGCACTACTCCCCAAAGAAACTCTCAGCGATACGGCTATAAGTCTACAACTATTTCCACAAACGGGAAGCAGAGATTACCGGAGGACATCAAGTTGGCGTGTGGCAGAGAACGTTCCACTCTGGAAGTGTAAGATATAGGTTCCAACCGGAAGCAGGGAGACAGGAATCGACAGGTCGTAGGTTCCAGCTACGAGGAATTGGTCGATAACTGTCAGACGCTCGAAGCCGAGCAGGTCGTAGATCACAATGCGCGTCACCCCGTCGAACGGAATCTCGAACGCAAACCCGGCAACGTCAGAGGCAGGATTGGGTTGAGGTGATCCGATGCTCAGTCCAAATCGGGTAAACTCGAAGAGTCGATACTCCAATCCACAAATCGGCTGCTTTACGAAGAGACCGGGACGCTCGTCGAACTCGATCCAAGGACGATCCGCTTGCAATTCAAAGGGCAACTCTGTCGACTCTAAGAGCGACAGTCGCGTTAGGAAACGGAGCGAGAGAATCGTCCCCTCTCCGAGGAGTGAATCGGCTGGACGATGAATAGAACCACTGACAGTTCCACTCCCAAGTTCTGGCACGTCGATTCCATCCTCGGCAACAGCACCGAGCGGATCGAGCAACTCATCAGCAAACCGGACGACGTACGAAATTTCTTCTGGGTAGACCGAGTCGGCGGGGGCTTCGAGTTCAACGTCGATCACAACCTCTTCTCCCGGCATCCCCTTGTAGTCGCGACGAATGAAGGCTGGAATCACCAGTTTTTTCCCGACACCAATCAAGTTGGAGCGAAGGTCTCCAATCTCTGTCTCGAAAATAATCGCTCCCCGCTTCTCCCCTTTAGTAGGAGGAGAGAATCGGGCGTAGACCTCGATTGAATCTCCCTCAAGAACTGTGAATGGTGGAGATGGTGTGAGGTAGGTAAACGAATTTTCTGGGTCGTTCAGAAGTCGGGCGTTCAGCACTCCTACATCTCCGCGCCCAACATTCTTGAGCATCACGCTCCCACCTTTCTCTGTCGTAATCCAGATTGTCCCGAAATCGTGGTCGTTCACAACCAACGCAGGAGGCTCGCAGTCGAGCGCAATCCCGGTAACCTTCAGCACAATCCCCTCTCCTCCAGAACCGGTATCAACCCCAATCAGAATTTCAAATGCTCCCAAACCCGTACCCTGAAACTGCACCGGAATCTGCACACTGCCGCCGGGAGGTATTGTTCGAGGGAGTCCGGGCGAAGGGAATATCGCTGTTCCGTTCGTCGAGCGAATTACTTGAAGGCTCGTAACTGTCGTCGTCGCCGTTCCCGGATTTCGTAGAAGAAGGAATGTATCGAGCCGGTCGCCGAGACAGTAGGCAGGGACTTGAATATCTGTCCCATCAAGTCGGGGCAATCCGCCAGAAGTGTCGATAGCTCTCCCTATCAGTTCAGCAAACGCACTGTCACCATCATCGGTAATTAGGAGAATCGTGTCGAGAAAACTTCCAGTAACTGTCGGGGCAAACCGAATGCCGAGAGGGAGCCGATCTCCCGGTCTGACCGAATCACGATTCTCTCTTGGAGAGATGAGTGAGAATGGTGTTGGCCCAGTGCTAAGAATCTGAACCTCTCGAATCCGATAGGCCTTCGTTCCGATATTGCCCGCAAATGAGAGAGTGTCGTTCTGCGTGCCGATGCTCCGCGTGCGCCAGTCGTAGCCGGTGATTGTCGGCTCCGGTTTCAGTGGCGCAGTCCCCGAAGTTCGTCCCTCCAACGGAACACGATACGTTCCGCAGTCGGTGAAGACGAGGAGTGTATCTCGCCACGTTTTCCCCGGCGTGGTGGCGTTGAAGACAAGGTCGACTGAGACGTTCTGTCCACTCTGGAGTGGGCGAGGAAGCTGGCCTCCGTCATCAATCGAAAAGCCTTCGGTTCCCTTCTCAATTGCGGCATCGATTACTGTGGCGGTGAACGATCTCCGGTTTGTCATCACAATCGTCTGGCGATACTCCGCTCCAGCGGTCAAACCTGTACCGAAGTCAATCCGCAACGGGAGGGTCACCATTGTTCCGGCGTAGTTGAAGGAGATACGCTTCTCAACCCCAGTTGCTCGGACAACAAGTGTGGCAGATGCGTCGGCAGTTGGGTCAATCGGGAGGAGCGTAACGCGATATCCCAACACTGGGCCGAGTCCGGCAACCGTGTCGACAACCATTCGGGTGTTGACACTTCCCGACTCAAACTCCAAGTTCATCGGGCCGAGAAGCCAGATATTTTCTGATATCCGGTCAACAATCACAACAGTCGAATCGCAGAAATCCCGACTGCTAACCTTAAGAGAATCTGGCTCCGGCTCCCCCACGAGCCGTCCGCCAGCAATCGGCGTTGCCCAGGCAATGGAGAGGTCTTCGTCGTATTCTGCAAAGTGTGTAGTCTTCGATCCTTTCCCGTCACCAGAACCAATACCGGGAACTCTAAACGATTCGTATCCATAACGGATTCCATAGAAGATTCCACTGAAGGTTCCGCCGGTTGAGAGGACTGTGTGATCTCCTCCACTCACTTTAAATCGTCCCCATTTAAATCCGGTTGCGGCAATCGACTCAAGTTTCAACTCTCTTCCATCGAGTGAAACTGTTGCGTTCTCTTCCGCAGCAAGCAGAAGGTATTGGTCGACACTGGCAGGTAGAGGGAAAGCATAACATCGCCCAACGTTCAGCCAGTGGTCGACAGGGGGGAGTATCGACATAGCAGGAGACCAAGATTTAGCGTTTGTATAGGAAGCGGAATCGAAGAGAAGATCAATCCAAGAACCGGAGATAGCATAGGCCATTACAGGTTGGTTGGAGAAGAGAACAAAGGGAGATGGAACAGATCCCGGACGCCACTCTAATGAACTGAACTCTAAAAACTCTCCCTGAGCGATTGACTGTGGAGGACCGCCGAACGAAGTAGTGACAACAGTTGTCCCCGGTTCGGTAGCAACAAGGCGAATTAGCTCCTCAGTTTCGGAGAACTCCGTTAGCATTGGCGTGTAGACAAAGGTGTTGCCGAGCGAGGTAACTGGCAGAAGCCAATCAGCAACGGAGTTTCGTCCACTATTTGTGGTCACACTTGGATTTGCCACCCGCTCAGCTCCAGCTCCACCAGGGCTTCGCGTGTTGCCACTGATAACCCCTATCGGCTTGTCTGCACGAATCAATGCGCCAGCCAGATCGTTCCTTATGCTATCGGGATTCAACAAGAATGTTTGTGCTTGCAGAAGTGCAGCCTCACCACGATTCAAGCGGAGACTACTCCCACTACTTAGCCCAACTTTCGCCGTTAGCATCACCTGCGTATCGTCCTCACTGGCAATCACGAGGAACTCCCCCGGAGCACTCAACGTTGAGAATCCTTCTTCGATTCCCCCACTAACCGGATCGACTCCAGTTGCTGCGATGTTGAAAATAAGATTGTTCGGTAACGTCCCAGCCCGGTACTCGCTCCCCCACTTCTCCACAGGCATCGGGGAGAACATCTCCGAACCGAACGGAGAGATAAATCGGCAGTAGACCCATATATCTTTTTCTGATTGGATCTCAATCGTTTTCCTAATAGGAATCCCGACCTTATCGAGATAGGGAGTTGTTCCGGCAGGGAAGAAATCGGAAAAGAGAAGAAGTTGTGAGGCGTCGGGACGAAGTTGAAGTGTGCGACTCCCAGACGGACCACTCACCCTCACAGTTGTCTCCTCCAGCGAAAAGAGAATTAGCTCTGGACTTCTATCTGGAAGTGGACGAACTTTCCCTCTCGTGTTCATCAACGTATCGGGAAGTGCCACAAAGAAATGCTTGCCGAGCCAGGGAGATTCAAATTCCTGTGCAGACATGCGCTCAACAGAACTGAGAAGGCAGATCGTCGCAAGAAAGCCGATCTGAATCAATCTCCTGTATCTCGTAGCGGATCGCTGCATCGCACCGGAATAGTTGAACAAAGGAACGTTGAAAGAAAATAGGGTACGGGGACATACCATTCAAGATTTCTTTCTGAGAAAACGTCAGGAGACCTTTCGGTTACAGGAAGAGTGGGTAGGGAGTACAATGGAGGAAAAGGCATCAGTTTTACTCTTCTGCGAACTGCTATCTTTCGTCTGCGAACTACAAATTATTCAACGACTCCACACATGGCAAAAGCATCTCTTTCACAAACGCGAGGCATCGGCGGGAAGCTTTCGATGCTCGGACGGCTTCGACTATTTCCCCGCTATCTGCGAGATGGATCGGTCGCATTCTGGCGCAAAGGATTGATGGTTCTGTTAGCCGCTTACATCCTCTCCCCCGTTGACGCCATTCCCGAGATCATCCTTCCGTTTGTCGGATGGCTCGACGATCTGGGTGTCCTCGGCATCCTCCTCACCTGGTTCTACAGGGAAATGGGGAACTACGGAACGGAAGGGGAACAGACCGAACTACAGAAGTAATTACTACATTAGCCCTATTCCATTCTGTTCTATCCTATTTCCTTCTCTTCTGTCTGGGTCTACCCTATCCACTCAGCCCACTGCTGTGGAAGTTCTTTTCCCATTGCTTTCAGGTAGATATAGGCCTTTCCGTAGAAAATCAGGAGTGCTTCCTTGTAGACCTCAAGTTGGATGTGAGGAGGGAGAATGAACCCTCCCCCTCGGTCGATCTTCTTTTCGTCGAGATCGGCGTCGCTCATCGACTCGATTACTTCACGAAGCTGACCGTCGAGGTCGGCATACCAGTTACGGAGCTTCTCAACGCTCTGCTCAATCGTTGGGTCGTCGTTTCGCCAATTGAAATCCTGCGTGAGCTGGCTGAACGACGCGATGTAAGAGTGCTCAATCTCTCCAATTTCCCGACAAAGCATCCCGAACGAAGGTAACACTGGACTCAGGCGGAAATCGAGGTCGTGATCTTCCAACAGATCAACCATCTGATTTCGCAGTGATTGATATTGGCTGAAATTCGGATAATACTGTGCGATAATTCTGTTCATCTACATTCAAAGAAATTTGAGTTCTAATAGTGAGAAAACTCAATGGAAGAATTCTCTCTCCCCTACTTTTTAATTTTTCCTTTTGAATTTTGAATTCCCCCTCCAATCTCTCCTCCGGTATGTTTCTTATCTTTTGATAATATCACCGAAATAGATCACCCAAAATATGACAATGAATGTATGTCGGAATCCAGAACAACAACCTCCCCACAGGAGCTTCTTCGCCGCTATTTCGGCTACGATGAATTCCGACCCGGTCAAGAGGAAATTATAAACTCCGTCTTCTCCGGCGGCGACACGTTGGTTGTGATGCCGACCGGTGGAGGAAAATCTCTTTGCTATCAAATCCCCGGACTGATGCTCCCCGGCATCACCATTGTCGTATCTCCACTGATTGCACTGATGAAAGATCAGGTGGATGCCCTGAACCAACGAAATGTTGGAGCCACCACAATCAACTCCACGATTGACTTCGCTGAAGTTCGCCAACGATTAACCGACCTTCGCTACGGCAAATACAAGCTTCTCTACGTTGCACCGGAACGCTTCGAGAGCGTCCGCTTTTTAGAGATGATGAAGGATATCAACGTCTCACTCTTTGCCGTCGACGAGGCACACTGTATTTCGGAGTGGGGACACGACTTCCGCCCAAGTTACCTCCGATTGAACGAGGCTATCGAGGCCATTGGCCGCCCTCCAGTAATTGCCCTGACAGCAACGGCAACACCTTTCGTGCAAGAAGACATTGTCGCACAGCTTGGCCTGCGACACCTTCGCCGCTTTGTGCGGGGATTTGATCGCCCGAACCTTTCGTGGGAAGTACGGACGCCACGCGACAAAGGCGAAGAGTTGCGGCAGTTGATTAAGGAAGATATGGCCAACGACGGGGTCAGCATTGTCTACTGCGGCACACGACGCAATGTGGAAGATGCTGGAACCGCACTTCACGCAGAAGGTCTGCCGGTAACGATCTACCATGCCGGACTTGCCGACGGTGATCGGCAGGGGGCGCAGGAGGCATTTATTGCCGGCAAGGCGCGTGTGATTGTTGCCACAAACGCATTTGGGATGGGGATCGACAAGGCGAACGTGCGGGGCGTCTACCACATGGACATGCCCGGCTCAATCGAGGCCTACTATCAAGAGGGGGGCCGGGCCGGACGGGATGGAAAGCCGAGCCGCTGCGTGATGCTCTGGAGTGGAAGAGATAGAGGACTGCAAGAATTCTTTATTCGGAACAGCTTTCCCGAGAGAGAGACTCTCGAGAGTGTGTACAATGCCCTCTGGGATTCTGTTCAGGTTGGGATCGGAAGTCGCCACGAGGGGATTCTGGTTCCGAACGAGAAGAGGATCGCTGCTCGCGCCCGCATTCACCCAGCATCGATCTACGGCGCAATATCTCTCCTTGAGAAGAGTGGCGTAATCGAGCAAGTTCGCTCCGACCGCCTCGCCATGGTTCGCTTCACCGGAAGTAGTGAGGAGATTAAGCGCTTCTACAACGTGACGCGAGATGAGATTCGAAAGAGGACGGTGATGGGGTTGCTTCGGACTATTGGGGGGGGGGCGTTGGGACGAGAGATGATGTTTAACCCTGACGATGTAGCGGAAAAATCTGACCTCTCGCGTGCTGATTTTGAACGAGGCATGAAAGGTCTAACCATGGCTCGTCTCCTGATCTACACCCCACCAACTTCCCGAGGAGGAATTCGATTTTTAGCCGAGCGCCTCCCCTCACGCAATCTTCTGATCGACGAAAAGCGAATCGAGAAAGAACGCTCCCGCGCCGTTGCCCGCTTAGACGCAACCGAACGATATGCTCGCACCCTTACCTGTCGCCGTGATTTCATTCTCGAATACTTCGGTGCAGAGCAGGAACCAGAACCGTGTGGACGTTGCGATAACTGTCGCGCCGGGAGAGGGCGTACGGCAGGAGAAGGGAATGGTGTTGGGAATATCAACGGTGTTGTCGGTAGGGACATGATGCATCATGTCCCAACCGACAACACCCCCCAC
>JBFWSB010000207.1:0-8368 GCA_050248595.1 Kapaibacterium sp. (SeqCode)
TCGGTGGAGCGAAAGAGCAGTTGAGCTTGTGGAAAGGAATGCAGACGTCAGAGTCAGGTTTCTGTGGAAATTTGTGGAGTGGAAGCTATGTCTATCTCTATCCAACAGAATACTCAACCTATGCTGTAGAGTATAATGCAGAGATTGAGGACATCCTACGGTTAACCACAAAGCCAGATGGAACAAAGGAGTATTATGTTACTGACCATTTAGCCTCACTTCGAGTGAAGCTCGATTCAACGGGTCAAGTTCTTATTGGGAATGACTATACGCCATTTGGTGATCTACTTAATGGTCAAGCAGACCGCCGCCTATTCAACAGCCGAGAGAAAGATAGTGAGCATAATCTCTACAACAACGGTGTACGGAAGTTAGATGACAATGCCGGGCGGTTCACGAGTATCGATCCATTGTGGGAGAATTTCAGAGCCTGGAGTCCGTATCAGTATGGGTATAATGAGCCACTATCAGTGACCGATCCGGAGGGATTACAGGGGGCAAGGGCCTATATGGTCAATGCAATGGATCAAAGTTATTATAGTCCATCTCCAGGTGGAGGAGGGACTGGGAGAAGAGGTGGTGGAGGAACCGGAGGATTACGTTCGTTTAACTTAGGAGGGACAATTCGAGGCGCATGGAAAGCAGTATCTTCTGCAAAAGTACGAACAAGCTCTTCTCGTTCAAGTGGTAGAGGGACGTCAGGAAGTAGTTCCAAAGGCCAAGGAAGATCCAAATCAACTTCTTCAAGCAATAAATCAGGCAAAGGAGGAAGCCAGTCTACCAATGGTGGAGGAAGTGGTGGAAATGGCAGTGGTGGCAACGGACAATCGTCCAATATGGGAAGCAGACAGTTGGGTGAGTTAGAGCCTATACATCAAAGAGGTGCTAACAAGATTACCCAAACTGAACTTCAAAAAATGAGTGATAGAGAACTTATGAAAACAGTAATTCAACCAAAAGATGGTCAATATTTGAAAGTAAGAGAAGGCAGCAATCGGCTGTTAGATGGGAATACTCGAGTTAACGAGATGATCTTTAGAATGCAGCAGAATAACCCGAATTTTACCCCTACCCTTCGATTGCCAGTACAAGTATTAACTCCTTAAAGCTAATGAATAATAACTTTTTTCAAAAAATATCTGCTATGTCAGATAAACAAAAAAAAATAATGTATTTGCATGTTCTTTCAAGTCTCACTGCTTGTATTAGGGCTGTGGTCGACGAGAATGAATTCAGTGAGAAGCATTTTCAGGAATATGTCGTTGGGATAAACGAAGTAGCTCATCGATTACTCAACCGAGTTATTGATTTAGTGACTGAGAGTAATATCTGGGATGACAAGAAAATCGAATTGATTCTCGATGATATAGTAGAAAGCTATCCTTGTGTTAGTAGTTGTATTAATAGTGCGTTAGATAATGCTCAGCTTATATCCTAACTATTTGACTCTACTCAAAGTGGAAAAAATGATAGGTGATTTTAGTTCGATTATTACAAAATGAGCAGTTTTATAATCATTGGACTACCTGCAAGCTTGACAAAAAATCAATTGTTCGATCACCCGGTTCAATTGAAGCCTGTAGAGAGTCATTCGATTCGAAAAAACTTGTTAGGGGGTCGGAGTGATATTGATCCATATCTTGTTCTTGTCAATGGCTATTCGACTGATATAGTGAATGAGGGTGAACGTCGCCACTATTGCAGTCACCTGTTTATAGAAGGGATTGCACGAATCCTTCAGCATCGGCACTCAGTTCCTGTCATCCTCCGCTTCTTCCGGGGTCATATTGAAACCGAAATTTTGCCTGACTGCCCGAAACAGGAAATCTCATTTGAAGAGTTCTCTCAACTCTTTCCTAACATCTTGCAGAATACTCGGTATGTGGTAGTCAAGGGAGGGGAGTGAGTTCTCAGTTAGGTAGACTTCTATGAACAGTGAAGATATCCAGAGCATAATTGATTCTCACGGTTGGTTTGTTGCTCTGTTCGAGGGGCAGGATGATATACCCTCATTCGGTTATACGATTGGACTGTTCGATAACTATGGATTGCCTGAGGTTGTCCTGTTTGGCTTAGAGGTTGAAGATTTGCATCAGGCAATTAATGATGCTGCGAGCCAGATGGTTGAGGAGGGAACTATCGATTGTCTCGATGAAAATCATTCCATTCTGGACGAAGTGATGATTCGTTCGATAGAAGTGAGTCCCTTGAACATTCCAGAGTACTTCGGCTATGCTGTGGAGTTCTATCAGAAGCCGTTTCCAGTATTTCAATTGATTTGGTCTGACTTCAACGGAAACTTCCCTTGGGATGATGGCTTCGCCGAAGATTTGAAATCATTACAGCCTTTGCTATACAGATCGTTGCGTTATAAGTATGTCGAGCCACCTGACATGGGAGTCTTTACAACAAGGCAGCATTTGGAAGAAGGGAAAGCAATTCTAATGGTGTTGCACGATGAAGAGGGAGATTGGCAATTTCTTACTGGAGATCAATTGCCGGAGGATGCGCGTATTGTCTCCTTGAGGTCGTTAGTAGAAAGAGATGATTCTCTCAACGATGTGTTTGATTTGGGTTTCGGAGAGTATGCAGAGCGTGATTCTGTCGATGAGAAGTGGAGGAGAGTAGCGTATTAAAAAATCGTGCTTCTTGAGGTTACCACCATTAGTGATTGGGAAGAAAAGACTCAGCGATACCGACTTGAAGAGTTGAATCACCACCAAGAACACCAAGGGGGACTATTCTTTTCGGATACTTCAAGCATGGCAGCATTAGTGTCGAAAACTAAAACTACTTAGCAAACTCTTCGCGTTCTTTGCGTCCCTTTGCGACTTTGCGTCCCCTACATCAACACCGACTCAACCGTCTCCGCAAAAATCTGGGTGAGAACCCGTGGACGTGTAATTGCACCGCCGACGATAACACCATATGCACCCGCATTCAGTGCCGCTTCAGCGTCGGCTGTGTTCCAGATGAAGCCTTCGGCGAAGACTGGTTGGTTGATGGCTGACGTGAGCTTGTGGAGAAGTTCTAAGTGATCTTCGGGTGAAGCGGCAAGCTCCATCGTCTCTGGGGTTCTGCCGAAGAGGACTGTGGAGAGTGCGTCGGCACCTGCCTCAACAGCTTTGATTCCTTCCTCGACCGACGATATGTCTGCGAGGAGAAGGTGGGCTGGATAGCGCTTCCGCATGTCGCCGAGGAAGCGCGTTCCGTCGATAATCGTGCCGGGACGTTGGCGACTGGTGGCGTCGATAGCAATCACGTCGACACCGACTCGGTAGAGGTTGTCGACGGCAGCCATGTCGGGTGTGACTAAGGGGAGGTCGTCGTCGTAGTTGCCCCGAATGCAGCCGATGATCGGTATGCGCACAGTTGCCCGAATTTCCTTGATGTTATCTAATCCCTCAGCACGAATGCCGACAGCCCCACCTAACATTGCCGACTGAGCGAAGAGAGCGCAGTGACTTGGCCAGTGTAGTGGCTCGTTTGGGTCGAGCTGACAACTGACAACCACACCTCGGCGAATCATTCCTTCTAAAGTTCTGCTCATGCCTGCGTCTCTCTCCAGTCGAGTTCAACAATGCTCTCCCCACCATCTACACGAATCGTTGTCCCATTAATCCACATTGCTTCTTCCAACGCAATGAGTCCAATGATCTTTGCTACCTCTTCGGCAGTTGTCAGTCGCTTGTTTGGATTGCGCTTCCGAGCGTTCTCGATAATGGCTTCATTCCCAGGAATCTTCCTGAGCGCAGGTGTATCAGTTACTCCAGCCTCGATAGCGTTTACGCTTATTCGGCGATCACCAAGCTCAAAGGCGAGTTGGCGACAGTAGCTTTCGAGAGCAGATTTTGCTGCGGAGACTGGGCCGTAGTTTGGCAGTACGTGGCGTGAGCCGGAACTTGTTAGAGCAAGAATTCTTCCACCCTCACCCATTAACCCTCGCTCGACAATTTCTTGAGTCCAGTAGACAAGACTGTTTGCCATCACGTCGAGTGTCATCTCAAGTTGCGATTGGGTGACACCCTTCTCACCTGAAGATGGAACCAGCGGACGGAGTGTGCCGAAGGCGAGGGAGTGGAGGAGAAGTTGAATTGTTCCTCGACCATTCTCTGAAAATAGATTGCCAACTTCGTCGAGCACCTCCCCACGCTTCCCCGCGTCGGCAGCGTTAACGTTGAAGAAGTGGGTAGTAACTCCGTGCGATTCAATCTCAGCCCGGACACGCTCTACTTCCGGCATGGTTGATGAACGGTCTAAGTGAACGCCGATAATGTTATATCCACGTTTTGCTAAGGCAATTCCCGTTGCTGCACCGAAGCCGCTCGATGCACCTAAGATCAGCCCGTATTTCGTGTTCGGTAATGATTCCATCTGTATCGTTTCTTTGAATATAAGGCGCAAAGGTACGAGATTGAGACTGTTGGGACAACGAACTGAACAGAGACTTTCAATGAGTCGGAAATTTTGATTCAAAATTCTGAGTGTGAGATAGCGAGATTGCAATGATGAAAAGGAAGGGAATATTTCTTGATCGAGATGGAGTGGTGAATCGACGCCGTGTGGGTGACTATGTGAAGAGGTGGGAAGAGTTTGAGTTCCTGCCGGAGATATTTGATGTGCTCCCCGAGATGCACGAGGCGGGATTTGTTGTGGTACTTATCACGAATCAACGTGGGATTGCTCTCCAGTTAATGACGGAAGATGATCTGTCGGCAATTCATCGGGCAATGCAGGAAGAACTTTTACAGAGATCAGGTCACACCATCGACGGCATTTTCTTCTGTCCGCACGACAACAACGCAGGGTGTGATTGCCGTAAGCCGAGGGGAGGAATGATTCTGCGTGGAGCCGAGGAGTTCAACGTAGACTTAAAAGAGTCGTGGATGATCGGCGATAGTGAGACCGATATTGAAGCCGGTATTGAGGCGAAGTGCAAAACGGCGCGGATTGCTGTGGAGGGAACCTCAACAAAAGGAATGATCGTCGCCGACAACCTTCGCTCTATCTGGAAGGAGATTCAACAACGGGAAGTCGGGTAAATCCAAACCTAAGGAATCAACCTCCACTCGATAGGTAAGGGGTGATATTAGCCTCCAGACTACTCAACAATGTAGACTCCTGTTCCCCGCCACCCACTGTCGCTTCTAATCATCCGAACAACGGCATCCCGCTTATCCCTTCCAGTTGAATCCTTCGGAATTGTGAGACCGAAAAGTACTTCCACACTGTCGCCACGGAGTGTGGCAATCACATCCTGACTAACTAAGTGAATTCCCTTCTCCTCTGATGCGAATATGTCAGGTGCAGCACCAGTTTCCGGTGTTTCAGAGATTCCAAGCCGAAGAAATCGTTTCGATCTCTTCATGTATGTGCGTGCCGAGTCGATTGCCTCTTGTATCTCTGCACTCTGTTCCTGCGTCGCAGGTTTTTCACCTCCACACGAGAGGAGAAGCGTAGAGCAGAGAAGGCTACCGAGTAGAAGAATGTGTTGTGTAGTCATAGATGTTTGTCAGTGCGGGACAAATGTAGTGAAGAATTCAAAATTCAAAAGGCAAAATTCAAAATGAGTCGAGGATGGCGGGTGGCAACGATTGCTGCGAAGGTGAGGGAAGGTGTACTTCTTGATAGTTCATGAAGTAGTTTGAAATCATATTTGTGGACTGAGCGTAGGGGAGAGTTAAGGGGATTCTCACGGCATTCCATAGATTACCGAATGATTAGACCGATACAACAACAAAGTGACGATAGCCAACCCGGCTTCAGAGAGCGGCTTCGATCGCTTCGATATGTCCCGAGACTTATCCGCATGGTGTGGGAGACTCATCGTGGATATACTCTCACGATTATTCTGATCCGGATTCTCCGGTCACTCATTCCAGTTGCCTCACTTTGGGTCGGAAAGTTGATTATCGACGAGGTGATTGCTCTGGCCGCAACAAACGGCACGGGAGACTTAGACCGACTCTGGTCGCTGATTGGAATCGAAATTGCCGTTGTAGTATCAGGAGAAATTCTTTCTCGCATCTCATCGTTAGTTGAAAGTCTTCTCGGCGATCTCTTCTCCAACTTGACCAGTGTCCGGATGATGGAGCATTCCGCATCGCTCGACTTAGCACAGTTTGAAGATCCTGAGTTTTACGATAAGATGGAGCGTGCACGGCGGCAGACCGTAAACAGAATTGCTCTGCTAACGCAGTTGCTCAACATCGGGCAAGGGCTGATTACGCTCGCCTCACTTGCTGCCGGACTCCTGATATACAACCATTGGCTCTTCCTTCTCCTCCTGTTAGCGGTGATCCCGAACTTCTTAGGCGAAACCCGCTATGCAGCCCTCGGCTATTCGCTCCTCTACAGTTGGACACCACAGCGGCGGCGGCTTGACTACTATCGCTATATCGGCGCGAGCAACGAGACAGCGAGGGAGATAAAAACGTTCGGACTTTCCAATTGGATCACAGAACGCTATCGCATCCTTGCAGACCAGTTCTACGAGGAGAACAAGCGTCTCTCGATCCGCAAAGCAATTGTCTCTACAATTCTCTCATTTGTGGGTGAGGCGGGATATTACACCGCCTACGTTGTTATACTCTTCGACGCCGTAGCTGGGGTTATCACGATAGGTACGCTCACCTTCCTCTCCGGATCGTTCATGCAGGCAAGGGGCAGAATGAGTCAGATTTTAGCCGACGCCAGTAGAATTCAAGAGGGGAGTCTCTATCTGAAAGACCTATTTGATTTCTTTGAAGTAGAGCCGACAATTACTTCGGTTCCAAACGCAGCCGAAGTTCCTGTACCACTCAAGAGTGGATTTGTTTTCGAGAATGTTGGCTTCAAGTATCCGGGGAGCGAACGGTGGGCAGTCCGCAATGTCTCTTTCACTTTGAAGCCGGGAGAACGGATTGCCTTTGTGGGCGAGAACGGAGCAGGGAAGACAACGTTGACAAAGTTGATTGCCCGACTCTACGATCCTACTGAAGGGCGAATTCTTTTAGATGGAAGGGATTTGCGGGAATACGATCTGTCGTCTTTGCGTCGAGCAATCGGCGTTATCTTTCAGGACTTTGTGAAGTACGAGTTGCAGTTCAACGAGAACATCGGTGTGGGGGACATTGAACAGATGGGGCGACACCTTGACAGTGAAGAGGCTGAGGGGGGTGAGGTAATCCCTGACGAGATGGTTACCGCTGCCGACAAATCACTCGCTTCAGATCTGTTGGAACGATTTCCGAAGGGGTGGAATCAAATGCTCGGGAGGCGTTTTGATGGTGGCGTAAATCTATCTGGAGGGGAGTGGCAGAAGATCGCGTTGGCACGAGCTTATCTGAGAGAAACCCAGATTCTGATTCTTGATGAACCGACTGCCGCCCTCGACGCACGGGCAGAGTATCAAGTCTTCCTCCGCTTCTCAGAGCTTGTGAAGGGAAGGATGGCAATTATTATCTCGCACCGATTCTCTACTGTGAGAATGGCAGATCGAATTGTTGTCCTTCGCGATGGCAGAGTAGAAGAGGAGGGGACGCACGCGGAGTTAGTAGAAAGTGGTGGACTCTACAGTGAGCTTTTCTTAATGCAAGCCGAAGGGTATCGTTCAGCGTAGCAGTGAAGTAGAAAAGCGGTGCTGCTCAACACGACCAGAAATCATGATCCTTATCGACAACAGAAATAGCTCCGATCCAAGGGTAAATCTCGCTTTGGAAGAGTATATCGTTCGGACGAGGAAAGAGGGGGACTATCTACTGGTCTACGTCAACGATCCAACTGTCGTTATTGGGAAACACCAGAACGTTCTCGAAGAGGTCAACCACACGTTTGTTGGAGCCAACGGTATCCGCTTAGTTCGACGAATTTCTGGTGGTGGCGCAGTCTACCACGATGAGGGAAACCTGAACTTCAGTCTTATTACCGATCACTCACCCGAAAAACATAACAACTATCTCCCATTTCTCTCCCCAATTCTCGACCTCCTTGCGACGATGGGTGTAGAGGGGAAACTGAATAACCGCAACAGTCTCGTGTTGAGGGATGGAAGAAAATTCTCCGGCAACGCACAGTTCGCAAGTCGTGGGAGAATGATGAGCCACGGAACGCTTCTCTTCGACACAAATCTCACGGCGTTGACATCGGTTCTCAGTCCCGAGGCTAACGTTGAGAACTCGAAGGCAGTACAGTCAGTACGGAGTGATGTCGCCAACTTGCGGGATCAACTACCGGGAGAGATTGATCAAGAGGCTTTCACTCAAGAGTTGATTCGTTCCTATGCAGGTTATAGCCCAACGGTAGAGGCACTTGCTGAAAGTGAGTGGAGGGAAGTTGAAGAATTGGCCCGCACAAAGTTTGATTCGTGGGAGTGGTACTTTGGCAGGAC
>JBFWSB010000208.1:0-8329 GCA_050248595.1 Kapaibacterium sp. (SeqCode)
CGCAGCTCCTTTATATGCCAGGCATTCCTGAGACTTTCGAAAAATTTATTCATGAATCGTCACCGTTCCGCCGGCATCCTCGATTCCCTTGTGCGCCGTGGCGGAAAATTTGTGGGCGGTTACGTTGAGCTTCGCCGAGATTTCCCCGACACCGAGGATCTTCACCGGCTGGTTCTTCTTGGAAATAGCCCCCGCAGCATAGAGGCTTTCGGGTGTAATCGCATCGGCTTGGATACGTCCTGCGTCGAGCAGTTCCTGCAACCGACTGAGATTAACGACCTGGTATTCTACACGGAAAGGGTTGTGAAAGCCGTATTTCGGCACGCGGCGGATGTAGGCCATCTGTCCACCCTCGAAGTTCTTCAACTGATTGAAGCCCGACCGGGATTTATGCCCTTTATGTCCACGCGTAGATGTGCCGCCACGACCTGAACCTGGTCCGCGCCCAATCCGTTTTTTGCCTTTTGTCGCTCCAGGTGAGCGAAGTGATCCAAGATGGTTCGCCATAACTTGTCGTTCCTGATCGAATGCTGTGCGTTGCGTCAAATCGAAATCGCCCCGCGTCAATTAACTTCTTCCACTTTCACAAGATGTGCCACGACACGGATCATCCCTCTGATCTCCGGCCTATCGTCGTACGTCTTTGTGCGATTGATTTTACCAAGACCGAGCGCTTCGATGGTTCGCTTCTGTTTCAGCGACCGATCTATTGTGCTCCGAACCTGTGTTACCTTGATACGCGCCATAATAATTCAAAATGATAAATGCAAAATTTAAAATGCCGACTGATTTACCTACTTTTGATACAAAGAGGTTCTTTTTACCGTAAACATTTTGAACTTTGAATTGCTTCTCTACCCTTTGAGGACTTTCTCAACGGGAACTCCTCGTCGCATCGCAACCATGTTGGCATCCTCCAAACTGAGGAGTGCGTGAAGCGTTGCTTTCACAGTGTTGTGTGGGTTGGAAGAACCTTTGCTCTTCGTCAACACATCCTGCACTCCAGCAAGCTCTAATACAGCACGGACACCACCACCTGCGATTACTCCAGTTCCTGGAGTTGCTGGCTTCAGCAACACTTTGCCGGCTCCAAACTTTCCGAAGACTTCGTGTGGGATGGTGTGTCCCAACAAACGGATCCGCACCACGCTCTTGCGCGCCGCATCGGTTGCCTTGGCGATAGCACCCGCAACTTCCTGCGCTTTGCCGTGCCCGACGCCAACATGTCCGTTGCCGTCTCCAACAACAACAAGTGCGCTGAATCCGAACCGGCGTCCACCTTTGACGACCTTTGCGGTTCTGTTCAGGTAGACAAGTTTATCTTTCAGTTCGAGTTCGCCGATCTTCGGCTTATTATGATTCTCTGCCACGAGTCTCTCCGAAAAAATCCTGTTAGAAATTCAATCCTTCTTCACGAGCACCATCGGCAACTGCCTTGATGCGACCATGATAGAGAAAACCGTTGCGGTCGAAAACAGCCCGCTCGATATTCTTCTCTTTCAGTCGGCGAGCCATTGCCTTCCCTACGGCCCGGCTGATTGCCATACTCCGTCCTCCTTCCGATCCTTCAATCAATGACTGCACCAATTCATCGTTCAACGATGATGCGGCAGCCAGTGTGTGACCGGATACGTCATCAATTGCCTGGAGATAGACGTGCTTCAGGCTGCGGTTGATCGACAAGCGCGGGCGTTCTGCCGTGCCAGTGATTGTCTTCCTGATCGATCGCTTGCGACGAAGGCGACGCTGATATTTTTGCTGTTGGCTCATTATTCTACAGTGAAATAAAATCGTCCTGAATCTCTACCAGTTCTTACCCGGCGGTCTTGCCGGCCTTGCGACGAATCTGCTCGCCCTGATACTTCACTCCCTTCCCCTTGTAAGGCTCCGGCGGACGTAGTTTCCGAATCTTAGCTGCAACCTGTCCTACAAGCTGCTTGCTGCTGCCGGTGATGTCAATCTTCGTTGGTTCCGGCACCGCGATCTGGATTTCTTCCGGAGGGAAGAACATAATCGGATGGGAATACCCAAGATTCAACTGAAGGTAGGATCCTTTCATTTCGGCACGGAAACCGACACCGACAATCTCCAGTCTGCGACTGAAGCCTTCGGAAACCCCTTGAACCATATTTGCAATCAGCGAGCGCGTAAGCCCGTGAGCTGAACGGTTCAATGCAAGGTCGTTTGGTCGGCTTACGGTAATTTCCTTCTCGCCAACCTCAACGTTCATTGCCGGGTTCAGGGGTAAACTAAGTTCCCCTTTCGGTCCTTTTACCGTAATGTTGTCCCCGTCGCGACTGATGGTCACGCCCTGAGGAATCTCAATCGGCAGTTTTCCTATTCTCGACACGGTTTCTGTTCCAGTACGTTTGTGTTCGGTATCTCAACTAAAGCGAAATCGACAGAACTCGGCAGACCATCTTACCAGACGTAGCAGAGGACTTCTCCTCCCACTTTCCGTCGGCGAGCTTCTTTGTCCGTCATCAGACCGTGCGAGGTACTGATAACGGCAATGCCAAGTCCGTTTCTAACGCGCGGGAGCTCGGCAGCTCCAGCATAGCGGCGAAGTCCCGGACGGCTTACTCGTCGCAGTCCCAGCATAGCTGGAGAACCGTTAACGTAGCGCAGCTTCATCCGAATAACCCCTTGCGGGCCTTCGTCGATGCGTTCGAATTCCTCGATGAACCCCTGTTCTTTCAGGATGTTCGCGAGTCCTTCTTTGATTCTCGATGCCGGGACATCGACCGAACGATGTCCTGCTCGTGATGCGTTTCGTATCCGCGTCAGAAAATCTGAAATGGGATCAGTCATAGTCGTATTGAATTGACCAGGTCGTCCTTCACAATCATTGTAGGTGAATTACCAGCTTGATTTCCTGATTCCAGGAATCTTTCCTTCAAGGGCGAGGCGTCGAAGCTCGATACGGCACAGTCCAAATTTGCGATAGTATGCTCTCGGACGTCCGGTTAACATGCATCGATTGCGGAGCCTGACTGGCGCACTATTCCGGGGCAGTTTCTGCAACCCTTCGTAGTCCCCTGCCTCTTTCAATTGCTGCCGCTTTTCTGCATACTTGTCAACAAGTTTGCGTCGCTTCACTTCGCGTGCAATCAGACATTTACGTGCCATGGATTCTCTCTATCTAAGCCTTGCTGGTTCTCTATCTGCCTAATTTACTTTCTTCTTTTTGCTATGCCGTTACGCCTTCTTCAGCCTCTCGCTTGCGGAATGGGAATCCCATTTCTTGCAGCAGAGCGTAGGCTTCTTCATCACTTTCAGCGGTCGTAACGAACGATATATCAAAGCCGTTGATCCGGCTAACTTTGTCGACATCGATTTCCGGGAAGATGATCTGCTCACGAATACCGAGCGTATAGTTTCCGCGGCCATCGAACGACTTATCGGAGAAGCCCCGGAAGTCACGAATACGTGGCGAAGCGATGGCGATGAAACGATCGAAGAATTCATACATCCGCGATCCGCGCAACGTTACGCGCACTCCAATCGGCATTCCCTCACGAAGCTTAAAATTCGAAATCGAATGCTTCGCGTTAATCACCGTCGGCGCCTGTCCAGTAATCAGCTTAATCTCCTCAATCGCATCCTGCATCAGCTTCTTATCGCTGATCGCATCCCCAATCCCACGATTTACAGCGATCTTCACCAAGCGAGGCACTCGCATTACGTTGTTGTAGTCGAACCTCTTCATGAGATTCGGTACGACTTCCTCGCGATACTTATCGAGAAGTCGGGGAGTTGATGTGCCGTTTGTATTCTTGTTTGCCATAATTCTCTTGATGATCGGCGATCCAGTCTCCTGGCAATCGCGTCAGCTTCTACTTCAGAACTGTTCTGGGATAGTTTTCCCCGATTTTTTCGCGAATCGAATGCGGCGGCGATTTCCGTCGGCATCGATTTCGTATCGGATTCCGATGCGTGTCGGTTCTCCCGACTCTGGATCGAGGAGCATCACGTTTGATGCATCCACTGGAAGTGACTTCTCGTGAATCCCGCCATCTGGCAAATCTGGATTCACACCGCGACGCCACGAACGGCGGCGAACATTCACTCCTTCAACCAGAACCTTGCCCGTTGCGGGGATAACTTCAAGCACGCGACCTTTCACGTCCTTGTCAGTTCCACTGATCACAACAACCTCATCCCCTTTCTTTATGCGAATTCTTCCCATTACAACACCTCCGGAGCAAGCGATACGATTTTCATGTAGTTCCTGTCGCGAAGTTCGCGAGCAACAGGCCCGAAGATACGTGTGCCGCGTGGCTCACCTTGGGCATTCAGCAGAACGGCGGCGTTCTCGTCGAAGCGGATGTAGCTGCCGTCACGTCGACGCGTCTCTTTGCGAGTGCGGACAATAACTGCTCTGGAGACATCCCCCTTCTTAACACCCCCACCAGGTAGTGCTGCCTTCACGGAGACGACAATTACGTCTCCCACACCTGCATATCGACGCTTACTACCACCGAGCACTCGAATGCAGCGGACACGACGCGCGCCTGAATTATCGGCAACAACCAGATCGGTTTCTTCCTGAATCATGACTTCCTCTATGAGATATTCCGTCGGGTTTCCTCCTGCGTGCATGCAGAAGTAGAATACCCCGGATGTTACTTGGCTCGTTCTACAATTTTGTCCAGATTCCAGCGCTTACGAGCACTGAGCGGGCGTGTCTCAACAATGCGAACCGTGTCACCAGTCCGACATTCGTTGTTCTCATCGTGCACCATGAACTTCTTCGATTTGAAGAAATACTTTTTGTAGAGCGGATGACGCACACGCCGAGTCACTTTAACGAGGATGCTCTTCTCCATTTTGTCGGAGACAACAGTTCCCGTCCGAATCTTGCGATGTGGCTTGTATCCGGCTTCTTCCTCAACTGAGGTTTCGGCAGTGGCATCAGCTACAGTCTCTACAGCAGAGACTTCAACCTCATTTGCCTCTTCTACAGCCCCGTCAGCAGCCATTGCTGCCTCGGTCGCTTCAGTCTGGTTTTCCAGTTCTTCTTGCATGATTTCTCAAAGTCTTCTTCAGAGTTCTACAGTCACAATCCTCTAACCTCTCAGACAACCTCTCCGGACTTACTCCGTTGGTTCAGAATTGTCTTCATCCGAGCAATGTCGCGCTTTAGCACGCGCATTGCCGAAGGGTTCTCAAGTGTACCAACAGCCATATTAAACTGCATGTCAACGAGTGAACGCTCGTTATTGATGATCTGTTGTTCAAGCTCCGCGTCGGTCAGTTGGCGGAGATCAGCCGGTTTCGAGGGCTTCATATCTTCAATCCCTGTTAGTCTATCAAATAGTTCAGTTTCTTGTCGATACCTCAGGCTTGTAGTCGGCGCGGGTAACGATTTTGGTCTTCACCGGCAGCTTGTGACTTGCAAGACGGAGTGCCTCGAGCGCAACCGCGTGCGGAACACCACTGATCTCGAAAAGAATCCGCCCCGGTTTTACAACGGCAACCCAGAATTCTGGCGATCCCTTACCTGAACCCATTCGGGTTTCTAATGGCTTTTTGGTGATCGGCTTGTCCGGGAAAACCCGGATCCAAACTTTACCGTCACGGCGCATCCGGCGCGTGATCGCAATACGAGCAGACTCAATCTGGCGGCTGGTAATCCAAGCCGGTTCCATCGTCTTAATCGCGTGCGTTCCGTGCTCTATCTGTGACCCACGATAAGCCTTGCCTCTGCGGCGGCCTCGTTGGGTTTTGCGGTATTTAACTCGTTTAGGTAACAGCATTGTCGTTTATGCCCTGATTCTCTGCAAATTCCGTTCGGATGAGCGAAAAGTTTTTCGCCGCTACACTTTTGATGTATGTTCCTGACCGATCACCTCTCCCTTGCAAATCCAGACTTTCACCCCGATTGCTCCCTGCTTCGTGCGGGCAGTCACATGTGCGTAGTCGATGTCGGCACGAAGAGTGTGAAGTGGAACCCGCCCCTCTTTGTACTGTTCTACGCGAGACATATCAGCCCCTCCAAGTCGCCCGGAACAGCGGACGCGAATCCCCTCTGCTCCCATTCTCATCGTTGAACTGACGGCTTGCTTCATCGCCCGACGGAAGGAGACACGTCCCTCAAGCTGCTGTGCGATATTCTCAGCCACCAGATAGGCATCCAGTTCAGGACGCTTCACTTCGTGGATCAGGATTTTGACATCCTTCACATCCTTGCTAACGATCTGGCGAATCTCCTCTTCCAACTGGGCAATCTCTTTACCCGAGCGGCCGATGACAACACCGGGACGTGATGTGTGAATCGTCAATCGCATCTGCTTCGCGGTCCGGTCGATAACTAAGCGGCTGACGCCAGCCCGCTGAAGACGATTGCGGATGTATTGCCGAACGACAAGATCTTCGTACAGCTTGCCTGAGAAGTTGTTCTCGTCAAACCAGTTGGCATCCCACGAACGGATAATGCCAAGTCTCAGCCCTATCGGATTAGTCTTCTGTCCCAAGTGAATCCTCGTTCAATCTTGTTCTTTTATCGCGCCCCGACAACGATTGTCAGCTTGCACATACGCTTGCGAATTCGATATGCACGCCCTTGCGGAGCGGGCAACATTCTTTTCATAACAGGGCCTTGGTCAACAAAAATCAATTTGACAAAGACATTCCCCGTATCTGAATCGACCTTTCCAGGGTTGTCGCTCTGCTCATCAATATTGATCAGGTTGCTGACAGCCGAGTACAAGGTCTGCGAAACCTGCCGCGCAGCCTTATTTGGCGTGTAGCGCAGGATTGCCAACGCTTCGTTGACATTTTTACCCCGTACCAGATCGGCGACCAATCGCATTTTGCGGGGTGACGATCTGATGTTTTTACGAATAGCCCGTGCTTCCAACATGATTTCTTTTCGATTATCAGTGGCGCATCCCCCGTGGGAGGCACTCTCTGTGATATTCTATCCTGACTACTTTTTCGATACCCGACAACTGACCCCTTACTTCTTCTTCTTATCGGCCGCATGACCACGGTAGGTTCGCGTTAGTGCAAACTCACCCAGCTTGTGACCAACCATATTCTCGGTCACGTAGACCGGAAGGAACTTGTTGCCGTTGTGGACGGCGAAGGTAAAGCCGACAAAATCTGGAGAGATTGTCGAGGCTCTCGCCCATGTCTTGATGACCTTTTTTTCGTTGCGACTCTTCATCTGCTCGACTTTCTCGATGAGATGAATGTCAACGTAAGGTCCTTTTTTCAGCGAACGTGCCATAATTCAATCGAATATCTATCAGGCAAAATCTTTCTTACTTATTTCTTCTTCCGACCGCGAACGATATACTTGCTGCTCGCCTTACTCTTATCGCGTGTCTTCGCTCCCTTAGCATACTTGCCCCAAGGAGAACGTGGATGCTGACGACCACCACCCGACTTAGAACGACCTTCACCACCACCGTTCGGGTGATCAACAGGGTTCATCGCCATACCGCGGGTCTGAGGACGAATTCCGTACCAGCGCATCCGTCCGGCTTTACCGTAGGAGATGTTCAGGTGATCGGAGTTGCTCAGTGTTCCGATGGTGCAATAACAGGTGCTGTGAATCATACGCATCTCACCTGAAGGGAGGCGGAGCGTGGTAAAGTTTCCTTCGCGAGCTACAACCTGAGCGGCTGCCCCTGCTGAGCGACCAAGCTGCCCTCCTTTTCCTGGGCGAAGCTCAATGTTGTGGACGAACGTACCGAGAGGAATAATCCGGAGCGGTCCGGCGTTTCCATCCTTGAACTCAATGTCCTCACCAGCGCGAACAACATCACCTACTTTCAGCTTCTCCGGTGCGAGGATGTAGCAAAGATCACCGTCGGGATATTCTACCAGACAAATGCGAGTCGACCGATTCGGATCATACTCAATTGTCATTACCGTGCCATCCATTCCCCGCTTCTCACGCTTGAAGTCAATCATGCGATAGCGGCGCTTGTGGCCTCCACCCCGGTGGCGTGAGGTAATTCGCCCGGTGTTGTTTCGACCCCCTGACTTCTTCAGGGGAGCCAACAACGACTTCTCGGGAGTACTCGTCGTAATCTCCTCGAATGTCGAGGTTGAATAGTAGCGGCGAGCGCTTGTGGTCGGTTTGCTGTTACGTATACCCATTTCTCTATACTATTTGCGAGGGTTTCTCTACCCGGAACCGGGGATTCCCCTTCAATTAGTCCTGACTTGTGTCCTCAAGATCTCCCAACAAATCAATCGTCTGCCCCTGTGCGAGAGTAACAATTGCCTTCTTACGTCGAATCGTCTTCCCAGAAATAACCCCTCTTCCTGTCCAGCGAGTCCGGCTTGTCGGTCGCTGACTGATCGTGTGGACGTT
>JBFWSB010000209.1:0-8303 GCA_050248595.1 Kapaibacterium sp. (SeqCode)
TCCACTTCGCGATTGCTCCGATTGTGCCGACTGCCCCCACACCATAGCAAGGGAACTCTTTCTGATTCACTTACACAATCGGTCCTTCGTACTCGGCTGGTAGCGTTGTCGCCATTGTGGTGATCTCACTTTGAAGCTTCTTTACACTCATCTCAGATCCGGCGAAGGGGCCAAATTGGAACCAAGGGGTTTTCTCGTCGAAAGTTCTGTTGATGTCTCGAACCAGAACTAAAACGCCATCCTTACATTTCCACTCCTTCAGCGTGATGGTTACTGTTCGAGTCCACTGAAAGAATCCAATGTATGTGGTGTTTGCCATCCAACCTTTAAGTGTGTCGACAATTGCGGTGTAGTTTTCAAGGTTGCCATTGACTGCGGAAGAGAGTTGCTTTGCAGCAGAGACAATCTTCGTCGTGTCAATCGGGGTGGTCTGTTCGGTTATGAAGGCCATGCCGGAAAGTTGCCACGGAGTTGCGTTCACGCTACTCTCAATCTTATCCTTACAATCCTTCTTGCCCCCGGGGTGAGTGGTTACTGGCTTCTGCTGTCCATAGCTTTCCACTGTTGCAATCCCAAGGAAGAGTGTAAAGAGAACTGCAAGTGCTCTGAATGTTCTTGTTCGCTGTTTCATGATTTCTCCTCAGTTAATTGATTTGATAAATAGTAGTTGTTAGCTATAACTTTTGTTCCGTAATCTTTTCAGTGCTTGTTCTGCCATCCGAGACGAAATGCCCTCTCCCGACCCGGCAGCTTTCCGGAGTTCTGCTTCAATCTCTGGCGATCTTATTCCCCTCTTCTCAATTGTCAAAATTGCCTCGCGACGCAGACTCTCTGTCCCTTCCCGCAATAGCTTTGCGGTTGTCCTCTCAATATTGCCCCCGTCAATCAATCGAAGGGCGTGCAGAGCGGCCTCTTGAAGTTCCGGCACGCTACATGCTTGCAGAAGGGCTGGTAAACTTTCACGAATTCTAAGTTTTCCTAAGGTGATAGCGGCATACCGACCAACCTTGAACGATTCCTTCTCTAAATATCTCTCTAAGCGATTTCGTATCTCTTCGGTTCCCCCCTCTTCGCTATCTTTCGTCATCTGGATCATCTCGGCGATCAGCTTGCTATCGTTCTTATGTTCCATTAGAAGTCTTAGACTTTGCTGTTCTATCTGCTGTCGTGATTGTTTCTCCCTCTGTTCTGCTACAAACTTATTGCGAGTCGCTACCCAACTGAAAGCACACATTTTTGATTTGTGATGGAACGACGTGCCCAACAACTCCTCGCTCTCCTCTCTGAGGATGAAATCGCAGAAATTCGTGCCGGAATTGAATCTTCAGAGCGTAGATCACTCAGTGCACTCTTCGAGAAACTTGTGGAAGGTGAGAGCGAGTCTGTAGAAAATCCGCAGCTTTTTGCCCTTGTGTTTGGCAGGAAGTGGAGCAAGAAGGAAGACTATCTACTTCGGAACGAGCTACGGTTGTTAAGTGAACGGTGCTATGAACTAATTGCTCGGCGGGAAAATCGGAGAGATATGGAGAGAGATCAGGGTCGCTATAACCTGATGCTCTTGCGAGGGTTGCTCAACCGTCAGGCCTTCAAGGTGTTCGAGAATCTCTACGGCAAATTTCGTGAAGATGCGCTGGATCGACTTGACTACGCTGCTGCGCGACGACTAAACGAGGTTTGGTTTGACTACATGGTACGCTACCGCGAGATTACTCCGGCGGGAATGCAGGAGACGCGAGAACTTCTCCTTGAGAATTTAGATCACCTGAAGCGTACCTATCGGAACGATGTTTCCGAGAATCAACATCGTCGCGTTGTAGTGGAGCAGAATCTGTTGGTGATGGGGCAGGAGACAGAACTAACGGAGATTGGTCTCGACCTCGATTTTTCCAACCACGACATTGAGCTGGCACGTTTTCACGACGCTATTAGTCGTGCCCACGCATCTCGTGGCGAGGAGCGGATAACACATGCGCAACAAGGTTTTGAAGAGATTCGTCCAGTTGCCGACAAGTTCCCGGCTAAAGCACTTTTCGGCTATGCGATTCTCGCCTCGGTTCTCTACGCTGAGTTCTTCTATGAAGAGGCAGAGTCAACCTTCAATGAAGGTCTTGCCTTTGCCCGCCAGCACTCACTCGATCCTCCCCCAGAGATGCTCTTTAACTACGCGGGCACGTTGATGCGGCGGGAATCCTACCAAAATGTGCTCGACCTACTCGATGAATATCATGCCGAGTTCGAAGCCCGACCAAAACTCCGTTTTCGGAGCGAGTGTTTCCGCTGTTTCTGCCACATCTTTCTCGGCAATCCTGTGAAAGCCTTCGAGGCAATTCCACCAGACCTTGGCCAACGTGCCGAGGCTGAGCACAACTACTTCCGCTTTATTTATCTGATTCTTCCCTACATGAACGATGACCCGGAGGGGGCACTTCGCGAAGTGCGGAACTTTATTGTCTACTTCAACCGAAACAAGGAGAAGCTCCAGTTCCCGCAGGAGAAGAGAATGGCAACTCTCTACCGAGCCTTCTACACCACCATCTACAATGAAGTAGATGAAGAGAAACAGATGAAGGGATTGAAGAAGATTCAAGATGACGTTCAGAAGTTTGTTGAGAGTGAGCCAGAGTACCGGGATTACCTTTACGTGCGCTGGTTGTTGGAAGAGATCGACAGGAGAGTGAAGGGAGATTAGGGGGAGATTGCTATCGTAGAAAGAGAACATCACGGGAGCCTTCCATACAACGAAGGCATAACGTAGAGATGCCCGACCACAACGCAATGTGATCGGGCATCTTCTTGAAAAGGTGAGTGTAATTTGATAACGATACTTCTCCTTCTTCCACCGCAACAGACATTACGGGACTACTGCACAATCAAACGTCCGGTTCCAACTTGATTCCCTGCACTCAAGCGGTAGAAGTAGACTCCAGATGCAAGGTCACTTCGCTGCCACTCTACTGAATGCTCACCTTCCTCTAACGTCGGCTCCGTCAACTCTCCTACTAATTTCCCCTGAAGGTTGTAGATACCGACCTGGACATCGGAACGTTCCGGCAGAGTGAAAGTGAAGCGGGCGGTGTGGGAGTGAGCGTTGAAGGTAGAAGAGTTAACAAGCTCCAGCCGATTGGCCTGCAATTGTTCTTGGTCTTCTATACTTGCAACTTGATCCGGGCCTTTGTAGGAGAGGAGTGCGCCATCGTACGTTATGCCAATAAGGTGGTTTCCATCTGGTGAGAATTCAATATCAGTGAAGACTCCATGGTAGTCGTCATAGATGTGAACTTGTTCGGCGGTGCGTAGATTCCAGAGGTGAATCGTTCCATTCAGACTCGTTGCTGCTATGTAGCGCCCGTCGTGGCTTAATGCCATTGCAGAGCGTTGATACTGATAGTTGTACAGATCACCACTTACAATGCGTCGATCTAATTCTCCGGTCTTAAAGTTGAGGATCTTTATTGCATTGTCGTATCCGAGAAAAATTAGGGAGTGATTGTCAGGCGCGAACGCAACATGTTTCCACTGGCTGAAATATTGCTGCTCACCAATCACTTCACCTGTTGATGTTTCTACTATCCAATAATGATTCATTTGTCGTATTGCCAGAGCGGAGCCATCTCCTGAGAGTGCCACGAGATTAATGCCTGCTCCTCCCACTTCCTGAGAGGAATAGCGGTTATTTACTATCACATCTAGATTCTGGGAAAGATCTCGGATGTGAATTGTAGATAGTTCTAACGACGAAGACTTTTCGAAGTAGGCATATATCCCGGAGGAATAAAGCAAGGCGTTGCTTTCGGGATTTCTAATGAACTCTTGTTCCTGCACTACTTCAAGGTTGATACTGGTGAATAGGGAAGCATAGTCTTTTTCCACGGTATCATAGAAGTTCTGCGAAATCAATAGAGAGTTGTTAGGCGAAAAGGCGAGTGCAAAGTAAGTGCTGGAATAGGTAGGGTAGAGCTTGATTACCTGTGCGTTGGGAATGATCTTTAGGAGTTCTCCGCCACGGTCAAGCTCACCCTGCTCTGTAGAATAAATTCTAATGTCCTGTCTCGAACCATTATAAATGTTCTCAGCCAGTGCCGTAGTGGCAATGTATTTGTTGTCAGGTGAGATAGCCAAATCAGTATGAATTACTTCGTTATTCCAGGTAATCCACTCAATATCGGATGACTGAGCAGAGAGGGACAGAGAGGAGAGAGAAAACAGCCCGGCAAGGAGTAGCGTGCGTAGTTTCATGGTGATTCAATGATTGCTGGTTGAATGATGGTCAAGAGAATAATCTCAGGAAGAAAGACCCCGAGGGGAGGGAAGTATCACACAGGCCGGGAAACTCTTCCTTTTTTTTCTCACAAATGTTCTGAATCTTTTGTGAAGAAAGAGAAGAACCGATGGAGGGGAAGAGAATGGGTGATCTCATCCCCCTCCACTACTCACTAAAACTGCACGAGAAATTTTCCCATTCCAGCAAAGCCCTCCGCGCTAATGCGATAGAAGTATGCTCCTTCCGGCAACTTTGCGGCGTTCCACTCCACTCTGTTCTCTCCTTCTTCCATTCGTTCTCTATGAACCTGTCCGATACGCTCACCACGCAGCGTATAGAAGTCTATCTGGACATCGGAATGTTCTGGGAGCAGAAATCGAACGTTAATACGCTCGGTTGTGGGGTTATAAAGTGCACTGCTGGCCAGTTCAGAAGAGCGTGTTCTGTGCTTCTCCTCTTCGACCCCGGTGGTTCCTTCCGGCATCTTCCACATGATGATTGCGCCATCTGCTGTGGTGGAGAGAAGGTGTTTGCCATCTGGAGAGAAGTCCAATGTGTAGTGGTTTGCCGGATATGCGTCGAATGTGTGAATCTCTTTTCCTGTCCAGAGATTCCAGAGGGAGATCGTGCCATCATCATAGATCGAGGCAGCAAAGTATGTTTCGTTCGGAGAGATTTTGCTCGCCGTGATAGAGTTGTAGAGGGGAGTGAAGAGTTTGCTGCTTTGAATCTGTCGGGTGATGATTCCACTTTCAAAGTGAAGTACTCGAACGAAAAAATCTGCTCCAATCAGAGCGGCGAACTTGCCACTCTTCGGAATGCAAACCATTCGTATGATCGTTGGCATGATTTCCTGATCCAACACGATAGCCGCACTTCGTAGGTCTTTCAAACCAAATCTATAGCCTCCTGCCCCTTGATACGTATAGGCGCAACGTTCGCCTTGAGCTAACAATTGAAAGTTCTGATAACCTGGTTGGAAAAATGCGTCGTATGAGTGGACAATGGTTTCACCCGTGAAAATGTCTCGGACATAGATTGAGGGATAGCCGAATTCACCTGCGGTGTAGACTGCCACATTTGATTGAATCTCAATCAGGTAGAGCATAGAAGAGATGGTATCAATAGGCCTAAGTATCTCTCCATTTACACTCATCTCTTGCAAGAGGAGATCGTGCTTCCCTGACTCTAAGAGAATATCGTCGTAGACGAGAAGTGTTGTATCAGTTAGGAAGTAGAGAGGGGTCAGGTTCTTCTGAAACTGGTAGGCGAGACGACCGTTTGCAGCTTCGTATATGTAGTAGTAGCGAGTAAGTGTTTTGTTGTCGTAATATCGATCGGAGAGACATTGAATATACGTTCCCTCTGTAGAAAAGATTGGGGAACCAACAACGGCAGTGTCATGCACGATCATCCACTCAATATCCGAAGAAGATTGTGCAGATAGTTGAAGTGTGAGTGTGCAGATGAACCCGGCGACGAGCGAGAGTGTACGGTTTCTCATGGTGCGAATAAGGTTTTAGAGTGTTGAGCAATAAGAATCCTTAGCAAGGATTCTATAAACAAAAGAAAGTCACAGCAGAGGAAATGCCTTGCGAGCAGAGTAGAGCGATTCCTCTCTGCGAACTTTGCGTTTCTTTGCGCCTTTGCGTGATTCTTCTACCAGACCTCTACCCTCACAACTCCTCCCGCAAATGCTCTGCCGTCAAGCTCTTCTTACTGCGGGCAACAACTTCGGGTGTGCCGGTGGCCACGATTGTCCCCCCATGCTTGCCTCCTCCCGGTCCTAAGTCGATAATGTGGTCGGCGCACTTAATCACGTCCAAGTTGTGTTCGATTACCACAATCGTATTCCCCTTCTCCACAAGTGAGTCGAGCACTTTCAGGAGCATCTTCACATCTTCGAAGTGGAGTCCTGTTGTCGGCTCATCCAGAAGGTAGAGGGTGCTGCCTGTTCCCACTTTCGAGAGTTCGGTTGCCAGCTTTACCCGCTGTGCTTCGCCGCCGGAGAGTGTTGTGGCCTGTTGCCCGAGGCGAATGTAGCCGAGGCCAACCTCGTGGAGTGTCTTCAACTTCCGGTTAATGCGGGGAATATCTTTGAAGAACTCCAGTGCTTCGGTTACGGTCATGTCGAGTACGTCGGCAATCGACTTGCCTCGGTATCGCACTTCGAGTGTCTCTCGGTTGTAGCGATTGCCGCCGCAGACTTCACACTCCACGTAGACATCGGGCAAGAAGTTCATTTCGATCTTCTTCATTCCATCTCCCCCACACTCCTCGCACCGGCCCCCCTCTACGTTGAAGCTGAACCGACCCGGAGCGTAGCCCCGAATCTTTGACTCAGGCAACTCTGAGTAGAGGTCGCGGATAAAGGTGAAGAGTCCGGTGTAGGTTGCCGGATTCGACCGAGGCGTTCTTCCAATTGGAGCTTGGTCGATGTCGATGATTTTGTTGATATGCTCCAGTCCCTCAATGCTCTTGTGGGGCAAAGGAACCAGCGTGCTGTTTTTGAAGAACCTGCGGTGGAGTGCAGGGTAGAGTGTCTCGTTAATCAAGGTTGATTTTCCAGAACCGGAGAGACCGGTGACGCAGACGAAGAGACCGAGTGGAATCTTCACCTCAACGCTCTTCAGGTTGTGGCCGGTTGCCCCCTTCAGTACAATTTCCTGACCGTTCCCCTCGCGACGTTCCTCTGGGGTCTCGATCTCTCGCTCTCCAGTCAAATACTGAAATGTCAGGCTTCGGTCGATTTCTACTGGGTGGGTAATGTCGTATGGCACAACGCCATTTGAGGCTGTCCCATTTGCTTCAGTCTTCTTTCCCTTCTTCTTCCTCTGTCTGATAAATTCGGTTGGAGGGGCTGCCCCAATTAGCTCTCCTCCAAGTTCTCCAGCCCCCGGCCCAAGGTCGACTACAAAGTCACTCGCTTCGATCATCTCCCGGTCGTGCTCTACAACTAACACCGTGTTGCCGATGTCGCGCAGCCGCTTTAGCGACTCAATCAACTTCCGATTATCGCTCTGGTGCAAGCCAATAGAAGGTTCGTCGAGAACGTAGAGGACGCCACTCAACTGCGAGCCAATCTGCGTTGCAAGTCTTATCCGCTGCGACTCACCACCAGAAAGTGTTCTGGCCGAACGGTCGAGCGTTAGGTAGTGGAGGCCAACTTCCAGCAGAAAGCTGAGGCGTGAAGTCAGTTCGCGGATAATCTGTCGCGCAATCACTTCCTGCCGCTCGCTCAAGTTTAGTTGCTCAAGTAGTTCAATCCCTTCGTCGATTGGTCGAGAGACGAGGTCGTGGATGTTCTTTCCGTCAATCAACACGGCAAGACTCTCCTCGCGAAGGCGTTGGCCGTTGCAGGTGGGGCAGTCTGTTGCGCTCATAAATGGATCGTATCGCTTGCGAGCCGAACCGGAGTTTTGCACCCCCTGCTCCATTGCCCCGATCACCCCCACGAATCGATGCCGGTATGTTCTCGACTTCCCTTTGGTTGAGGTGTAGAGTACGTCGTACATCTTCGATCCCCCTCCGTGCAGCAGAGTCTTCAATGCCTTGTCGGGGAACTTCTCCAGAGGGGTCTGCTCGTCCAGACCGAACTCACGCAACACTGCTCCCACCTGTGCCCACATCCAGTTCCGACGAGGTTTGCCTAAGGGGACGATTCCTTCCTGTGCAAGCGATCTCTTCTTATCGGGCATAATCAGGTCGAGCGCAAAACCGAACGATTCACCTAAGCCGTCACAACTGGGGCAAGCTCCGTAGGGGGAGTTAAAGGAGAAGGAGTTCGGTTCTGGCTCATCGTAGCTGCGATTGCAGTTTGGGCAGGCAAGTTTCTCGCTGTAGAGTCCCTGCTCATCCGGGTTATCCCAGTCCACAATAAAGAGTGTCCCCTCACCAAACCGCAGTGCTGTCTCAATCGAGCCAAACAATCTGGATCGATTCTCCTCGGTAAGTGGCAACCTATCCACAACAATCTCCACATCGTGAATCTTGTATCGGTCGAGTTGCATTCCCGGTTCACTCTCTTGGTACTCTCCGTCGA
>JBFWSB010000210.1:0-8195 GCA_050248595.1 Kapaibacterium sp. (SeqCode)
TGTTCAATTCCAAATAACCAGCAATAATGAAGTGATGTAGAGAGTTCGAAAGTGGATGTAAAAAAAAGATCCCCATAAGTCAGACGACTTATAGGGACCACAGTGCATCCTGGGGGATTCGAACCCCCGACCCACTGATTAAGAGTCAGTTGCTCTACCAACTGAGCTAAGGATGCGCGGCAATATGGATAAATCGTGCGGATTGACAAAATCTGAAGGTGTTTGAGGATGTAAGAGTAACTGCAAGCAGATTCTGCACTTGCTCAGCGACTCACTTGAAGCCTCGTCAACCATCTCAGTTCTGAGATTTTGGGCAGAGTCAGCGAGTTACTCAGGACAAAAGATCAAAAGTCATTGCCAAAAATCCCGTAGATTGTCCCCATGAATCGACGACAGTTGCAGCGACGCTTTCTGAGAATTCCGGTCTACCCGGGACTTCTTCTCTCTATCATTCTCATATCGTGCAGTGGCGATGTAGTACGCCCACGGGTAACGATGCCAGAACTTCTGAAGTTCGCCTCAATCCCAGTCACTATCGAGGGGAAAATCCGCTCCGCCTACATGACTGACGACTCATGCTACTACACCGAGTGGGCATACGGAGTAATGGGGGAAGATGCCTCCATCTCGCTAACACCAGCCTTCCAGAGTAACGACTCTATTTTGGTTGTCACTCCATACGGAGTCATTCAACTCGACATCTTTCAGATCAGACTCTACATAGGCTCATACTTCTCGCGAACCTTCAGTAGTGAGAACTCAAGCATTGCCCCCCTTCCCATTCAGAAACTTGTCGAAAAGGAAGGGGGCGTAATCGCTGTTCACGAATTTCTCCTCCTGCCAGAACAGACCTACTTTGCACAGGTTCGCAAGAATACGTTGGCAGGGGTCACTGACAGCGACAGTACTTCGCAGTATGTTCTCGAAATATCTGATAGACCGTTCAACGGCACTACTCCTCAGCGTGGACCAACTCCGTCGTATGATTATTGAGAGTCTGCTGATTGCACTACCTTGACTGTCACAGAGACTCATTATCCCGTCACACTACCATTCTTTTATGCTTTTTAAGTGATGTAGACTTGAACAATCCTCTCTCCACATTGTATTTTTACCCTACCATGCATGAAAATTGAACATCAGGAGAATCAGATGAAACAGATTCGCTACGGATTTCGCATTTGTTGGATATGCCTGCTGTTAACCGTGCTGGCTATGGCAATGGCACAAGCGCAGACTGTCCGCATTCTCTACTACAGTGGAAGCGTCACTGTTAGTGGTCAGGGTAGTGCTAAGCTCGGGCAACAGTTGAAGAGTAGTGACAACGTCAAAATTGGCTCATCCAGCTCACTCCAACTCTCAATCAATGGCAAAGTGTTGAAGTACTCCAAGCCAATGTCATTGAAAATATCGGACGCGATTCAGCGAGCTGGTACTGGAGAGAACAGCGTTGTTGCTAACTCTGCACGGACGTTGGCTGGAGCAAGTGGCGCAGGCAGAAGTGCCCGCACAAGTGTTGCCGGTGCAACCCGAGCTGATGGGAAGAAGAACATGGCCTACTTCGACTCGTTGAAAACCGAAAGTGTGAACACAGGAACGATGCGCTTAAATAGCGAAGTAGAGTCGATGACTGGAATTGGCGATGCTTCCGGGATGATCGAAAAGGTTTCTGACAAGATGAATAGCGAAGCAATCATCCTGCTTCAGCCACGCTCAACAGCGGTTTCAGGTGGTTCAGTCAGATTCCGTTGGATGCGCACTCCGGGCGTTCGCACTTACGTACTCTCGGTGCAGAATTTTTTGGGTGAAGAGATTTATCGGTCAGAAACTACCGACACAACGTTTGTTTGGGAAACACCTTCGTTAAATCCAGAAGAGATATACACCTGGCGACTTTCAGATAAGGAGAATAGCAGCAATTCATTCGGGGCTTCGTTCCACCGTCTGCCTACAGAGAAACAAACGATGGTAATGGCTGGTCAGGAGGCTATTCAAGAAGAGCTTGGCCCCGATAACCCTGCCCTGCCGATGATCCTCGGCTCATTTTTTGCCGATAACGAGTGCTATGGCCAAGCTGCAGAGATGTTTACAGTCGGTGCAAAAGCTGGAGATGAACATGCCGAAACCTATAAAGAACTGGTCTGCGAGCAGTATCTCTATAACATGTTTATTCCGGTAGAAGAGGCCTACAAGATTTGTACAAACCAGTAGGTGAGATTTGATATAGAACGTACGCGGATCAGGCGGGATATTCACAGATTAGAAGGGTCGAGAATACAAGAGGGTGAGAGTCTCAGAGGAGAATACCGGTGATCCTTGATTAGGAGTAATCGTCACCGAGTAGATGTGCGAATCCACTCGAGGTATGGCTCTGAACCGTAGAGAACCGGAAGTGCCAGCAGTTCGGGGAGATCGTAGGGATGAAGTTCCATCAATCGATCGTGGAGTTTTGAATATCCCATTTGCGTTGTCTTAATCATCAGGAGAAGTTCGGCCTCCCGCTGAACTTCTCCTTCCCACATATAGATTGATTGAGTGCTCGGAATAATCGTACAACATGCAGCCAATCTCTCACAAACCAGCACCTCCCCAATCTTTACTGCCGTCTCTTGGTCTGGCACGGTTGTAAAAAGTACTGTTGCGTTCCCTCCTTCTTCCATACAACTACCCTTCCGATAACGATTTCTTCTTTTTCTTCTTCCCCCCTTCAGCCGCCTCGTATATATTCACGTTCCCTACGATTCCATCAAAGCCCCCCTCTGACTTGAACTGCAACGTCCTGATAGGGAATGGTATCTCGATCCCCTCTTCTCGGAATCGCTTGTAAACCCTCTTCATTAGCTCGTGCCGTGCAGCAAATCGATTCTCAACCTTGTCAACTTTGACAAAAGCTCTCATTGTAAGCGAAGAGTCAGCAAATGCGTGGAACCGAATTGCTGGGACTTCATCGAGCACTCCCTCCACTTCTCCGTATGCACCCTTTACGATGTCAATAAGAACTTCCTCAACATAGGCTGGGTCAGTATCGTAACTGACACCAACGTTCAGCTCTATTGCAAGCTCCGACATCGGAAGATTGAAGTTGATGATGATACTCTCTGAGAGCTTCTTGTTTGGAATAATTATCAGGTTGTTTGCCAACGTTCGCAACGTTGTTGTTCGCCAACTGATGTCGTGTACGAACCCCTCTTCACCACTCTGCAACTGCACATAATCTTCTAAGTGAAGCTGTTGAGAGAGGGTCATGTGAATGCCAGCGAACAGGTTTGCCAACGTATCTTGAAATGCGAGAGCAACGGCCAGTCCACCAACCCCGAGAGCAGTAATTGCTGGAAGTAGGGAGACATTGAAGAGGGAGAGAATAACGGCAAGCCCAAGGGCATAAAAAACGAACGACACCACATATCGAATAAGCGTGCTCCCCCCAACGCCTGCGCCTGAGTGCTCCGAGTATTTGGTAATCGCTTCTGAGACACCTCGAACAATAGCAATAGTGATCGACAAGATCAATACCGCCATTGTTAGTTGCTCTGCAAGCCGACGATACTGCTCCTCCCAGTGGAGTGTTGGGATTGTCAAGATTGTCGCAATCAAAATCACCCACAAGACTGTCTTCCGGCGAAGTGTCTCTAAAATGATGTCGTCATAAAAATTGGCTGTCTTCTCGGTATATTTTTTCACTCTAACGAAGACGAGCTGACGAATCAGAAGTCCCATTAACAGAGCGAGCAGAAGCATCATCCCTGCCTTGACGTAGGTTTCTGCTGTAGCAGGTATTTCACCAAAGATTGGAGTAATAACGCTGTCAAATATCGTCTGTAAAAGCTGTTCCATACACTCAGTTTTCTAATGTTCCCCAAACGCCAATCTTCCGATAACGCTCTGACCGTTGTTCCAGCAACTTCTTCATCGGGAGTTTACTCAGTTCTTTCAACGACTTCAGTATCTGTTCCTTCACATTTTCGGCGGCAGTTCGGCTGTCTCGATGTGCCCCACCCACTGGCTCATCGATTATATCGTCGGCAATGCCAAGTTCCAAGTTGTCCCGTGCCGTCAAACGAAGTGCTTCGGCAGCCTGTTCCTTGTAGTCCCAACTCCGCCAAAGGATACTCGAGCAAGATTCAGGAGCAATTACGGAGTACCAGGTATTTTCCATCATGAAGAGACGATCTCCCATGCCGATACCAAGTGCTCCACCAGAAGCCCCCTCACCTATCACGATGTTGATAATTGGTGTCTGAAGCCGAGCCATCTCAACAAGATTGCGTGCAATCGCTTCACCCTGCCCACGCTCTTCAGCTTCGATACCGGGATAGGCTCCCTGCGTGTCAATCAAAGTGACGACTGGAAGGGAGAACTTCTCGGCGAGCTTCATTAGGCGCAAGGCTTTCCGGTATCCTTCTGGATTTGGCATTCCGAAATTTCTCTTCAGATTCTCTTTCGTGTCGTGCCCCTTCTGGTGACCAATCAGCACTAACTCAACACCACCAATCCGGCCAAGACCACCAACAATTGCCGGGTCGTCCCGAAAGGATCGATCACCGTGCAGTTCGATAAAGTCATCGCAGATCATCTCGATGTAGTCGAGCGTAAGGGGACGCTCTGGATGGCGTGCAAGCTGCACTCGCTGCCACCGCGTCAACTGCTCGTAGACATTCTTGCGGAGTCGCTCTACCTTCTCTTCGAGGACTGCAATCTCATCGTTAATGTCGAGTTGATCGGACATCGAGCGCATCTCCGCAATCTTCTCCTCCAGCTCGATCACCGGCTTCTCAAAGTCAAGAATATATTTCGCCATAGTTGATTGGAATCTCTCTTAATCTTGTTGATCCTATTGATCTTAATGTACAACCTCTCTGGAAACTCCCTCCCCTAAACTCTCAGAAAGGAGTGGAGTGCGAAGTGAACTTACGATGATCTCGCAATCGAGCATAAAGGAGCGATTCGCTTCATAATACCGCTCGATCTCCACGAGACTCTTCTCATCATGTATCTGATCGGAATAGACGGCTGCTGCTGAGAACACCGGCTCTGGCTCCTCACTTTTCGAGGCAGCCCCCCGCACCAGTGGTCGTTGGCCGATCAAACTTTGGAGCAATCCTTTTATCGTCAACTTTCCCTTCCCTCCAAACATCGTCAGAAAAGGAAAGAGAAGCAGACAAGTAAGTGCTAACAACCGGTCAGTCAGTCTCTTCGTTAAAGGAATCTTCTGTCGATACGGTTCAGGAGCATAGCTGTGGCGCACCGATCCTGTCGCCATAATCTCCCCGCCGACCCCGCCGTCGCGAGCATCTCGCATCAAGTGAAACCGGACTGACTCACCAGCACAGAGGCGCATAGCACTAATTGCCTCACCATATCCAATTTCAGAGTCAATTACGAAGACGTCTGTCAAACGATGCTCTCGAACAATTCGGGCAATGTTCTCGATTGAACCGATTCCTCCCTCCCCCACTTTGTCAAGTTGGCTGAACGTTGGAGCAATAATTCCAACAAGACTAACCGGACGCCCCAATAACGTCTCCCGCAATCTATCACGCAGAGGTAGACTAAGCGATCCACCACTAATAACAGCTACCCGTCTGGCACTTTCACGACCGTAGGTTCTTCGGTAGAGAAGAATCAGAAAGCGGGCGGTAAGTCCAATAAGAGCACTAATGCCAGTAGTGGCCAAGACGATACCTCGACTGAATCGATATCCTTCAAAGAAGTATGTGAGCGTGCTCAAGATGAAGAATCCGACAAGGTAGCCGAGAAGAGTCCGTGATAGTCGCCCTGCGTCGACACCATACCCACCCGAGGCGGCAATTGTGAGAATAAAGATCGTTGGTGGAGCCACAAAAACCCAGGGGACTGCGTAGTTGGGAAAGTGTAGTTCCCCTATCACCAACAACGTTGAAATGATAAAGCCGACGAGAACGGCTACTACGTCAATCGCTGCGAACGAAAGTGATGGGAAAAGGCGTTCGATCCTCGCAATTCCTCTCCGCAGAAGGATCCCAAGCCGGACTAAGAAGAGGAGGAATGGACTCCGGAAGTGCTTTCGAGCGAAGATTTCCATCGCATCGTAGAACATTCCGATAGAGTCGAGCGAACTTCTCCGAGTACTCTCACCTTTAATGTGAATAATTGATGTCCCCGGATAGTACCAAACCTCCCATCCCCCCTTCCTCGTTCGCCAGCAAAGATCAAGGTCCTCCCCATACATGAAGAAATCGGTGTCAAACCCACCAAGCTCGCGCAGCACCGAGGCACGAAAGAACATAAAACTACCTGAAAGGCTCTCCACTTGGCTTGTGGTATCATCACCTATCCAACTTAGGTTATAGCCTCCGAAGAGTTTTGAGCGTGGAAAGAGTCTACTTAGACCAAAAACGCGACTGAAGGCTGACCATGGGGAGGGGAAACCACGTTTTGCAGCGGCATCAAGAGTTCCATCGGGGTGAACGATTTTGCAGCCCACTGCCCCGGCATTCGGGTGGTCCGCCATAAACTGGAGCATTTCGCGGAGCGTGTCTTCCTGGACTACTGTGTCGGGGTTGAGAATCAGGATATACTCCCCACGGGCATGGCTGATTCCGATATTATGTGCTCGTCCAAAACCGAGATTTCGATCCTGTGGAAGAGTGAGCACCTCGGGATAATCGCGCTGCAACAGCTCCACTGCACCATCGCTCGAAGCATTATCGACAACGATAATCTCTCCCTCAATTCCTGAGAGAGCACGATTCAACGAAGCAATTGCGTTCAACAGCAAATCGCGAACGTTGTAGTTGACGATGATAATCGAGAGTTGCACGAAATGAATTTACGATTCTGCGGCGACCTTCGCAGCATCGAATACGCGATCGTGAACTTCGTCGATCCCCCCCACTCCATAAACTTCGCGCACTAACTCCCGATCTTGATAAAATTTCAACACCGGTTCGGTTTCTTGGCGGTAGACTTCAAGCCGATGGTTAATCACATCTTCGGTGTCATCGTTCCGTCCACGGGCTAACATCCGCTCAACGATTTCGTGCTGTGGAGCAGTTAAGTAGAGGACTGAGTCGATCGCTCTCCCCTGTTCTGCTAAGGCACGCTCAAGGTCTTCAGCCTGCGACAAATTCCGAGGATAACCGTCGAGGATAAAACCGTTCGCGTTCTCCGGCTCCTGAAGAGCTTCAACAACAATGGCTGTAGTGAGTTCATCAGGAACAAGCGCGCCACGATCCATATACTCGCGCGCTTGCAATCCAAGCTCCTTCCCCTGTTGTAGCGCTGCCCTGAAAATTGCACCTGTTGAGATATGAGGAATGCCGAGACGTGCGGCAAGTTTTTCCGCTTGCGTCCCCTTTCCAACTCCAGGTGCTCCAAAAAAAATCAGATTCATAACAATGACTATTCCACGTAGTTCTTATGGGTACTCAATCAAGACTGGTGATATTACTCTCCCTAATCGGGATTAGTAGCTGATATTACACTGTAAGAATTTCCTTCTCCTTCGCAGCATAAACCTTATCGATCTCGGCAATGAACTTGTCTGTAAGTGCTTGCACGCTAACCTCTCCGTCGCGCCGGAGGTCTTCACTCAAGTGAGCCTCTTTCTCCGCTTTCTTCAGTTGTTCCATCGCATCGCGGCGAGCATTGCGAACGCCAACTTTCGAGTCCTCTGCAATCTGCTTCGCTTGCTTTGCTATCTCTCTCCTCCGCTCCTCGGTTAAGGCCGGAATTGAGAGACGGATTATTTGTCCGTCGTTGTTCGGAGTCATTCCAAGGTTGGCTGCAAGGATTGCCTTCTCGATTGGCCCCAACATCGTCTTCTCCCACGGCTGCACAGTAATTGCAGTGGCATCGGGAGTAGAGATGCTCGCTACCTGTGAAAGTGGAGTCATAGCTCCGTAGTAGTCGACATTAACAGAGTCGAGCATGGAGACGGAAGCACGTCCCGTCCGGATTTTCGATAGGTCGATGTGTGCGTGATCCAAAGCACGCTTCATGCCCGCTTCGGCTTCGTTCAATATAGTCTTGACTTCCATACCTCGAATAAATGCGTTGTTTCAGTTGAGTAGTGCAAATATATTATGCAAAGCTGAGTTCACATTCAATAGATGATTCTGCAATTATACTGTTTCAGCTGTGACAGTTGTGCCGATATTCTCACCGAGAACTTACCGCTTCAAGTTGCCGGAAACATTCATATCGATGACAAGTTT
>JBFWSB010000211.1:0-7973 GCA_050248595.1 Kapaibacterium sp. (SeqCode)
GGAGCCTTTCTCCTTCGAGGCACGTGATGGTCTGACGATCCACGGCTACATTACCTTCCCTCCCGATCTTCCTCGATCTGGTCTGCCACTGGTTCTGAACGTTCACGGTGGTCCCTGGGTTCGGGATATGTGGGGATATAGCTCGGAAGATCAGTGGCTTGCCAACCGAGGTTATATCGCCATGAACGTGAACTACCGAGGCTCAACTGGATATGGCAAAGACTTCGTCAGCGCAGCCGATAAAGAGTGGGGGGGGAAGATGCACGACGATTTGGTTGACGCAGTTACCTGGGCTGTTGAGCAAGGCTACGCCGATCCTGAGCGACTTGCAATCTTCGGCGGCTCTTATGGGGGCTACGCCTCTCTGGTTGGGGCAACGTTCACTCCCGATCTCTTTTGCTGTGCCGTCGCCATTGTTGGACCAAGCAATCTGGTCAGCTTCATCAATACAATCCCTCCCTACTGGCGTCCTCTCCTTACCCGGATGTACGACCGTGTTGGCAATCCCCAGACCGAAGAAGAATTTTTGAAGTCACGCTCCCCTCTCTACAAAGTAGACAACATCAAAATTCCGATGCTGATAGCGCACGGTGCGAACGATCCGCGAGTGAAGCAGGCCGAGTCGGAGCAGATTGTTGCCGCAATGGAAGAGAAAGGGATACCCCACGAGTATCTACTCTTTCCCGACGAAGGGCATGGATTTGCTAAGCCAGAGAATCGGATGAAATTCTACACAGCTGCGGAGAAATTCTTAGCCGAACATCTGGGAGGGAGAAGCGAGTGAGAAGCTCGGAGTTAAGGTCGTTGCATACGTTTGGCTATCTCATCGAGGTTGCCACCTAATTTGAAGCTGATCTAACAGAAAATATAGTTATGAAGTTTGCCGCAGATTCGGCTCGCTCTTTGCGTGTGGTGGTGTTCTCCCTAATTCTATCGTTTGGGATTCTTGCCTGCGTTGAGGAGAAGCCACCCGGTTATTATGAGCATTCAGATGGATTCTCATTGATAATACCAGATGGGTGGAATCACCAAGACAACGTCGGAAACGCCTCGGCGGTCTTCTGGAAGGGAGAGCGGGATTCCTCCAGCCCAGTCCTGACTGTTGTAACCGTCCCTATCCCTCCCGAAGCAGATAACAACCGTTTTGCTGACCTAAATTTCCGCGAGGCGGCTTCGGTTGAGGGATACGTGCCGATGCGGAACGAAGAGGTAGTAATCGACGGCGACACGCTTCCAGTTTTGCTCTACGCCTACAAGGATGGAACCAACTGGAGGCAGGGGATGCTCACCTCTATCGTAAGCCAAGGGGATGATGATGACCGTCGAGGATATGTCTTCCTCGGCTCAAGCTATTCCGGGAAGATCGAAGGAGACAAAGTCGACTACCTCCGCATTCTTGAGACGTTCAAGCGGAAGTAGTTTTAGTTCATATGAGTTCATAGAGTTGAGAGTGTGTAGAGTTTATAGAGTTGGCAGTGTATGAGTTCGTGGGTGTGTGAGTGTAAGAGTGTCATAGAATGGTAGTCGCTGATATTTAGCCTACACTCAACTTAGTAGAAGATGCCAAAGTTCGGTAGCCGATAGTTTCCAGTCTGCACCAACTCACAACTGATAGTGAAAGAATATCCATGCAAAACATTTCTGGTCGCATTGTTGACCCATTGAAGGGACGTATTTTTTTCGGTACTCTTCGAGTTGAGGGGGGGCACATTGTCGAGATTCTTGAGGAAGAAGGAGAGGGGAGAGAGGGGGAGCCTTGCATTCTGCCCGGGTTTGTCGACGCCCACGTTCACGTTGAAAGTTCGATGTTAGTTCCTTCGGAGTTTGCCCGCATTGCCGTGCAGCATGGAACCGTGGCAACTGTTAGCGATCCGCACGAGATTGCCAATGTGCTCGGCATTGATGGTGTCCGCTACATGATCGAAAATGGTGAGCAGACCCCCTTCAAGTTTTCGTTCGGTGCGCCATCCTGCGTTCCGGCAACCGGTTTTGAAACTGCCGGGGCAATACTCGGTGTTGACGAAGTAGAAGAGTTACTCCGAGATGATCGCGTCCGCTACCTCAGCGAAATGATGAACTATCCGGGCGTTATTGGGGACGACCCCGACGTTCACGCGAAAATTGCAGTTGCCCACAAACTTGGCAAGCCTGTGGATGGTCATGCTCCCGGCCTTCGGGGAGAAGGGTTGAAAAAATATCTGAGTGCCGGCATCACTACCGATCACGAGTCGTTTACTTACGACGAAGGGAAAGAGAAACTTCTCTCAGGAATGAAGCTGTTGATTCGTGAAGGGTCAGCCGCCAAAAACTTCGATGCGCTCCACCCCTTAATCTCCGAGTTCCCCGATAGCTGCATGTTTTGCAGCGACGACAAACATCCTGACGATCTCCTACAAAGCCACATCGACGGCTTAGTTCGCCGAGCCTTAACCGAGGGACACGACTTGATGACAGTCCTCCGCTCTGCGTCAGTTCACCCGGTGCAACATTATGGATTGAATGTCGGGTTGCTTCAGGTGGGTGATCCGGCAGATTTTATCGAGGTGGAGAATCTGGATAGTTTGCGCGTTGTGCGAACTTGGATTGATGGTCAGATAGTTGCCGAGAATGGCGAGTCACGCATCCCAAGCGTGCCAATTACTCAGCCAAACAACTTTGCTCCGAGAACTATCGAACCAGATGCACTCCGTTTTCCCTTTACAGGAGAGGAGGCATTGCTTAACGTTATCGGTGCGCTTAACGGACAGATCGTCACCGAGAAGAGAGAGATGAGGGGAACGATTCGTGACGGGGAGATCGTCTCCGACACGGCTACCGACGTTCTGAAGATTGCCGTTGTTAACCGGTACAGCCAACAACCCTCGGCAGTCGCCTTCATCAACGGGTTTGGTCTGAAGCGAGGGGCGATTGCCTCATCGGTTGCGCACGATTCACACAACATCGTTGCCGTTGGGACTTCGGATAGTGAGTTGTGTCGGGCGATTAACTTGGTGATGGAATCTCGGGGAGGACTTTCGGTTGTGGTAAAAGATCGGGAAGAGGTTCTGCCACTTCCGGTTGCGGGGTTGATGAGCAATCAATCTATCGAAGAAGTTGCCGCCGCATACTCCCGGCTCGACAAAATGGTAAAAGAAGAATTGGAGACACCCCTAACCTCACCCTACATGACCCTCTCGTTCATGGCTCTGTTAGTAATACCGAGCCTGAAGCTGAGTGACAAGGGATTGTTCGATGGGTCAGCATTTAGTTTTACGTCAGTAGTTCAGTAGTAGAGAAAGTGGGTCACAAGGGTCTTTGCCGAATAAGTTGAGGTGGATGAGTAGGGGGGAAGCCGGGGAAGAAACGGTTTGAAGCCGTTGCTCCCTCTGCTGATAGTTCAGTGCACCCCGATGAATCGGAGTGTTAATGGGAGTTGGTGATTACCTCAATATTTGTTCAAACGCAAGAACGATCCAGAGAGAAGTGAGTTCAGCAATGCCAATATCTGCAAACAAAGAAATGTCGGGACATGATGCGGCAACGCAAGAACGCCTCGCGCGCGAGGCAGAGTTTCACGACCATTCGTTCTCAACAAACTTGAGAGAGTCTGAAGTCGGCAAGTTCTACTCGGTTGCCAGACGCTCCTACGAGTGCTATCGCAATCTGGTCTTCCGCAACGTTGCCGGCAAAGATGTTCTGGAGTATGGCTGCGGCATCAACAGCGATGGGCTTGCCTTGGCTAAGGAGGGGGCGAAGATTACGGGGATTGACATATCGCCAGTAGCAATCGAGGAATCCAACACATTAGCCGAGGAGGCGGGGTTAACCGACCAAGTCTCCTACCACGTGATGAACGCAGAGGAGTTGACCTTTGCCGACAACTCATTTGATCTCGTCTGTGGCATCGGCATTCTCCACCACCTCGATCTTGAGAAGGGATACAGCGAAGTTGCCCGCGTTCTCCGTCCGGGGGGAGTTGCTGTCTTCCACGAGCCGTTAGGACACAATCCACTAATCAACCGTTTTCGGAACCAGACGCCACACCTCCGGACTCCGGATGAACACCCCCTCCTCCGCGCCGACCTTCGTCAGGCCGAGGAATATTTCTCCGAGCTTCACCTACACTTCTTTCACCTCACCTCCCTCGGCATCGTTCCCCTTCGTAATAGTCCTCTCTTCAAGCCACTCTACGGCGTCACTGAAGGAATTGACCGTCTGTTGATGACGATCCTTCCTCCACTGCGGGGGTGGGCGTGGTACTGTGTGATGGAAATGAGGAAGTAATAGCATGAGTGGATTGGTAGACGCAGTCGCAGGTCTCCAGCCTGTGCCGGGGAAGTAGAGAAGATCGAGAATTGTTATAGAAGAAGTGGATAGGCGTGGGAGATCGTAGAAGATCAACGGGATATTTTCGCCCTTATCTACTATCTACTTACTCCTCTTTTCTTCATTTCCCACAGAATATTTTTTTGTATCCTGTCGCGATTTCAAAAGTAGGTTGAGAGATTCAGATGAGAATTCAGGTAAGAGCCGTATGATTTTTTCGAAGGGATTCTTGGTCGGTATACTCTTGCTCTCTTCTCTTTGTCTGCCTCTTCGCGCACAGGTAGGAGAGGCTGTTGCGGGAGAGAGAGAGGCTAACAATTCGTCGAGTGCGATAGTTTCGGATACCATGTCCGACAGATTACCTGTGGAATTGGGAACCGTGGAAGAAGTGACAGTTGTTGCGGAGAGTTCAGGCGATACCTCCGCAGTCGATGTTAGTTCTCCTCCTCCCGCCGACACTACATCGAAGAAAGGTGAATATCCACGTTACACCCTCGAAGAATATCGCTACGCAAAAGCGCCCCGCTACACGTTAACTGGCGATCTTCCCTACCGTGAAACGCACGTCCGTCCTATTGAAGCTGCCCTCACAGGTGTGGCTGTTGGTGGAGTGATTGCAGCGATCCATATCTACCAGCAGAACGCCTGGTGGAGTGATCGACGCCAGCCATTTCACTTTACGATAGATTGGGGATATGCGGCACAGGCAGATAAGTTCGGCCACTTCTTTGCAGGATATATTACCTCCTACATAGGCTACGAATCTCTCGTTGCCTCCGGATTTAGTCCAGACGTTGCCGGATGGTTCGGACCTCTGCTCGGCTTAGGATTTCAGACTTATGTAGAGATCGAAGATGGATTTAGTCCGTTCGGGTTCGACCAGACCGATCAAGTTGCCAACACAGTTGGTCCTCTCTTCTTTGGACTTCAACATTACATCCCTGAACTTCAGAGCTTCAAGTTCAAGTGGAGTTACTTTCCTAATGATGAGTACCAAGGGGGGGTGAAGAGCGGGCACAACAAGATTATTATTGATGACTACAACGGGCAGACAATCTGGTTCTCGACGAAAGTAGCAAATCTGTTGCCCGAGAGCATCGCCTGGCCGAAGTGGCTGCGCCTTGCCTTTGGTTATGGAACCTATAATGTCGACCGCATCAACGAGCGGAACGAAGTGCTTGCACCAGGTCGCCGTTACTTTATCTCGCTCGACTACGATCTATTGGAGATGCTTCCCGACTTAGGGAGTTTTGGGAACTGGTTAGTGCAGACTGCCGACTATCTTCACTGGCCAGCCCCTGCGTTGCAATTAGCACCCGAGGTAAAGTTCTACCTTGCTTGGCCTGTCCACTTCTGAACAAGATTTCTAAGAGACTTTGAGCAATCCACTCGACACATCGAATCTTTATCCCCCTACGAACGGCCACGCTATTCCGCAGACCCGTTCGGCAACTGACGGGGATGCACCCGAAGTCTGGATTGCTCCCGACGCAATTACCGATCCCGCAGTCAGCTTGATTGTCCCGGCACTGAATGAAGAGAAGTTGATTGGCGAGATGCTCCAAATTTTTCCGAGAGAGATTCGGGAGAAGTGCCGGATTGAACTGATCGTCAGCGACGGGGGGAGCACCGACAAAACGCCGGAGATTGCCCGCAACCACGCCGACATCATTGCCCGCCACGTCGCCTCACGTCGCCAGACAATTGCTGAGGGGCGGAACTTAGGGGCAGAGCAGGCGCGAGGTGAACTCCTCGTCTTCATCAACGCCGACACGATTCCGCAAGATGGTGAGAAGTTCGTGGAAGGATTAGTAGAGTTTGTTGAGAAAGGAGAGCCTGAGATCGTCGCCTTCGCATGTCCTGTTCACATCGCGCCTCACGAGAGAGGGTGGAGTGATGCCCTCTTCCACAACTTCTTCAACAACTACGTTCGGTTGCTTAACCTGATTGGTCTCGGCATGGGGCGTGGCGAATGCCAAATCGTTCGACGCGACGCCTTCATAGCGGTTGGGGGCTACGAGAAGCACATGGCAGCAGGGGAAGACTTCGATCTCTACCGTCGGCTAACCAGCAAGGGAAAGATCGGCCACCAGAACGAATTCCGCGTCTACGAATCCCCCCGCCGCTTCCGCCGCTTCGGCTACCTCCGCGTCCTCTTCGAGTGGACCCTCAACGCCTTAGCCGTAATGATCCTCGGCAGGTCAATCTCAAAAGAGTGGGAGGAGATTCGGTAACCACACTTGGCGTGCCATGTCTCTATTCTCTTCCAACAAAGTATTGTAATTGTACGAGCACTACAAAGTTATTCCCAGATAACAAGCATATACTTATGGAGAATAGAATTACGAGATTGGTGATAAGAGATGGCTAACGAGCAGTGGGTAGATATCGTGAATATCGACCATAAATGACAACTTCCGAAGATCGAACTGAATAGATAAACTGCCCGGAGGGGCAACCGTTATGTGGCCCGGGACGGAGTCCTCGGAAAACGAAGCATTAGCCTTTCCCACGCCCCGGAGGGGCAGAATGTACAAGTGGAGATATAAGCTCACCCGGTTCAGCCGCCCCTTCAGGGGGGAAGCAGTACGAGATGAATGCACTCCGTGAGGTGCAGCCTACGGCTTTCCTCAGGCCCAGGCAGCAGTGCTCCCTTCGGGAGCCGATAATTGATGGCGAATCAAGAGAATATCTGTTCGATAGAGGTGACCAAGCATTTTGTGCAAGTGATGTATCGCAGCCTGCCGAGTGGGAAGCATCAAAGAAACTTGTGGTTCCGCATTTTCATTTGCCGCAGATATACTATTCAAAGAGAGCCTTCTCTCTGTTAACTCACACTCTGCTCTATTAAACAAACTTGTGGCTGTTACAAAAAACATGCCCACAAAGTAAAAAGTACCCGAGAAAATCACTTGCGTTGCATCTGATTTTTTTTTTTACTGTTGCCCTCACAATTAACCTTACTCTCACTCAACTCCTTATTGAGGTGTTTTATGAAAAACTGTGGTTGCAGCTCCAGCTCTAATTCTGTCCTCTCTTGGTATGACCTTCAAGATGCCGCTCCAAAAAATCCTTTCGACATTATTGCTTACGCCGAACTCAGCGGCACAGTTGGACAATTCGAGTACAGTTCAGACTTCTTGAATCCGGGTGGAACGTGGGTGGCAACACCTGTGACTGTTCAAGATGGTGGTGACTGCAAAGCCTGGGAGAGTGACAACCAACAGAAAGTTGGTGATGCTACGATGTGGTCGCAACAACATCAGGTGACCAACGCTGCGACAGATTTAGCCATTCCGCTTCGCAAGATGATCTTCCTCCGCGGCGGCACAGCTTGGCAGATGCGCATTCCGCTCGACTTCGCAGTAGGCATTGAATCATTGCAGTTAAGTTTCCTCGACAATGCTGGCACACGGGGTGATAGCCAGGGGACAGTTCCTGTACTTCGGTTTGATCCCGGTGTAAACTACGTGCCAGGTCTGTATACCCTATCGGTGACCCTAAAAAGTTTTGGTACACTCTCGATGGGACTAAAGACAATTGCCTCTGGAACGGGAGATCAAGCGATGATGGAAATGGATTGGATTATTGTGCCGTAGCCAAAAAAAACAAAGGGGCTTCTTATCAGAAGCTCTCAACACCTGTTTTGAATCTTTCATTTTCACCAC
>JBFWSB010000212.1:0-7937 GCA_050248595.1 Kapaibacterium sp. (SeqCode)
CGTCGTGAAGATATTGAGGGCACGTTGGTGAACGCAAAGTCGGGAGGAGGGCCAATTACGATAGGGATGGTTGCCAACGTTCAACTGGGTGGAGATATTCGGCGCGGTTCCTTGGAGAAAGATGGGAGAGGAGAGGTGGTTGGGGGGATCGTCGTAATGCGGCAGAACGAGAATGCCCGGGAGATAATCGAGCGAGTAAAGCAGAAGATTGCAGAGATTGAGCCGGGACTTCCGAAAGGGGTTCAGATCATCCCAAGCTACGACCGCTCTCCACTGATCGACAAAGCAATTGCTACGCTTCGGAATGCACTCGTCGAGGAGGCGTTGATCGTTACGTTGATTGTTCTCCTCTTTATCTTCCACGTCCGAAGTGCCCTCCGCATCTTAATTGAGATTCCAATCTCTGTCCTCCTCGCATTCCTGCTGATGCGAGCGTTCGATATTACCTCCAATATCATGTCGCTCGGTGGCATTGCCTTAGCTATCGGCGTTGTGGTCGATTCATCTATCGTCCTCGTGGAAAATGCTTACCGGAACATTGCCGAGGCGCAGGAGAGAAAACGGAGAGAGCGAGGAGGGGAGGGGGCTTCCGATTCTCCCGATGCCGAGTCATCAGAAGAGATCAGTTTGACAAAAGAGGACTACTTCAACCTCGCAGTTCTCTCTGCAAAACAAGTTGGGCGAGCAATCTTCTTCAGCGAAGCGATCATGGTCATCTCCTTCCTTCCGGTCTTCCTCCTCGAAGGTCAGGAAGGAAAGCTCTTCCACCCCTTAGCCTGGACAAAAACCTTTGTGATCGGCTCCTCTGCTATCGTTGCCATCACGCTCGTGCCGATGCTGATGACCCTGCTGATGAGAGGGAAGTTCAGGACGGAGAGAGAGAACCCGGTGATGCGCTTCTTTCACGCTCTCTACAGACCAATACTACACTGGGCACTGAAGTGGCGGAAGACAGCCATTGCCCTCAATCTGCTCGCCCTTCTGGCTACCATTCCTCTCCTGCTGTCGCGAGGAACGGAGTTCATGCCACCCCTCGACGAAGGTTCACTCCTCTTCATGCCGGTTCTTCTCCCGAATGCCTCGGTAGGAGAAGTAACCCGCGTGATGGGAGCACAGGACAAAATCATTGCCGACTATCCCGAAGTTGAGCACGTTCTCGGGAAGGCCGGGCGAGCCGAGACCGCTACCGACAACGCTCCGGTATCAATGATCGAAACGATTGTTCTGTTGAAACCGGAGAGTGAGTGGCGTCCGGGAATTACGAAACAGAAAATCATTGCCGATCTCGACGCTCAACTTCAGATACCGGGGGTTCGAAATGGCTGGACGCAGCCAATTATCAATCGAATTAATATGCTGGCCACAGGTGTTCGCACAGATATTGGGCTAAAGATTTTCGGTCCCGATCTGGACACGCTCGAACACTATGGAATTATGGCCGAAGAGATTTTGAAGAAGGTTCCCGGAGCAGCAGACGTTGTTGCCGACCGTGTTCAAGGGGGTGTTTTCCTCGACATCGACCTCAACGAAGAGAGTGCGGCTCGTTACGGAGTTGCAGTAGAGGATGTGCAGACCTTAATTGAGACGGCAATAGGAGGAGAAAACATTGGGGTGGTTCTCGACGGACGTGCTCGCTATCCTGTCCGCGCCCGGTATCAACGTGAGTTGCGCGACAATCTGGAGCGCATCAAAAAGATTCTCGTACCTGTGAGTGGAAGTGTTGGCACAAGTGGTAGCACAAGCAGTGGCGCAGGAGAGATGAGTTCAGAGATGGGGAGTGGAGGCAAGGGGATGAGTGCTGCGGGGGGAGGGGGAAAAATGACTCAAATGGGAAGTTCAAATGCGTTAAGGAGAAGTGAAGTCTCCTCTACGTCCGGCGTTTCACTCTCCGGCCTTACGTCTCGTTATGGTCTTTCCGGTTCTGCTGGGGGTAATTTACGGGGCTACGTGCAGCTTGGTGAGATTGCCGAAATCGAGCTGCGACCCGGACCTTCGATGATACCTTCTGAAAATGGAGAGCTGAAATCTACGGTCTTCCTGAACGTCCGGGGTCGCGACATGGGGAGTTTTGTTGCCGAGGCGAAAGAACGATTGCAGAGCGAGTTGGCTTTGCCTCGTGGCTACACCTACAGTTGGAGTGGACAGTACGAAAATCAAACGCGCGCCGAAAATCGACTCTTGTTAGTGATTCCAGTTGTCTTCTTGGTCATCTTCTTCACTCTCTACCTGACGTTGAAGGATTGGAAGGAGGCCTCTGTGGTGATGCTTTCGGTCCCCTTCGCTCTCATCGGTGGTGTTTGGTTGATCTCTCTCCTCGGCTACAATCTTTCGATAGCTGTGTGGGTTGGGTTTATTGCCCTCTACGGAGTTGCAGTGCAGACCGGTGTTGTGATGGTAGTCTACCTTCACCACGCACTCGATAAACGGCTTGCCGAGCGAAGTGAGGGTTCAGCGATTACGTTGCACGACATTCACGAGGCGACGGTCGAGGGGGCACTCGGTCGCCTCCGGCCAAAACTGATGACAGTTGCTACCTCGATGATTGGACTTGTGCCGATCATGTTCGCCACTGGCGTAGGGAGTGACGTGATGAAGCCACTCGTTGCCCCGATGATTGGCGGACTCCTCACCTCCGCAGTTCACGTCCTAATCATGACACCAATTCTTTTCATCATCATGAAGGAAAGGGCGTTGAAGAAAGGAAGTTTGAAGAGAAGTGGGATGGCAGAGTGGATGGGATAGGGGGGAGAATTGATAGTGAGAAATTAGGAATGAAGAATTAGGAATTCAAAAGTAAAAATTCAAAGAAGTGGATTGGACAGATCTTAATCAATCTAAATCATGAGAGATGCTATGAATAAATCAGTTGTGTTGAAAACGTTGCTCCTAACGATGTTGTGGAGTGGATTCTTATCGAGTTCGCTGGTTGCTGGCACGGAGGCTGCACAGAAGAAGAGAGAGCGGACGATTACGATTTCCGTTCCAGAAATGCAGTGTGGAATGTGCGAAGCACGTATCGAGAAAGGATTGAAGAAGATCAACGGCGTCAAGACCGTAAAAGCTGACGCCGAGGAGAACACCGTGGTTGTCACATACGACACTAAGAAAACATCGAGAAGCAAAATTGAAGAAGCCATTGCCAAACTTGGCTACGATGCAGGTGAGAAAGAGGCGAACGAGACAGCACAATCGCAGCTCTCCGCCTGTTGCAAGCCGGGTGGGCACGAGTAAAGTGATCGCGTAGTAAGTGAGAGACTATCCGTTCTTCACTTCTGTGCGATTACCCTCTCTTATCGTAGAGAGAGTATGGAGATGAAATGAGAAATGCCCGCAGACCAAAGAGAGAGAGTGCGGGCAGAACAATTGTATTAACAACCAGTATTCTGTAGTAAGCAAAATGAAAGAGACAATTAAGATTGAAGGGATGAGCTGTGGTGGATGTGTGGCAAGCGTTACGAACGCATTGAAGCGAGCCGGTGTAGAAAACTTAGAAGTAGAAATCGGTAGTGCAACTGTTGAATACGAGGAGGGGAAAATGACACACCAACAGATCGTCGACGCAATTGAAGATGCCGGTTTTGATGTGGCAGCAGGATGAGAAATCTCCTCGCGACATACCACTCTATCCAGTCTTGTAAGGTGAAGCCAACGATGTTTGGAGCACTTCTCCTCTGCGGGTTACTCTTTGGGTATCTGCCGGGATTGGGACAGAGCAGCCTCGTCGTAAAGATCGAACGTCCATCTCGGATTTTACCGGAGAGGGGATACACCACCTATATCATCGTTGCGGAGAACATGTCGGCGCAGCCGATCAACCTACAGATTATCAGAACTGTAAACGATTACCCGGATGATGCCTGGCTCATCTCCGTCTGCTCCCCCGACCTCTGCTACGAGGCAGACGTAGATACGCTCGACCCCTATGTTATTGAGCCGGGAGAGATTGGAGGAGCACAGGTGCATATCTTAGCTGGTGACACCGGGAGTGCTCGGGTCGTTCTCTCATTCGATTCTCAGGATGGAGCAGAGCCAACGTTGGTTGAGCTTCGGGCAGAGATTGGTGAAGTTCCTGAACCCTCCCTTTTCGTGCGCTTGGACAGCACAACCTCCAACGCGCTCGGCGGAGATACCGTGGAGTTCGGGATATTTCTCCTGAACACATCGGGCGATAGGTTGCAGCCACGAGTAGTGCGGCTTGAGCGAGATTATCCGAACGGAACCTGGTCCGACTTCCTCTGCTACTTCGACCAGTGCAGTACACCAGATCAAAGAGAACTTAGCGCAGACTTAAAGAAGGGGGAGGGGGCACTCTTCGCAATAAAGATGATTGCTGGAATGGAAGTAGGGGAGAGTGGAGAAGTTGAAGTGATGGTAGACCCCGGTGATGGAACCGAGCCAACGTTTCACCGCTTTTCTGTGACAGTCGATCGAGTTCTCACAGTTGAAGAGGGTGAGACTAATGAAGATGAAGCTCTGCGGATATTCCCAAATCCTACGGGGGGAGAGTTGAGTATCCTTTGTGGCCGAGGGGGAGATTGCTCTGCTCTTCAGGTTGATCTCTTCGATCTGATGGGACGGAACCTAAGCAACCAGATCGAGATCAACTACGGATCGGATAGAGTAACCCTCGACCTTGCTCAGCTTCCCTCCGGCATCTACTATTGCAAAGTGGATGGAAGTGGAGCTGAACAGCGCAGAACGATTATCAAATACTAAGAACCATCGAACATAGATCACGATAAAACCATTCAACAATAACAGTAGGAGTTACAATGAAACGAACACTCGCAATACTCGCAATTGGTGCATCCTTGACCTTCACGGCATGTGGAGATGAGAGTGCAAAAGAGAAAGGGGATGAAGTGACGGAGCAGACTGAGCAAACAACACCAGAGACGGAGACAGCAGTTGCCACGCAGCCCGAGGTTGTAGACGGAGTGCAGGTGATTACCGTAAAAGTTGAAGATATGGGCTACACGCCGAGCAAAATTGCCTTCAAAGCTGGAATGCCTGCGAAAATCATCTTCGATCAACATGCCGAATATGAGTGCGCCAGCGATGTGATGTCCAAAGATCTCGGCATTGCTCTGACCAAGCTTCCCAAAGCAGAGAAGACTGAGGTTACTTTTACACCCGATAAAGCAGGAACATATCAATTTACCTGCGGCATGGATATGCTGAAGGGGACAGTGATTGTGGAAGAGGGAACAAGCCAGATGTAGGGAACCGAGGAAGTCATGTTCTCGGTAGAAGAACTACCGAAATCTATATCCTTAAGCATCTATCAAGGAAATGACCGATCACAATGCGATCGGAGGTGGTCACTACCACACAAAAGATCAGGTGGGGGCTGAAAAGAAGGGGATGTCTGCTCACGGAACAGGCAGGGAGGGGAATCACCACGCTCACATGGTTAAGGACTACCGCCGGCGGTTCTTTGTTTGTCTTGTAGTCACATTGCCGGTTCTACTGCTGAGTCCGATGCTGCTGGAGTGGTTCGGTTTTGGGAATACGTTCTCTTTTACGGGAGATCAGTGGGTTCTGCTCGGGCTTAGCACGTTCGTCTATTTCTACGGAGGGCTTCCCTTCTTGCGGGGGATGGTGGGGGAAGTGAAGGAGAAACGTCCCGGCATGATGACGCTCGTCTCCATGGCCATTTCCGTTGCCTTCTTCTACAGTGCTGCCATCATTTGGGGTCTTTCGGGCACAGTCTTCTTCTGGGAGACCGTGACGTTGATCGACTTGATGTTGTTCGGTCACTGGATTGAAATGCGCTCGGTTCTCGGAGCAAGTTATGCACTCGAAGCACTGGTGAAGTTGATGCCAACAGAAGCCCACCTTGTTGGCGATAGTGGGACGATTGAAGATGTACAAGTATCTGAGCTACGAAATGGAAATCGCATTGTGATCCGGCCGGGCGAGAAGGTTCCGGCGGATGGCGTTGTGGTTGAGGGAAGTAGTAGCCTGAACGAAAGCATGCTAACCGGTGAAAGTCTTCCTGTAGAGAAAAATGAGGGTAAGAACGTCGTTGCAGGATCAATCAACGGAACCGGTTCGCTTACTGTGGTGGTGACCAAAACTGGGGAGGAGAGTTATCTCTCACAGGTTATTACTCTCGTACGCGAGGCACAATCCTCAAAGAGTCGCACGCAAGACTTAGCGAACAGGGCAGCCTTCATTCTTACCATGGTTGCCCTCTATGTTGGAGTCATCACGTTTTTCGTCTGGGTGTGGGTTGTCGGAGAGTCGTTGAGCTTCTCCATCGAACGGATGGTAACCGTAATGGTGATTGCCTGTCCGCACGCGTTAGGACTCGCAATTCCTCTCGTAGTGGCCGTTAGTACAAGCATTAGTGCCCGAAATGGGTTGCTGATTCGTAATCGTGGAGCGTTCGAGCGGGCACGCCTGCTCGATACTGTCGTGTTCGATAAAACTGGAACGCTCACCAGAGGAGAATTTGGAGTGACCGATATTCTGCCGTTTGATGGACAGAGTACTCCAGAGGAACTTCTGCGGCTTGCAGCAGCAGTAGAGGGGGGGAGTGAACACCCTCTTGCAGAAGGAGTTGTGAGAACTGCGAGGGAGCGGAAAGTAACGATTCCTGATTTTAGCGGTTTTCAGTCGATAACTGGTCGAGGTGTGCGAGCAATGGTGGAGGGGAGCGAGGTGGAAATTCTAAGTCCGGGGGGAGTGGAAGCTGAGGGGATGACGATTCCTGAACATGAAAAGGTGCAGGAACTTAGTAAACAGGGAAAAACATTGATTTTCTTGCTGCGCGATCAGAAGCTTCTCGGTGCTCTCGCTTTAGCCGATGTGATCCGAGAAGAATCAAGAGAGGGAGTGCGGAGGCTTCACGAGATGAATATCGATGTGATTATGCTCACCGGCGACAAGCAAGAAGTGGGTGAGTGGGTGGCTGAAGAGATTGGCCTCGACCGAGTGTTCGCCGAAGTACTGCCCGACCAAAAGAGTGCAGCAATTGTTGAATTGCAGAAAGAAGGGAAAACGGTTGCAATGGCCGGAGACGGTATCAACGATGCCCCTGCCCTTGCAACTGCCGACGTCGGTATCGCCATTGGTGCGGGGACAGATGTGGCGGTAGAGACAGCAGATATTGTGTTAGTACGAAGTGATCCAAGAGATGCTGTTTCCGTCATCGAGCTGTCGAGGGCAACCTATAAGAAGATGGTGCAAAACCTTTGGTATGCTGCTGGATACAACATCGTCGCGATTCCTCTGGCTGCTGGAGTTCTCGCCGGTGTAGGAGTTCTTCTCACTCCAGCAATTGGAGCAATTTTGATGAGCCTTAGCACCGTTGCCGTTGCAATAAACGCAAAGCTGCTCCGCTATGAGAGGGCTGATTGATACCTGAACAACTACAACGTTTGTCGTAAAAACTCACCCATCACTACCCGAGAAGAGAAAACTGTGTAGATCAAAGAGTCAAAATGACTGTTTGTCTACTGGTGGAGGAATGCACGAAAAAATCTTTCATATCATACAGCAACATTTATAAAACAAACATCGAACAATCAGAACAAGGAGTTTCTATGAAGTATTACTGTACAATGTTCACCTTTATCTGTTGTTGTCTGCTGACTGTGTCGGCAACAGCACAAGACTTTGATTCGTTGACGGTGAAGGCGAGGGATAACGCTGACAATGCGGGAGTAGCCGGAGCTACTGTCAAGCTGTTAGATGATGGTGGAAATCTTGTGGACGAAGTAACTACCGACGATAATGGGAATGCCGGTTTCAGTTTCAGCACTTCGAGTGTTGGCAACAACGTGGCTTACACTACTGGTCTCGGTGAGCCATATCCAAATCCTTTTACTTCCCACACAACCTTACCTATCTCCCTTCGCTCACCAGCGCGGCTAACTGGCGCAGTCTACGACCTTCTCGGCAGAGAGCTTGCGTCGGTTGTTGGAGACCTG
>JBFWSB010000213.1:0-7933 GCA_050248595.1 Kapaibacterium sp. (SeqCode)
GACGTTGTTATGCGGAACATCGGTTGTTGGCTAAACGAGTGGTGCAATTCCAAAAGTGCTGGGGGAGGGGGGCTTTATCTTTACTGCCGGGGATGTAGATAATCTTCGCACAACTCTTGAGTATGTGTTAGATCATCCAGAGGAGACTGCCAACAAGAAAACGTTGGCACGTAAGTTTGCCTTGGAGCGCTACTCTACAGCGGCGACTGTAGAGAAGCTGCGGAGCTTGATTGAAGAACTGAGCAAATCGATGAACTTGCATTGAGTGAACTGAGATACAATCCGTGTTGAGTCTGTTAGCCGATAGAACCCGCCGTGATACGGCGATGATGAAGGATCGTTTTTTGCGTGATCCTCTCGGCTTCCTCATGGTTGTGCTCGGAACTTTCATTCTTGGATATGGTGGTGTCGGCTTGTTAGAGACGCCGTTTAGGATCAAGTTCTTTGAAGCCTGGGCAGGGGCTATCTTCTCCGGTATCGAGATTATCATTCTTCTGCTTCCACCCCTTGCCATCATTCGGCGTATCGTTAGCAACGACTTCTACATGACCCCTTCACGAATGACTGGGCCAGTAGTAGCCCTTGCATTCTACATGGCGATTATTCCCTACTTCAGAATGGTGATTGAGGAGGGGACATTTCGTATCCCTATGGAGGCGAACTTCGTCCCCTTCTTCATTATCATGTTTTTTGCGTGGCGTCTGATCTTTCACCCATCTGACATTCGGCTGATGGTTTGGATCCTTCTAATCTGCATCGCCTATCGATGTGTTGAGGGAATTGCCATTTGGTTCAGCAACGATATTATTTGGGGGTTGTTGACAGGGTGGCGCGATGGGCTGTTCCTTTCAATGGGGTTGAGCGGTGCTCTCTTTGCATACGTAATCAAACCGGAGGGGGAAGTTTGGTATGCTCGCATGAGGAAGATGCTCTTTATTATGGCTCCGGTTGTGATCTTCATCTTCATTGCTTCGATGCGGCGATCATATATGGTTGGTCTTGTCGTAGCAATCCCTATCCTCCTCTTCTACCTAAAACCTGCCGAACGAAAGCGGATATTAGCCATCATCATCTTAACCTTGCCCATATTTATTGCGGCAACGTTTGTTGTTGGGGCGGATCGTTTTACCGAACGTGTGGGGGGAATTGCTACACCGGGGCAAGAGAGTTCAGCCGCATGGAGAATTATCGAGTACTATAACGTCTATCGGATGGCACTCGACAGGCCGTTGTTCGGCTGGCCGTGGGGGGCTGCGTTTATCAACTACACCGGTATTGAACTTACCTGGCTTAATATCCTCGTCCCACACAATGTCTATCTCTACGTTGTGATGCGAAGTGGTCTGGTCGGCTTGGCTTTCTTCCTCTGGTTTGTCTGGCGTTACGTTCGCCTCAGTATCGACGTTGTGAAAGGGGCACTCTCACCCGGCTACAGATTCATTGCACTTTGGATGGCAAGTGCTACGTTGATCTTCTTCTTCGCTGGCATCACAAACCCAGTCTTTGCAAGCAAGCTCATCATCCTCGTACCATTTTTGATGACTCTCACCAGTTTCCTTCCTGGTGCACTAAAGAAAAATGCTGTAGGGACTAAAAATTCCCTTGTTTTGCAGTCACGATCAGGCTGACCTTTACGTCATAGCTGCCACGCGAAATAATTACTCAGGAATTGACCTGTTTCAGCATGGATTTACGACGGACACAGATTCACTTCATACTCTTTTTTTCTCTGATATGCTGTCAGCAAGTGGTGGCGCAGGGTCAAGGCTTGCGTTCGGAACAATCACAGGCAACAGTGAGTGTCAATAAGTCTGACAACGCTTCTCTTCAGTTAAAAGTCACTCAGCTCCAACCGATATTTAACCGAGATGGCACTATCAGCCACAACCTTCGTTCGCACCTCTTCAGAGCTGATGAGACATCTCTCCCCGAGCTACACTTTCAACTGGCCGTTCCGCACAATGCAAAGAACTTCAGAGTTCGAGTTGATGAGGGGGTAGAGCAACGGGGGACAATTCCGAATTACTCTAAAGTTATTCAACGTGCAGATCGTGGGAATTCTGTTGAGCTATTAGGGGAGTCTCACCTTCGGTCACTTCGCGTTGTCACAGTTGTTTGGCGTTCATTCAGAAAGGAGGGGGGCGAACTTGTTTGGGCATCAGATGCTGATTTGCACGTCGAGTGGGATCACGTTGGGGATGTAGAGAAAGGGGGAGGAGATGTGGCCAAGGAAATTCCAATTGTGGCAGATGAGCTTCGCAGAGCCATCCTGAACTACAACCTGATTGCCGAAATTCCGGGCTACACCAAAACGTTGGGTGGTGGTTCCGACGCAAACAAGCTTCTTTCAAGCAAGGCTTCTGAGTGGGGGATTGGTGAAGAGAGTATGGTTCTCTTCGTTCCTGAAACTGCCATCTACAACGTAACTGGAGCCGAGTTCTTTGCAGCCGGTGGAAAGAAAAATCTCGCAATCAATAGCCTTCGCCTGCGCAATCGTGGTGAGAATGTGGAGTTCTTTATCTACGATAATGGCGTTCAAGGTCAGTTCGATGAGAGTGATATTCTTGAGTTCCGCGGTGAGCGGAATCCGGGTGATCCCGGAATCTACCTGAATGAAATTACTGATACCAATTCCTATATCCTAACCTGGAGTGGTGGAGAAGCCGATGGCCCGAAAGTAGTTGAGCCAAGTGTTAACCAATACGATCAGGTAATCGAGTCGTATGACTCTACTCTGCATATCGAGAAAGAAGAATTTTGGTTCGGTGGACTCACGTTGCCTCAATATCTGGATGGCGAAGTCCGAACTCTCCACACAAGCGAACGAGTCCCACACGAACGATTCTACTGGCGAAAGTCACGACTAACCATTGCCAACCCACTCGAATTTGAGTGCTCTCCGGTGTTTGGCCCTGGTCTGCAAACGCGGATGGATGTCCGCCTTGCCGGTATCACATACTGGGTGGACGACACAAGTTCTCCCGATCAAGAACTTACCTTCTACCTGAACAATAAGTTGTTGGGCACAGCTGCAATTCGAGATACTGCCGATACTGTTGTCTCCTTCACGTTTGCCTCCAACTATCTGGTCAACGGTCGGAACAACTTAACTGTGCAAATCAAACAGCACGACTCTCCAATCATCAATGAAGTTATTATTGACTACCTTGAGCTAACCGGACGGTGGCACGCATTACCAGTGAACGATGCCCTCGTTCTTCCGTCAAGTCCTCTACCCCGTACAGGTCTCTCAGTTTCTGGCTTCTCCTCAAATCAAATTCGAAGCAGTCTACCGGGGCAGAGCAATAATGCCGACTCGCTACAACGTGGTTTCACCTTCCAGCTTACCTCGCGTGCTGGTACTGAAACTCGAAGTCTACCCGGTTTCTTCGCAAAGGTGGGGGAGGAACAAGTAGCAGCCGATGCGCCGGGTCAGATTGGTATCACCATCGTTGAAGTTGAACCAAACAACGAGGGAGGTCGCGTCTTGAGGAGAGGGCACTTCAACACGGGGGGAGCAGCCGACCAAGCACTTCAGAAGTTCAACGAAGCCACGCAGTTTGTTAACGAAGTGAAGAATGGGAATATCGTACTGGCTGGGTTGGCATTTGCTACGGCACAAAACAATTTACCTGGCACATTCATCAACGCCTTCGAATCGCTCGGGAGCAAGGTTGTTCCATCGGAGAACATGTTTGCAGGTGGGTGGGTTTTCGCTGCCCGCAAGGGTGACCCATCATCTGCAGTAGAAGAGTTTGTGCGGGACGATCAGGGGGTCACCAAAAACGTCTTCATTCCCGACCAACAGAATGGGAATGTATGGCGTGCTGTGCTACCAGTTACTGGAAACGTTGGTGAAGAGGGAACAATCAGCACAGTCCGAAAACCACAACTTCGCTTTCACGACGGAGATAAACTTCTCGACCCAGCGAATCGTGCCGACTTGATTATCATTACACACCAAGCATTCCAAAGTGAGGCAAACCGACTCGCGGATTATCGACGGAGCCACGACGGCTATGCGGTACAGGTTGTGGATATCCAGAGAATCTACAACGAGTTCAACAATGGGGTGAAATCACCTGTTGCTATTCGGCAATTCCTTCAGTATGCCGATACCAACTGGGCTGAGCCGAAACCGGCATTTGTCATCCTGTTTGGTGATGCTTCCTGGGATTCACAGCAGAGGATGCCCGGTTCGATAATGATCGACTACATTCCAAGTTCTGGTGTCCCTTCAACTGACCACATCTACACCGTTGCCTTTGGAGATTCCACACTTTCCCCAAGACAATTCTTAGGGCGATTGCCTGTAACCTCATTGACCGATGCTCAGGCTATTATCGACAAGCTGATTGAATATGAGAGCCAACCTCCGGCGCAGTGGAATAAGCGATTCGTATTCGCTACTGGTGGTTCTACTGTTAGAGAGCGGGACATCCTACAGTCAGATGCGTTCAGACTTGCATCGAATGTTGCAGGGTATCCACTGCAGGGGGAGGCTCTAATTATTTCGAGAAGGGGAGATAAGGATGAGGATTTAGCTCTCCCGAGCACAATCGACGGCGACACCGTGCGGCAGGAGGTGAACCGCGGGGCACTTTCCCTCGACTTCAACGGACACGGAGCAACAACAACACTCGACCTCAACTTCGGTTTTCCTGAGGACTTCGATAACGAAGGGAGATATTTTATCCTCTCTACATGGTCGTGCCAGACAGGATTGTACAGCGATCCGCGCGCAACGCTCAGAAATGAACGCTTCGTGACGATTCCAAAGAAAGGAACTGTCGCTTCAATTGGGGGAACCAGCTTCTCTTTCACAAATGTCGACTTCAACATTCGCAACAACATCTACGCCTCGATGGCAGACCCCGAAGGAGACATTCACATCGGAGCGATTTTTAGCTTAGCAAAGTATACGATGTATGCTTCCTACGGCTTCGGCTCAGTAAATGTCGACAACGGTCCCCGCGCCCGAACCCACATGCTGATGTATAACCTGTTGGGCGATCCGTCGATGCCAATTGCTATCAGAAGAACGCCAGAGCTTGCCATTCCGCGTGAGTCGGCGCAGCTTAGGAGTGAGACTGGAGAAGAGCCACAGCTCGGAGATACTTCGTTAACTGTTCAAGCAGCTCTCTGGAATTACGGAAAGGCGTTAACGGGGATCCCATATGATTCGGGCGTTGTTGTCACAGCAGTTGTTATCAATCCACTTGGCGATCGTGTTGAGTCTGAGGTAAAGATCGATGGTCTCACACGATACGATTCGATCTACTTCACGCTCCCCCTGAACAACATACCGGGTGAGTATGTTGTGACACTGACTGCCGACCCAGATGAGACGATTGTTGAATCGTGGCGAGAAGATAATGTGCTGACCTTTACCTTCTTGTTGCGCGGTTCGCAGCCACTTCCTCTTGAACCCCTTCCTTATGGTGTGGTAGCTGGGTATGATGAGATCACAATTCGATTACTCAATCCTGCAACTGGTCCGGGAGCGAAGTTTGAGCTTGATACTGTTCCAACATTCGATTCCCCAGCCCTGATAACTGACAGTAAACTTGGCACTGTGCGGAACCACGAATTGACCACTGAGTGGAGCTTCTCGATTCCAACCTCACTTAGGAGTAATCGTAAGTTCTGGTGGCGAGCAACCTCCACCGCGGGCAACCCTGACTTTGCAGCACGGTTTCCTCTGATTGAATCGTTTACTGTCGACACGCGAGGCAAGGGTGATATCGTTGATGTTGGGGGAGTGAACCAAATGGCAACCACTCGTTTGATCGATTTGGTGAACAGTCCAGAAGGTATCGGCCCTGGTACAAGAAGCGTCCCAGTCTATCTCTACTCTGTTGGGCAAGCATTCTTTACTCTTGATCCAGGTAGTCCTGAGCTGACAGAGCGAACCATTATTATGCGGGTGGGGAGTAAAGATTATCGGCTTGAACAACCAAACGGATTGAACATTGTTGTTCTCCCACCAAACGATGTCGTGCCGACTATTGACACCGTCTTCAATTTCTTCGACGCAAACGTCACCATTGCCCAAATGGAAGACCTGGTGCAGAATCATATTAATGTTGGAGATCGAGTCTTGATTTCTGCCAGTCGTGTCTCATTCTCGTATGAGGAGGAGAATGGATTGGAGAAAATCCGTCCACTGATGGTAGCGTTGGGGAGTCGGGTTTTCGACACTCTCACAGTAAGCGATCCTCGGGCATCCTATGCCTTGATTGGAGGTAAAGGTATGCCCTCCGAGCAGGTTAAAGAAGTCTGGCGTGCGGCTCAACCAGAATACGATGCCGGCAAAGTTGCTCCGTTCCCAGTTGAGTTGTTCGATACAATATCAGCAATTCCACGCGCAGGGGAGTGGAGTAGTCCTGTCTTTGGTCCTGCAACTGCTTTCCGTTCAGTTAGTTTTGATCTTGATCCTACGAACGGAAATGAACTTGAGGTAGCGGTAATCGGTGTTCGCAGAGATGGAATTCGTGATACGTTGGAGCGGCGTGGGGTCAGCCCCGGCAACCCTTCAATTTCGTTAAGTGAAATCGACGCGCTCAACTATCCACGACTCGAGTTCTCAGCTGGCTTTACTGCCGACACAACGCAGCGTCTTCGCTCAGTTAATCTCGACTTTGACCCCTCACCTGAGCTTGCCATCGTCCCTTCAACAGTGCGAATCAGTGCCGACTCTGTATTGCAGGGGGATCCCGTTCAGGTTGAGGCAACAATAGCGAATCTCACGTCGTTCCAACCAGCGTCAAACGTTCGATTTTTCTTGAATGAACTGGGCGAACTTGGAAGCATCATCGATTCGACAACAATCGGAACTATCAACCAACTCGATTCGGCTCGCTATAGTTTCTCGATAAACACGACCCGACTTCGTTCTAATAGAACGTACGGACTTCTTGCCAACCCTGACGATAGGCCGGGGGAGCCATACACTCACAACAATCGCCTTGGACCTATGCCATTGAAAGTAGTGACTGACGGGATTCCTCCCGGCTTTGCACTCTTTGCCGACAAGGCTCGATTGATTGATGGAGATTACGTTTCGCCAAATGCAACGCTTGAAGTTCGCGTGTTCGATAATTCAGAACTTGCGCTCGATTCCGTTAGAAGCGTGACAATGGTTCTTGACAACACCTGGATTACGACTGAAGTCGGTGGGGTGTTTGAGACCTTTGCAAAGGGGGACTACAAGGCATCGTTCCGCTACAAACCTGACGAGCCCCTTAGTGAAGGGGCACACGATATTCTCGTCTTCTTAAAGGATGCTTCTGGTAATGGCGATACCTCCGAGATTGTCACCTTCTTTGTCGAGCGTGATCTTGGGCTTCGGAGCGTTGCAAACTGGCCAAATCCTTTTGCCAAGGAGACAACGTTCACCTTTACGGTAACTGGTGAGAATGCTCCGGAGGGTGGAGAGATCGCAATCTTTACTCCTGCCGGACGGAAGATCAAAACCATTCGACTTGGTCCCGGAGATATTTCTGTTGGCTATAACAGTGTCGACTGGGATGGTCTGGACGAAGACCGAGATCGAATTGCAAACGGTGTCTACTTTTATCGATTGAAAGTGATAGCTGGTGGAGAGACGACAGAGATTATCGAGAAGATCGCCATCTTACGGTAGGTGAGCGCAATGTTCTTCTTCACAGAAAATCCCCCCCGATCGTGTCATCTGCGTACTATCCCGCTGACGATTGCACGATGAAATTGTACGCGGATTGGTGGGTTGACACAGATGAACACTGATCTATCTATAATCAACCTGTTGTAACGGTGCCGGATTAGTGAGCACAAAAAAACGGGAGAAGCATTGACTTGCTTCTCCCGTTCTATTTTCTCATCAGTTACTGTTTCTATGCGATAACTGGCTTTTCCCAGATTGATTTGGTGTTTCCAAGCCAGACCATAAGAA
>JBFWSB010000214.1:0-7905 GCA_050248595.1 Kapaibacterium sp. (SeqCode)
CACGGCATACTTAATCACCGAAATGCAGTTCATATAGGTCTGCACAACCACGTTTGCAACGTTTCGGTGAACAAATACTTCGCCCGGAGGGAGTCCAACAATCTCGTTTGCCGGTACTCTGCTGTCGGAACATCCGATACAGAGATGCTTCGGTCTCTGTCCACGTGAAAGTCTACTAAAGAACTCTGGATCGTCTTCCGTTACCTGTTCTGCCCAGCGGCGATTGTTTTCGAGAAGGTCTTTCAGTTCACTCATCTATTTCCGTTACTCAGCCTGTTTGTGGTGTTGAGTTATCCCGATAGAAAGATCGCGCAAAGACGCAAAGGAAGACAAGGCGCAAAGAAGAGAGAAGATGGATGTTCCTCCCGATCCCTTAACTCTCAACTCTTCGAGACTCGGCTCCCTCTACTGCTCCCGACGCAACCTGAAGAGTTGCGCCTACCATTCTTTGGCTCGACCAACTCGGACGCAGGCTGAAGACCTGCGCCTACCATTATATGGCACTCTCACACCCTCATTCGCATTCACTCTTAACTCTATAAACTCTCAACTCTACAAACTCATACTTACTCCCCCTGTCCGAGCGAATAGCCTCGCTCTCCGTCGAACGTGTAGAGATTTTCAGTCTTGATGATTTCGTATCCAGCTTCGGTCAGTCCGTTCTGAAGGGCTAAGACATCACCGTAGTTCAGGTTCCCACCATCAGCCGCAACAAAGCGGCAGCGCCAGTGGTCAGTCTGGAATGTCTCTGGAATTCCTCCGGGATAAACCTTCACACCTCGGTTCGTTATCATCTTCAGCTTCATTCTCTCTGTTGTCTTGCTTTCAAGACCTTGGCCGAGAACGTCAGGATTTCGGTTGTCCGTGTACCAGTCGAGGAAAATGTCAATTCCTACAAGGTGCTTCTCAGCGCGTGGAATTGGTGAGACCTCAATGGCGATACCTTTCCCTTCGCTGAACTCCGCAGGTTGTAGATGTTCCGGTTTAGTGCCGAGGCGTTCGATAACAGCGTCGGTAAACTCACGTGTTCCCACACGTTGGCTACTCTTCCCTTCACGCCAGATGTCGCCAGTGTGAATGCCATCTTCCAAAGTTCTGAGCCAAGCGTTGGCAATCGTTGTCGCAATCTCTCCTTTGCCGAGGTGAACCAACATCATCGTTGCCGCCGACAACAGCCCGGAAGGGTTTGCGATGTTCTTTCCTGCAATGTCTGGAGCCGAGCCGTGAACTGCCTCGAACATCGAAACGGTTGGACCGATGTTTGCCGAGCCACCGAGACCGACCGAGCCGGAGACTTGCGAGGTAATGTCGGAGAGGATATCGCCGTAGAGGTTAAGTGTCACTACCACATCAAAACTTTGTGGATTGGTTGCAAGCCGTGCTGCGCCGATGTCGATAATCGAGTGATCTGCCTCAATCTCTGGATACTCTTGCGAAATCTCGTTGAAGACCTGGTGGAACAGGCCGTCAGAGAGCTTCATGATGTTATCCTTCGTCATACAGGTTACGCGCTTGCGACCGTATGCACGGGCATACTCGAAAGCATAGCGGACAATCCGCTCAGTGCCCGGACGTGTGATTAGCTTCAAGGTCTGGTAGACTTCATTTGTCTGGCGGTGTTCGATACCGGCGTAAAGGTCCTCCTCGTTCTCACGGACAATCACTAAGTCGATGCCGGGGAATTGTGATTCTACGTACGGGGTAAGGGTCTTCGCTGGACGAACATTGGCGAAGAGGTTCAGAGATTTGCGGATTGTGACGTTCAAGCTTTTATATCCACCCCCTTGAGGTGTGGTAATCGGAGCCTTCAGAAAAGAGTTGTTCCGGCGAATCGTTTCCCACGCGTCATCTGGGATACCGGAGGAGACTCCCTTCAGGTAGACTGCCTCGCCAATATCTACAACGTCATACTGCAATCCTGCGCCAGCGGCATCAAGGATTCGGAGCGTTGCTTCCATGATCTCTGGGCCGATCCCGTCGCCATAGGCAACAGTAATCGGGATGGGGCCTGTCGTTTGCACTTCCTTGTTCTCTGTCTCGGTCATATTCTCTGTGATCTCCATGAATGCCTACTCCGTTGTGATATATATTTTTTCGTTGTGAATTGAATTCTCGTTTCTGGCGTTATGCCTTGCACCCTTTTAGCTGCCGGTCTTGTTCCCGTCTCACTTATCTCTGTTCCTTCCCACCCAGTCTCAACAGCACGTATCCAACAATCCCGGCAATCAACGAGGCTCCTAAAATACCGATCTTTGCTTGTGTTATCATTAGCGGATCGTTAAAGGCGAGTGCAGTGATGAAAAGAGACATCGTGAAACCGATTCCAGCAAGCCATCCCACTCCGTAAATCTGTCTCCAACTGATTTCTTCAGGCTTTTGAGCAATGCCAAACTTTACTGCCAACCAGGTTATCGTTGTGATGCCAATCTGTTTCCCAATAACTAAGCCAGCCATGACGCCGAGTGCAACAGGACTGAGAAGGGCAGCAAAAATATCTCCTTCGAGAATAACTCCAGCATTAGCCAAGGCAAAAACTGGCATGATGGCGAACGCAACAAAGGGGTGAAGCCCATGTTCCAGTCGATGGGCGGGGGACTCGACAAAGTCACACGCATCTTCAATTGCCTGAACAGCCCCCCGCTGGTGGTCGGTCATCACCATGTCAGATTTTGGTTCTCCTCCAACACGGAACTCATCCAGAAATCTCTTCACTTTTGTAGTGAACTCCTCACCGTTGATCCGCGTGCGAGTTGGTATCGTCATTGCACAGAGAATCCCGGCTATCGTTGCGTGCACTCCTGATTTTAAGAAGGCCACCCAGAGTCCTGTCCCTAAAATCGCGTAAACCAGAAGTCGGCGAACGCCGAGCCGGTTTGCCACAATCAGCCCAATAAAAAAGACGCCACCTATGGCGAGAGCTGTCAACGACAGTTTGGAGGTGTAGAAGAGGGCAATAATCAGAACTGCGCCAATATCGTCGACGATAGCCAAGGCGGTGAGAAAAACTTTTAGCGATGTGGGTATGCGGCTGCCGAGTAGTGCCAACACTCCGAGCGCAAAGGCAATGTCAGTTGCCGTCGGAATTGCCCAGCCCGAAACCCCCGGTGTTCCTGCGTTGATAGTAAAGTAGATAATGCCGGGGAGAGCGAGTCCACCCAGTGCCGCAGCTACTGGAAGTGCAGCCTTACGCGGAGAGGAGAGTTCGCCAACCAGAACTTCTCGCTTGATTTCCAGGCCAACCACGAAGAAGAAGATCGCCATCAACCCATCGTTAATCCAGAGGATGAGAGGTTTGCTAATTGCTCCCCCTTCTGGTCCGACAGTGATGAGAGTGTTCCAGAGGGCGATGTAAGAATCTCCCCAAGAGGAGTTAGCCCAAACCAGCGCAATTATAGTGCAAGCTATTAGGAGTATCCCTCCCACAGCTGAGTTGTGAACAAATTTTTGGAATGGAAGCAGCAGACGCTCGATAGGCGTTGGTGCTGCCACTTGTAGCTTTTTCATAGGCATAGTCAATCCAGTAGTTGTGAATAATCAATGATTCTCTCGGAAAATCCTTTGTCCCCAAAACCATCAAGGAAAGAATCTCTCGGGAAAACCGATTACTCAGTCTATCTACTGGCGTTTTCTACTTCAGCCTCTCAACGATCAAATGAGTTCTTGGTGACAAAGAAGATCATACTTTTTTCTATTCTTCCTTACCACCTCAACAATCTAATCGGTGGAGTTCCCAAATCGGGTTGGCATTTCTGGGGCTATCATTCGCTCAGCTTCGGAAGAAGTGTCTTTGTCGATTATTCTCGCGTAGAGTGAAGAGAGAGGCCAAGCTGTAACACCGTGCAAGAGAATGCTGAGGAGAACTACCAAAACTGCAATGCCAGAAATTGTCTCCGCTTCGGGTAGACCAGATTCTTCCAAGACGAGAAGGGCAAAGATAATTGTGGCGATTCCACGAGGGCCGAACCATCCCATGAAAAGGTGCGTGGCGGGGCGGAGTCCTCTTCCCAAAAGGCTAATCGAGACGGGGATCATGCGGATGAGTGTCAGGCTGAGAAGCGCATATCCCACAATAGACAGGTTGGTGAAGTTAACGTGAGAGAATGCTTCTGGAACCATAGCTCCGCCGAAAATTATGAAGACGAGAAGGCTGAGGATCTGTCCTTCGGCCTCGGCAAAGCGGTGGAGCTTCTCAACCAGAAGTTGGTGGCGAGCACCGAGGGTTAAGCCAGCAGAGAATGCGGCAATAAACCCATTGCCACCAACCACTTCGGCAAGAGACCATGCTGTGAGAGCCAAGCCTATCAGGGCAAGGCGTTGAAACTCGTCACTCATCCAACCTCGATTGCGGCAGGAGTCGAGCAACCATCCTCCAATCCAAGCTGTACCTATGCCGACTGTGGGGCCGAGCATCAACTGCATTCCGACGAAACCAATCCAATACCCTGTCCCCTCTCCTTCTATATGTGCTCCAGCAGACCAGAGGAACAGCATGATTGCTGGGACGGCGATACCATCGTTCAATCCACTCTCCACATTTAGTGCTTGGCGGATACTAACCGGCAGACGTTTGAGAGTGACTACGGCCTGGCCGAGAGCTGCGTCGGTAGGTGCAAGTATTGCGGCGAGAACGGCCACGTTCCAAAACCCAAGTTTGGGAAAGATGAGAAGGCCAACGCAGAGGCCAAGAATAATAGTTAGTGGGAGTCCGATGCCGAGAAGTCTCAGCGGAAGTTGATGCTCGCCACGCAACTGCTTGATATTGATGCGGGAGGCATCACTGAAGAGAATCAGCACGAGAGTTAGCTCGGCCAATCCCATAATCACCTCGCTATCGATGGAGAGTCTGGCCAAGTTCAGGCCACCCGTACCAATCAAAAAGCCAAGGAGTGTGAAAGCCATCGGGGCAGTAATCGGGCTACGAGTCAACCGACTGGAGACCACACCGTAGGCAATAATTGCGAGGGAGAGAAGGAGAATAATATCAACGTGGTTCATGGAATTGTACTGAGTCTATCAACTATCCAGAGCTATTACCTATTCTACTCCATCCACTTCGGCACATCCGGTTCGGGTCTTTCGATGTAGATATTTTCTTCCTCAATCAGAACTGGATAGGTTCTCAACGTGGCGTTCCCTCCCTCTATACACCTGCCGTTCCGAATGTCGAACTTCCAGCCGTGCATCGGGCAGGTGATGGTATGTTCTTCACGCTCTCCTTCGTAGAGTATCGGGAATTTCTGGTGAGGGCAGACGTTGTTGACGGCGTAGACCTTCCCATCTACTTGGAAGAGTGCGATCTCAATTCCACCATCAAGCTCGAACCTCTTGCCGAAACGTTTTGGCAGTGAGGAGAGAGAGCAGAGGTGTATGTAGTCAGGATTATCCATAGTTGACTCTATATCTATTCCACATCTTCGATTTGTTGTCGGTGCGATAGAGTGACCTCTTCCTCTACCTCAAATCCTCGCTTTCCCGGCTTTATCTTCACCGCGTCGGTAAAGGCATCGTGCTCGAAACAGAGGAGCCAGTTCCGCTCGTAGGCTTCGGGGATGAAGGCCTTCTTCTCCTCGAGAGTTGTCAGAGGGAAATTATCATATCCCATGATGTATGGATAGCCGATATGTGCTGAGGTCGGCATCAGGTCGGCAGGGTAGACTAAGCCGCCGGAGTCATCTCGCACAATCACCATCTGCATTCCGCGCGTGTGGCCGTTAACGGTTCGCAGTTCGATGCCGGGGAACAGCTCACCATCGCCATCAAGTTCTTCCAACAAACCACGTTCGGCAACTGGCTCATAGTTTTCCGGCATGAAGCTGGCGCGATCTTTGTCGGTTGGATTGCGTCCCCAGCTCAACTGCTCTTTCTGCACGTAGTGGCGAGCATTGGGGAAGAGAGGAATAAGCTTACCCGATTCATCGAGAACTGTGGAGCCTCCGGCATGATCGAAGTGGAGGTGGGTGTAGATAAAGTGGGTTACCTCTTCGGGCGTCACGCCATGTTCTGCAAGTCCAGTGCGAAGGGTGAATTTGCTGTGATCGAGGGCGTAGATATTCTCGAGTTTCTCCTCCATCTTATGTCCACACCCGGCATCGACCACGATGATCTTTCCCTCTCCCCGAATTAGCAAGCTCCGCGCGGCCATAGCAATTCGATTCTGTTCGTCGACGTGGGGGTAAGCGCGCGACCAAAGGTTCTTCGGCACAACGCCGAACATGGCTCCGCCGTCGAGGGCGAAGCGACAAGTTTCGATCAGGTCTACACTATACGGTCCTATCTGCATTGAAGATTTCTGAAGATTATATTAACATTTGAGTCTGCCTTGAGGTTGGTAGTGCCGAAAGTAGCAAGAAAGGAGAAGGTAGGGAAGTCGAGACTTCAGTAAGGGTTGGTATCACTATACTCGCCCTTACCTATCAAACGTATTACACTCTCTTCAGGAGGAGAACTATGGCTCATCGTCTTCTTTTTACGCTTGCCTCGATTCTTATTTCCGGAGCAATCTTTACTGCATGTGGTGAAAGTGGGCCGTGAAAGGTTGACGGTATCAGCATCGCTCTGGACGAAAACGGGAAGAAAGGGGATACGGTGGAAGAGAAGGGGATTGAGGGGAGAAGAACAAAATTTGGTGAAAGAAAAACGAAAGAGATAAAGAGATGGGAATTCTCTCTATCTCTTCTGTTGTGACTCTACGCCCCTTTCTATTCTCGTTCACTCTATCTGTGTATATCCCGTCCGATCCGCGTTATCCGTGTACGATTGCTAACTACAGATGATTGCTCGATGACATTGTACACGGATTAGACGGATTACCGCGAATGAACACTGATCTAAAAGGATGACGGACAATCCTGTGTGACTCAACGCCCCTTTGTATTTTTCGTTCACTATAGATACCTACGAGTACGGAAGTTCTCGTTGTATTTCTCGATATCTGCTACATCCGCTCCAAAGCGGTAATTCCCAAAATGTTCAGTCCGTTTGCCAACGTCGTGCGCGCCATGGCGGCTAAGCGGAATCGAGCGGCTCCCTCGGCTTCTGTGTCGGCTCCGATAATGCGCCGCTCGTGATAGAACTTGTGGAAGGCTGTAGCAAGTTCGCGAAGATATTCGGCGACAATCTGCGGCTCAAGGTCGCGCGCTGCGCGGGAGATTGCTTCAGGGAACTCCAAAATCTGCTTGATGAGTGCAACCTCCTCTTCCGTCGTTAGCACGTCGATAGGGGCTTCTAAGTTCAGGTTGATTCCTTTTGACTCAGCAAACCGTAAGAGTCCGGCAATGCGAGCGTGGGCGTACTGCAAGTAGAGTACGGGGTTCTTGTCTGACTGCTCGCGGGCGAGACCGAGATCGAACTCTAAGTGAGTGTTTGCTCCGCGCATCACGAAGAAGAAGCGGACGACATCTTTGCCAAGGTCTTCCAGCAGTTCGTCGAGCGTGATCGATTGACCGAGTCGCTTAGAGAACTTTACTTCTTCACCATTCTCAACGAACGATACCATCTGGTGAATTACCGGCTTGATCCGGGAGGCATCACCACCCAGCATTCCGACGGCAGCGATTACGTCGGGAACCGCGTCGATGTGGTCCGCGCCGAGAACGTCGATCACTTGGTCGTACCCACGCCCCAGTTTCTCCACGTGGTAGGCGATGTCGGGAAGTCGGTACGTTGGCTCGCCGGAAGATTTCACAATCACCCGATTGTCCCGACCAATCTCCTCTAAGTTCAGGTAGAGTGCTCCCTCCTTCTCGAACGTCTTTCCAAGCTCGCCAAGTCTGTTGATAACTTCTTCGATCTTCCCCTCCTCGTAGAGGGTTGTCTCGTTGAAGTAGACGTCGTGCTTGATGCCGAGTGCTTCCATCGTCTTCTCGATGCCAGCGAAGTTCCACTTCTCCCCGAAGAGCCGCATGG
>JBFWSB010000215.1:0-7884 GCA_050248595.1 Kapaibacterium sp. (SeqCode)
GTAGATCAACGTCACGTCCACGCTCGATCCGAATACCTTTCCGGAGTAGCCCGAGTGTGTAGACCGACTCGGGACGGAAGCGTTGGGAGATCAACATGCTGATGACGACAGCGAACATTAACGGGAGGACGATACGGTAGTCGTGTGTCATCTCGAAGAGGAGAAGGATGGCAGTGAGGGGGGCGTGAACCGCGCCGGCAAGTGTGGCTGCCATCCCAACCATCGCGAAGGCAGGGGGTAAAATGCCGAGTCCGGGAAAAAGGTATTCTGCAACTGTTCCGTATGCCGCGCCGAGGGCAGCTCCTAAGAAGAGGGATGGGGCAAAGACTCCACCGTAAAATCCGCCGCCGATACTAATTGGTGTCAGGATCAACTTTGCAACCAGCAACACGAGGAAGAAGAGAACACCTGCATCTCTTCCGTTTAAGATTCCCTCGATCGTCTCGTAACCGACACCAAAAACTTCGGGCAGAAAGATGCCGACAATTCCAACGGCAAGTCCTGCTGCGGCTGGCTTCACCCACCGAGGAACTTGCCACGAGCCGAAGAGGTCGTGAGCTTTGTAGAGAAGGTTGACGTAGAGGGCGGAGATAGGGCCGGCAATTGCCCCGAGACCAAAGTAAAGGCCAAGTTCCCAGACAGAGTTCAACTCGTAGGCAGGAACGTGGAATGCTGGTTGAGGGCCTTCCACTGCTTGCGTAAAGACAGATGAGACAACGGCAGCCATCACGACTACACTGAGGGCACTACCACCGATCTCTCCAAGAATTAGCTCTAACGCAAAGAAGACGCCAGCAAATGGAGCGTTGAAGGCTGCGGCAATTCCGGCTGCGGCTCCGGCTGCTACCAGAGCGCGCACACGTTCGTCTGAGAGGTTGAACCACTGTCCGACCATCGACCCAATGTTCGAGCCTATCTGGACTGAAGGATCTTCCGGGCCGACAGATGCCCCACTTCCGATAGAGATTGCCGCTGCTGCCGTCTTTGCTGGAAGTAGTCGATAGCGGAGGCGACCTCCGGCGAGGGCAACCGACTCGATAATGCCGGTTACTCCTTCGCGCCGCTCGCGACCAATCACGTAGCGTCCCATCAATCCAACAATCAGTCCTCCAATCACTGGAACCAGAGCAATTCCCCAAGCTCCGAGTGAGTCCAGCAATTCACCTCCATCAACCAGAATCAGGTGGTGAACTCCATTAATAAGGAGCTTAAAGAGCCAGATGCCGACGCCACTTGCCAGCCCTACCAGAAGAGCTAGCACACCCAAGAGAACAGGAGCAGGAGGCTGCAACCGGTCCAGCCAGGCAGCTACGGATGGGACAATATGAGAACGACGGAATGTTGTCACGGGAAAACTATTTCCTCATGTCACAGGCAAAATATGCAGTGGGTCAATGAAAGCTGTTCAAAAGTATCGGGCAAAACTACGGAAGCTGAAATGGTCGAGCCGATATACTCACATCGAATTACGAACAGAGTGAGGTAAGGGGGGGTGATGGGAGATAGAAAAGTGCATTGATTTTTGATAGCTCCATCAAGAAGTTATTCGGTACTTTTCCAGCAACCCGTTCTCATCATTCAGAGCATCAGATATGAACATCCGATTTATCAACCATGCCTCCTTCATTCTCGAGTTCAATGGTGTACGCATTATCCACGACCCTTGGCTGTTCGGTAGCGCGTTTAACAATGGGTGGGATCTCCTCTGCAATTCTCCGCTTGAAATGGAGGAATTTCGCCACATCAACTACATCTGGTTTTCACACGAACACCCTGACCACTTCTCTCCTCCAGTTTTAAAGAGCATTCCAGAGGAGACACGAAGGGGGATAACGGTGCTTTTCCAGAAGACGCGAGACCGGAAAGTGATCGACTTTTGTGCGAAACTTGGATTTCAGACGCAGGAACTACCACACGAGAAACCGGTGCAGCTTGCCGACGGCATTGAGGTTATCTGTGGGAACGTTCCCTTCTTCGATTCTTGGATTCTTTACAACTGCAATGGAACTCGGATTCTTAACATTAACGACTGTGTTGTGGATGGGGATGGAAATGCTGAGGATATTCGAAATGTGACTGGTGAGGTTGACCTTCTCTTCACGCAATTCAGTTACGCAGCTTGGAAGGGAAATCCTGCCGACAAAGCGTTGCGAGAAGATTCTGCTCGGTCGAAGTTGGAGATTATGGGGAGACAGATCAAGGTCTTCAAGCCGAAGTGGACGATTCCCTTCGCCAGCTTCGTCTACTTCTCGCACGAAGAGAACCGCTACAACAACGACAGCATCAACACTCCGCACGACGCTGTGACGGCAATTGCGGAAGCGGGGTCGCAACCAGTTCTTCTCTACCCTGGAGATGTTTGGGAAGTTGGAGATGCGTGGGATAACCAGCCGGCTTTGGAGAAGTACCAGAGCGACTACGAACTCTCGGGGAAACCATTCCACACTGCCGGAACTGTTTCCGAGGCTGGATTGATGGAGTCGGCAAGGAAGTATGTTGAGCGGATTCGTTCCCGGAACAACTCTTTCCTCATCGGTTTGATTCGTCGAATTCCAGGTCTTGGCTTCTTTCAACCTCTCAACCTTTTCGTCTACGATCTCGGCTCAGTCTATCAGTTCTCTTTTACTCGCGGTCTTGTAAAGGTAGAGGCGAGTAGTGCCTATGACGTTCGGATGCATTCCGAAAATCTCGACTACATTTTTCGATTCGACTGGGGCTACGACACACTGACTGTGAACGGCAGGTTTGAGGCTGACATGAATGGGTTTGGGAAGATGACGAAGCTCTTCGCAATTGGTCCACTCAACAACACCGGACGATTCATCAATTCCCGACTTCTCTTCGACGTTCGGGTTATTACCTCCTTCCTTCGTGCGCTCCGGAAGTTTATGCGGCGACTGCGAGCGCACGGAGTGTAGTCTGGAGCAGACAGGAGTGCAGACATATGTTTATACGATGTGAGCAACGATGCTGAAGCACGGGTAACGTTGATTCTGAACTGGCGTGCGAACAGACCGCGTTACCATTCCACATTACATCTTTAGTTCTATGAACACTTTTCTGTTCCTGCTTGGTCTTCTCTCGTTTACTTCACTGTGCAGTGCGCAGTCCACTGAACCGATCAGAGTCCCTGCGACCGGAGATTCTGTTCCTGCACTTGTTCCCGCTGGCTGGCACTTGCTTGATTCGGCCACGGGAGACCTGAATAAAGATCACCTCGACGATCTTGTTCTGGTGATAGAAGCAGACAAGGATGAGAGCGAACCGGAGAGAACATGGGGGGATGAGGAGAGAACACTGGTTGTTTACTTCAGGAAGAAGAGAGGAGGATATCAATATGCTGTTCAGGCCGATAATCTCGTGATACTGGCGAGCGACGGAGGAGTTATGGGGGATCCTTACGAAGGGGTGGAAGTGAATCGGGGATCGTTTCTTATTCACTTCTACGGCGGGAGCAGTTGGCGATGGGGAATGACCTATCGGTTCAGGTTCCAGGAGGGGGAGTGGTATCTCATTGGATCTACAGAATACTCAATGTCAACACAGACTGGTGAGTACCATTCATCTGACTATAACCTCCTGACCGGTGAATTGGAGATTGCCAGCGGAAATGAGTTCGGAGAGACCTGCGTTCAGTGTAGGGATTGCGATAATTGTCCATCCTGTAGCGACTGTGATGAGTGTCAGAAGTGTACTAAAGAGGAGGTGATTCGGAAGAGAGTTGCCAGAGAACCTCTCCCCACGCTTCATGAATTTGGAATAGCGAGTTGGAGCAACCCGGGTGGCGATGACTGAGAACTCCGGAAAAGTTCTCTCCCTTCCGTATCTTCTTTTTCTTTTCGTCAGGAGTGCGCAGGCTGTGCCGGCAGCACCGGGAAAACAACATGAGCATTCGCACTTTCATTCAAGACATTGCCGAGAAAGATCGCTGGAAGGCGGCGCAGCGGCGGGAGCAAATTTTTTATTCGCGCAGATCGGAGGCTATCGACAAGGAGGAGTATTTCCGACTCCACCAAGCCTATTGGCGCACGATGCTCGCGGAGTTGCCAGAACTCAAGTTTTCCGACGACGGTCTCTATATCGACGTTGGCTGCGGACCGACCACTGTTCTAATGTCAGTGCCGAAGGGGAAGAAGATCGGGGTTGATCCCCTCATCAGCTTTTACCGAGAGAACTTTCACTTAGCCGAAGATGTTCAGTTTATCGAGGGCAAAGTGGAAGATTTGAATCGTCTGGTTGAGGAGAAAGCCGACGCAATCTTCGGAATGAACTCGCTCGATCATATCGACAACCTTTCGATTGTTCCGGCAGTTCTCGCGCGACAGTTGAAACCGAGTGGACACCTTGTCGTGCTGCTGAACGTGACGAAATCGAGAGTGCTCGGAGGTATCTATTCTACGCTCGGTCTCTACCGCATCCTCGACCCAACGCACCCTCACCACTTCGACTCACAGCAACATGTCTCCCGCTTCTTCTCTGGATCGTTCGAAACGGTGTGCGCAATCAACGTCTCACATATCAGGTCGAGTCAGACTGAGACAGAAGAGGAACGGGAAGTTGTGGTGCGGAAAGCACCGTTGATCAAGCGGATGATTTTTGCCTTCTTAGAGTCGATCAAGAAGCAGGAGACCTATCTCTTCTTAATGAAACCGAAGGGGAGTGAATAATTTCTCTCTCCGATTATAGAGCCGGCAGTTCAGATTAATGTGTGTTCGGGGTGTTTCAGGGGAGTTCGTAGTAAGAGAATCACCACCAAGAACACCAAGAAGCACCAAGGGAATACAATGTCGATAGCATACTTAACCTGCCATCTCTATTGAACTATGAAGTGTCGTCTCTGCGGTGGGAACGATCTTTCCCTCTACTATACGCAAGGATCAGAGGATCAATTTCGCTTCTACAAGTGCAGCAAGTGTGCGTTGGTCAACCTCGACTTGACCGGACTGAACCTGATTGAACATCAAGAGAAGTATGCGACGGAATATCTGGACCCGGATGATCCGTTCATTAACCGTGGCTCTCTTGTTAGTTACCAGTTTATTCGCCGTCACCTCCCGAAGCCGGGACGCTTTCTCGATGTAGGATGTGGGAACGGCGCACTTCTTGCAGCCGCTCAGCGAGAGGGGTGGGATGTGCGAGGACTTGAGCTTTCCGAGTTTCTTGCCAAAAACGTTCGCGAAAGATTTGGGATTGAAGTTGATGTCTCCGATTTCCTAACGTGGCGACCAACTGACTCCGGGTTCGACCTCGTCTCCCTTCGCCACGTGCTGGAGCACTTGCCAGACTCGTTGGCAGCAATGGAGAGTATCAACCAGCTTCTGCGTCCAGGCGGCCACGCCTTGCTGGAGTTCCCGAACATCGAGGGGATCAGTTTTAACGTAAAGCGGAGTTTGGCAAAGACTGGCCTGCACAAGAAGAGGTATGCAGATAGCTGGCGTCCCGGACATTGCAACGAATTCAGCCGAAACTCTTTTCGGCATTTAGCAGAGCAGAAAGGATTCTCGGTGAAAGTCTGGGAAACATACGCCTACAGTCCAATCAAGAATTTTCTCTATAATCATATCCCAATTGGAACGAAAGCGAGAGTACTGGTCGAGAAGATCAAAGAATCAACGTAGTGCTAAGTGTGAGAGAAGTGTAGGAGTGAATGAGTGCAGAGTATTTATCATCTATTCAATACCTGATACTCGCTGCTGACAACGTATGGTGTCCACTGCATTCTTCTTTGCGTTCTCCACATTCTTTGCGCCTTTGCGTGATCTTGGTCGAACCATCCATTCCTACACAACAACAGCACGATGTCCAATCCCACAACCAGCAGTTCCCGGCGAGTGCTTCCAACACTCTTCTTCATTGCTCTGGTCGGCATAAGTACTGCTCTGCTCTTCTGGCAACCATTCCACAACTGGGATATGATTCCCTACATCGCCTGCACGCTTGAGTGGGAGGGAGAGGCAAACGTTCACGAGGCAACGTATCGGATTCTTCAAGCCGAGCTTCCCGAGAAAAACTTCACTGCGTTGACAACAGGTGAGTATCGTGAGAGGTGCTACCGGGATGCGGCATTCTTTCAGGGAGAGCTTCCCTTCTACCGTGTGAAGCCTCTCTACATCAGTACAATAAGACTTGGCAGGATACTTGGACTTCCCTACACCGTAGCTGTACGATTCTCTGCACTGCTCGCCTACATTGGAATTGCCCTGCTTCTCTGGTTCTGGCTTGGTGCGCTGCTTCTTCCGGTTCAACGATTTCTCTTATCGCTTCTCGCTGCCGGTATTTTCCCGGTGAGCGAGTTAGCGCGCCTTGCCTCGCCCGACGGACTTGCAGTCCTCTTCCTTCTCCTCGCGTTCTGGTTGATCGAACGGAAGAGGCAGCATCTTCCACTCCTCTGGCTCTTCCTTCTTTTATCCATTGCAGCACGCGTTGACTACGCGCTCTACGGACTTGTCATCGTTACGCTCCTGCGATTCCTACCAACATTCCGACGTGAGGAGTGGCTCTCTACCGGGACATATCTTGGGTTCACCATATCAGTCCTTCTCGCACTCCTGTTGATTGGTCCAGCTGTCGGGAACGATATCGGGTGGTGGTTTGCCTTCAAGCACGCCGGTTCCGGGAGTGGGTATCTACACCTGATAAAGGAATCGCTCTCCTTCTTCAACTTGACCTGGATGATGATCCTCCTCTTCTTCAGCATCATTGCTTACCCATTGATTCGGAAATTCGGGATGGCCGAGCGAGAGAAGGGAATGGTGATATTAGTTCTCGCCACAATCCTCTTTCGCTTACTTCTCTTCCCATCCATTCAAGAACGATTCTTTGTGGCGCAATACCTTCTGTTGATTGTGGTTGGCGTTGGTTGGGTGAGGAGGATTGCAGGCGAGGACGTTCGGGGAGTCGAGCTAAATGTTAAGTAATCTATCACTTCCACAATGTAGATAAACAGATCAATGAAATATGCCATCCTCTTCCTATTCTTCCTGAGTGCTTGTCGCTTTTCAACAGAAGATTCTCAATCTATCGATTCGCTCTCCTCGGGAGTGGTTGGAGATTCTACTATCTCTCCGAACGATTCTTCGAACGGCGACAGCATATCTCCGTTGGTCGACCCATTTGAAGAGATATTCACCTATGAACATCAAGGCTCTGGTACGTATTCAACGTCATACACAAGTCTGGATACATTCTTCAACCTCGACAGGTCAATCTGGAAAATTGGGAACTATAGGAGCGGTCGAAAAGATGGGGAGTGGGTTGAATATGATATGGAGGGCAAGTTGTATGCCAGACGCTATTACACGAACGGAGTTCCATCCGGCGTTTGGAAGTTCTATAATCATCAAGGAAAAGTTATTCGGAGCGAGGAGCAATCAGACACGCTCTATTGTATTTATACATTCCCAATGGGTGATTACTCTCCGGTTGTGATAGTGGCAGCGAAGAATGGTTCAATAGATCAGGTGCAAACCACTGACGATGAGATAGAGAGAGCTGTGGCGGGAGATGATAGCGTGACGCGGTTATTACCGAGAGGCATTCCTTTCACTGGAATTCTGATTCAGTACGATGTCCCCAACTGGAGGTGGGAGGGAATCATATCTCTTAAGGAAGGAAGACTTCATGGAGAGAAAATGCACGCTGATAACAGCGTTGAGTCATATTACGATGACTCGCTTGATGGAAAAGGGCAGGGGTATCTCGACCTACGGTTCAGCTTCCTTTATGAGGAAGGATATTATCGCAACGATAAAAAAGTTGGAACATGGAATTACTACGATTGGTATGATAGCATTCCCAGAGATAGAAGTACCAGCCCAGTCTGGCCGGTAGCAAAAATCATATATGATGAGGGAAAGATTCAGTTCACCCAATTCTTTGACGAAG
>JBFWSB010000216.1:0-7868 GCA_050248595.1 Kapaibacterium sp. (SeqCode)
GCCTCTTCACTTGGGAGCCGTAGTCGGAATGTAGTGCCGACACCATACTCGCACTCCACGGTTACTGTTCCACCATGCCCTTCAATCACACGCTTGATAATTACTGTGCCGATACCAGAACCACCCTCTTTTTCGGTGTAGTAGGGTTGGAAGAGTCGTGCGAGTGTTGTTGGGGACATGCCGATGCCGTCATCCGCAACAACGACGTCGATTGCATCTTCCATTGCGTTAACTGATACCCGGATCATTCCCTCCCGGTCACCGATTGCCTGCCGAGCATTGTCGATCACGTTGCGGAGAGCAATCGTCATCTGGTCAGCATCGACACGTATTCTAAAGTTCTCTCCCTTCTGCTCGAAGGTTAACATTATCATGCCCGGAATATACTCCCGCATGTCGTCGACCAATGAGGAGAGGAGGAGTGCGAGATCGACCTCCACAAGCTTCATCTCTTCGGTGCGGGCAACTGTCAGCAGATCTTCCACGATTTCGCGTAGTCTTCCGCTCTGCCGCAAGAGTCGTCCTGTGATAGTCAGTCCTTTCGAGGAATCGGGCAGACTGGAGAGTTCGTGTCGGAGCGATTCTGCGGAAGTTCGAATCACACCGAGAGGCGTTTTCATTTCGTGCGCAATGTGGTGTGCCACCGAGGCCCAGTTTACCAGTCGGTCTTGCTCGATGATCGAGGTTATATCCTGAATCATGAAGATAAATCCTTTGGTTCCACCATACCTTCCGTAGAGTGGGCGACCACTGAAGTGGAGGGTGCGGGAGCTTCCGTCGGTAGAAACATTTAACTCGGTCTGGTATGGCTGACCATAGCTGAGAAGTGCTCGACTCCGCTCTAAAACTGGTTGAAGGTGCTCTGAGGCAAAGGCAAAGTTGATATGTCTGCCGATAGGTGTTGCCCCCTCAATGCCGATGTATCGCCGAGCCGTGCCGTTAATTGTTAGCACTTTCCCATTTCGTGAAGTGACTAAAAAACCGGCGGCGTCTCCCCCCCGCACAATGTTTGTGTACATCACCCGCATCATGCGGTATCGAAGGAAGAGGATAAGTCCAAGAAGCAAGAGTGGTAGGAGAATAATGCCTATGACAATCTCACGTTGCCATGGGTAGAACCACCCCCACGAATCAGGTGTGACAGTGATAGGTGATGAGCCATTCTCAGTTGTCAGAATATAGCTCCCCTTCAGGCTGTCAATCGTGATGAGCCGTGCCCGCACGCCACCTGTAGCGGGAAGACGGCAGAGGTAGTCGAACTCGTGATCGTAGACTACCACGGAGTCACTCCCCACCAAGAAGATATAGTGACTGTCGAAGACAACAGAGCGAAAGGGAACTGATGAGGGATAGTAGAGTGTGGAACGCTTGTTCTCCTCACCAACTTCAAGTATTTCAGGAGCAGGAAGTGAGAAGTAGAGTAAAGAGATCGCCTCCGTGTTGCCAACCGGAAGTATTACGTTGGGAAAACGAGGTAGGGGGAGTTGACGTTGAAAGCCCCCGCTCTCTTCCCGAATAGTGTAGAGAGTGGGAGGATTGCTCAGTGCAAGAAGAATTGTTCGGTCAATTTCTGATTTGTAGCTCAGCAACACATCGCCGCTCCCTTTGATTGGCGTGCTGGAGAGAATAATGCCGTCGCTCAAGCTGAACGTGCAGAAAAATGTCTGGTCGCCGTAGTTCTCTGCAAAGTAGAGTTTGTTGGTGTCGAGAGTTGAGCGAAGTACCCCCTTAATTCGCCCACGATGTTGAAATGCCACCTCACCATTCGTTCCAATTCCGACAACACCGGAGTCTCCTGCAAGCAGAACAGTCAAGGGAGATGTTGATGTCTTGGTAACCCCAACGATCTGATTGAATCCTTTTCCATCGAACTGCCAGAGTGGGGTTAGGTCCGGCGTCAGATCAGTCTTAACGATGTAGAGTAGAGTTCCACTTCCCGGTTGTGCCAGCATTACCCCAGCTGAATCACCGGGCAATTCGATAAAGTCGAGAGGGGCGAGATCACGCCAGAGCATCTGCGAGCGAGTTCGAAAGTCTGAGTCGATCAACATAAGTCGATCAGCAGAGGGGGTTCGCTCAATGCCGAACCACCCATCCTGAAGGGGAAAGAGTTCAGGGAGAGATGTGACGGGGGCATCTTGCTGAGGCTGTGCTTTAAGTTCTGAAATCGAGAACTGAGCTAACAGGAGGGAGGCGAGAATCAGACTTGAAAGATTCAGAACAGAGAGCAGGGAAGTGATCCCGCTCCACCATAGGATGTGCGGTTCTGGCTTGAGATATTTCTCCGGCTTCCCTTTCCGCATCATTGTCGATTGGCTTTCTCTTCTTTCAACCGATGGATATCACTGCTACGGCATAGGCTGCCATCCCTTCTCCACGTCCGATAGAGCCGATGCCTTCGTTCGTTGTTGCCTTCACCGATACTCGCCGTTCAGGAATGTCGAGGTGCGAGGCAATTGTTCGGCAAATCTCATCTCGATATGGAGCCAACTTCGGCTGTTCCAGAACCAGAGTGCAGTCAACCTGAACTACTTTCCCCCCTTCGCCTTCAATAAGCTCTCTTACCTCTTTTAGAAGCTCAAGCGAGCTGATGTTCTCGAATCGAGGATCAGTGTTCGGAAAGTAGTGTCCAATATCTCTCAGTCCTGCCGCCCCGAGAAGTGCATCGCAGAGGGCGTGGAGGAGTACGTCTCCGTCTGAGTGGGCAATCGGGCCGTGCGGCGAGTTCGGAATCGGGACACCCCCGAGGACAAGAGGGCGTCCCTCTTCCAGTTGATGTATGTCGTAGCCGAAACCAGTTAGTGATAGTGACACGAATAGGCTCTCCTCTACTGCACAAACCAGAATTCACTGATGGCAAGCTCAAGCGATAACTTGCCGAACATTTCGCGAGTGAGGCCGTTGTCGGTTGTTCCACGCATACCGAACTCCAAACCAATGTCTGCTCCTGCACCTGAACCGAGTCGTCCAGTTGAGGAAAAAGGAATATTTACCCCGAGGGCAACCCCCATTTCGTTGATGTCACCTTGTGCTAACGAGTAATATGTCTGCTCATACCAAACTCCAGTCCGAAGTGTCCAGGTGTCAAGCCCGCTTGCATTCGGATTTTTCGACGGGATATAGTCAACACCAATTCCGGTGCGGAGTCGATTTCTGGTACGGCTGAGTGAGTCGTTTCCCCCCCAACTTTGCGTCAAGAAGTCGCCGGAAAGGACTGTACGCCCATTCTTCCAAGAGGCTCCAACGGTAATTCTGGAGGGAACAGGAATCGATGACTCCGTAGTTGTGGCCGATACTGTGTCGTCGATGCCATCTTCTTGGAAGATTGAAATCGACTCACGCTCATCGTTGAGTTTGAACCCGGGAGAGAAGGTGGCCCCAATTAACAAGTTTTCTGTTGGGTTTGCTAAGATACCGATAGAGCCACCAATCCCGGACCAAGAGTCGGTGTTTACGTATCCAGCATTGTTCAGACTCGAGGTGGGGAAGTTGACGATGGTTCTGTTCCGTGTGGAGCCAAAGTAGAGATCGACTGTTCCACCAACTGAGAGTTCTTTGAATGGACTCAGCGCAAGGCCAGCAAAGCCTTGCGAAACTCCACCAGAACCGTTGTAGTTCAGTTCGGCTGGAACTAATGAATCACCTGAGGGGACATCTTGTTCGACTCCCGTATTATAGTTTACTGAGGAGTAGGGACGGATGCCGAGTGCGATTGCCCCACCCAGTTTTTTGGAGAAGGGGAAGCCAACGGCAACATTACGGAAGGCTGTCTTGTTTTGCCAGATCGATTGATCTGCATCACTCACCCGATATTGCTCGAAGCGGAGTCCTGCCTGGATGGTAACGTAGTTCAGTGAAGTCCAAGCCGCAGGGTTCAGCGAGTTGATGAGTCCGGTGTATGGAACGGCAGTTTCAATTCCGGCTCTGCCTGCTCCCGCTCCGGTTGTAGTTGTTTCCAAATCTCCAATGTTGAAGATGGAGTAGGAACTCCCTCCTCCTTGCGCACTGAGCGTTAGTGGAAAGAGAAGTGAGAGAAAGAGAAGCGACCTGAAGGTAGCCCGACTGTATAACATAGCTTTCATAGTGTTCACGATTTTACCTGGATTGAGTAGACAATCCGTAGCCTTGGGCGAAGTTCTTCCGGTGCATCGGGGCCGTAGAGAACAACTCGATCCAACGTGGCAGATTCAATCTCTGGCCTATTTCTACTTAAGGCGAGAAGAAGTCCGTTATTCGCAACTCCTCCGCTTCCACCCCGGAGCCAACGAATGAGGACGAATCCAAAAGCACGGAAGCGATAGGTATCTGAGAGTGAGGCATCGTCAGCGGCTGGGCGTGAACCGATCAGAAAGCCACTGAAAAGTGTGGAGATATCGGCAAGGTATTTGTCGGAGCCGAGAGGATTACTCCCCGCAACGTAGCCAGCCAATGCCTTTACGTCTCCGGTCGTACCAGTCTTTTCCTCTCCCGGAACGATGTGGAACGTCAACTCTGCGCTGTGGATTACTGCATTGGATGGGATCGTGTCCAGGTTAAACTGGACGTGTGTTCTAATTGGCGCACCAGCTCCAAGAACAATTTTCCCTGCTCCAATCTCTACTGAGGGGGGAAGTTTTGTTATCCAATTACTTACTCCCATCTCCAGTTCAATCACTGTGTCGGCTAAGGTCACCACGAGGGTGGGGCGTAAGCTGTCTGGAACGTTCAGAATTGCAGTGCCGAGAAATGCCCCTATCATTCCACCCGATTGTCCCGCTTTCAGCGCAAGTGTTCGGAGTGTTTGAGTTTGAATAATTGGATCGCCGTTGGAGACAACGGTATCTAACGAGAAGTAGCTGTTCAGGAAGTCGGCAGTCTTCGTCGGATCAAGCTGCGTGTAGGTGAAGGAACTATCGAGATAGTCACCATCGTATGTGCCGAGCGTAATGCCGTTGTCGATTTTGGCAATCAGTGTGTCGGCCCACTGGGCGTTACTTCCAAAGATTCCCTCCATCGAGACGACGTCGAAGTTCACTCGACGAGAATTCGTGTCGCCATATCGGTAGTCAATCGTTCGCATCCGAAGTTCAGCCCGAACGATTGATGATGGGGCAATATCTTTCAACTCATCTGAACGCTCGATTAGTGTCAACAGACTGTGGGCAACTGTCCCATCATCTGCTTGCCCAACCAGAATTGCGTTGTTTAATTGGTTTGATGTGTTGGAGATCGCGGCGACCCCGCTGGTGAAGGTCATGTCGGAGATTGGCAAATCAATCTGCGTAAACTCGACATTCTCTGGTAAGTAGTCTTCACCGATTTGCGACGGATTATCGTTGCAGGAGATGAGGGAAAGTAGGCTGATTGTACAGCAGGTGAAAAGAAAATATATAGTGCTTGCTTTGCTCATACGGATCAATCTATACAGGCTGGATATACGATCAACTCCAAAAAATGGTCACTCTACAAAACGAGCCGGGAGACGTAGCACGTTTCCCGACTCAGCGAACGTACACTTCGTCCGGAGAATTGTCACGAATAGATCTTCGATGAATACTCATCGGCAGAAATCTTCCATGAATTATCTTTCTCCATTCCGCGACGCTGTAATTCTTCCCACTCTTCTTCGCTATCCTTGAAGAGGGTGACTGCCTGCTTCAGAACTTTCATCATGTCGGCTGCGGTGTAGTTCTTGAAGAGGAAACCGGTTCCTGACTTCTTCTTCGGGTCGAACTTCTCCACCGAATCGATCAGTCCGCCAGTTTCGTGAACAACGGGGACTGTGCCGTAGGCCATGGCGTAGAGCTGATTCAGTCCACACGGTTCAAACTTTGAAGGCATTAGCAAGATGTCCGATCCAGCCTGCATCAGGTGGGCTGTCTCTTCGTCGTATGCGATCTTTACCGAGATGTTCTTCTTGTGCTTCTTCGCGATTTTCTCAAGTCCCTTCGGAATCTTCCCCGACCCTTCACCCAGAATCACTAACTGTGCCCCAAGCTCTACAATCTCGTCGGCTGCATCGATTACCAGATCATATCCTTTCTGCTCTACCATCCGGGCAATCATGCAGATAATTGGGGTGTCGATATTTGCTTCAAGACCAAAGGCTTTTGCAAGTGCTGTTTTGTTCTCGTACTTCTCAGTAAGCGAGTCTGCGTCGAATTTCTCGTCGATCAATTTATCGGTTGCAGGGTTCCAGATTTCCGTATCGACGCCATTTAGGATGCCGTGTAACTTCGACTTCTGTTTCCGGAGTACGCTGTCGAGTCCAGCACCATTCTCTTTCTTCAAGATTTCCTTGGCGTAGGTAGGGGAGACTGTTGTCACTGCGTCGGCGAAGACGATCCCTGCTTTCATCATATTCAGCTTTCCGTCGTGGGCAACGCCAGCCGCGCTGAAGAGTTCTTCCGAGAGACCCATCTTGTCGAACGATGACTTCGGGAATTCTCCCTGATAGCTCAGGTTGTGGATCGTGAAAATCGTCTTCGTCTTCTTGAAAAACTCAGATTCGGTGTAAAGCTCTTTCAGGAAGACTGGGATCATACCGGTCTGCCAGTCATTACAGTGAATAATGTCTGGTTTCCAACCGAGCCTAAAGCAAGTTTCGATAGCTGCCTTCTGGAAGAAGGTGAACCGCTCATCGTTGTTCGGGAAATCTTTACCAGTTTTGGGGTTAACGTATGCTCCCTTATAGGGTTCGAGGTAGTCGTCGTTCGTGACGAGGTAGACTTGTACTTTGGACTTTGAATTGACGACCTGCGAGCTTTTGACTGTTGCCATGGTCTCCTTACCGGAAACCATGATCGGAATATCTTTTAATCGCTTTATCTCGTGAATTCTGTTGCGTCGTTCGCTAATATTTCCGTATTTCGGTGCAATGATGCGAACGTCGTGGCCAAGTTCAACAAGTGCAAGGGGGAGTGCTGCGCTGACATCAGCAAGACCTCCGGTCTTGATGAATGGCGTTACTTCGCTTGTGACGAAGAGTATGCTTTTACTGGCTGCCATATGCAGTTAAAGTGGTTATCGAGAGACAGTTGAAGTATCACCTTATATAGTTAAGGGGAACTCAGCCTTAAAGATACGGAAATCAGTGACGACCACAATTTGTCCGCACACCCTATTGCATTCCTCAATTCTCTTGAAACAATCTGAATATCAAAGGTTTTTGTGAACAACGGGCATTCTTCGATTTCTCGCCATCTCTTCCCACGGTTGAATACGTTAGCCTTCTTGCTGAATGGAGCCTATCGTGAGGATATCCTCAGTTTGGTTGAACAAGGTGTGGGAGGTTTTGTTCTGTTTGAGGGGAGTGTAGACGATTGTGCGGAGACGATTTCTCTGCTCCGAAGGGAAACTCCCCACCAATTGCTATTTGCTGCCGACTGCGAGTACGGGCTTACAATGCGGTTCCGTCGAGGGATTGCCTATCCTTCGATGATGGGACTTGGGGAGGGGAATGATTTGGCCACGACCGAGGAAGTGGCTCGGGCTATTGCGATGGAGATGGCTGCTATCGGACTCGACTGGAACTTCGCACCGGTACTTGATGTGAATTCTAATCCAGCGAATCCGATCATCAATATCCGGTCGTTCGGGGAATCTCCAGAGATTGTTGCCGAACATGGAGCCGCGTATATCAGGGGGATGCAGTCGGGTGGAATAATCGCCTGCGGCAAACATTTCCCCGGTCACGGAGATACAACCGTTGACTCACACATTGACCTCCCATGCCTTGAGCGGAGTCGTGAGGGATTAGAGCGTTTGGAGCTTCTCCCATTTCGGCGAGCTATTGATGAGGGAGTTCTCACAATAATGTCTGGTCATATAGCTGTTCCTTCACTCGATTCAGGAAAGCCCCCTGCCTCTCTCTCTCCTTCAATTCTAAA
>JBFWSB010000217.1:0-7836 GCA_050248595.1 Kapaibacterium sp. (SeqCode)
CTTGCTCGGCTTTCTCGCGATCCCCCCGACTCAAAGTCGGGGGTTAATGTACGATCAACTATTCACCCCGACGCAACACTCGAATATCCTCGACAAGTCGCATCACATCTGTTCCCAACGTTCCGTTATAGACCCCGCGAATGTGGCGGTCTTCATCGATCAGATAGAAAAGCTCTGTGTGGAGGAAGGCATCTGCTCCGGTGTCGACGTTGGCAAAGAAGGACTCGCGAGCTAAGCCATATATCTCACTTTTATCTCCAGTCAAAAGATGCCAGGTTCCCTCAATTGCTCCCTGAGCTTCGGCATACTTCTTCAATATTGGAACCGAGTCGGCTTCGGGCGTTACGCTGTAGGAGAGGAGAAGAAGACCATCTTCACCCTTTAGACTATCCTGTATGCGCGCCATGTTCTTCGAGAGGATTGGGCAAATGCCGGGGCAACTTGTGAAGAAGAAATCGACGACAGTGATTTTGCCTTCCATTGCACTCTGGGTAACCCCTTCACCATCTTGATCCCGCAATGAGAAATCTCCAATTCGATGCGTGATAACTTCTTCGACTGAATCGGCACTTACCCAGAGTGGAGTGAGCGTCGCCTCATTGAAGTAGGGGATAGCAGAAGAGAGTGAAGGTTCGTCGGCACATCCAGCAAGGATGGCGAATGTGGCGACCAGACTGACCAGACTATAGAGGGTCGTTCGCATGATTTCTCTCCGGTTAGTTCTCTCTACTCTTTGATGCGCAACGCCAACCTATCAACTATCAACGCAGAGTGAAGCGAGAGCAAGCTCCACACCTCGACGTTATTCTTCCCCTGCCACACTTTCTGCTTCCGGCTCACCTTCTGTTCCGCTACAAGGTTTTGCTCCGAGCGTTCCGTAGCGGCGTCCACTCCGCACCACGTAGTTTGCCTTTATCGAGCCATCATTGTTCCACATTTGCTGCGTTCCTTCTTCTTCACCATCTACGTAGTTGAAGCTGCGGAACAACGTTCCATCGGCATACCACTCTCGTAAGTTCCCCTCGCTCAGATCGTTTGTGAAGTGATACTCGAACCGCTCCGCTCCATTCTCCCACCACCCACGATGCGTTCCCTCTTTCTTTCCGTCCTTGTAGAATCGTTCTTCCATCTTTGATCCATCGGCGTACCAACCTTCGGCAATTCCCTCTGCTCTTCCGTCACGATACGAGGTGGCATACTTACGCTGACCATTGTCGTAATGCTCAACAACTCGACCGTTGAATGGAGTGTTTCCCAGATAGAGAGTTCCCTGTTCTACATTCAACTTAGGATCCCCTTTTTCTACCTCAACCTCCGAGGAGTTTACCTGCCCGGAGTCGGTGCAACCGAACTCCGAGCAAGCAATCGCCCCAATCATCACGATACATCCTATGGCCTTGCTCAGCTTCATCGTATCTCGTTCGTAGTCTACACTATTCTCAGTTCAATCTCTTACTACGAAATCTACTGGCTCACTGTCCCCTTCACCCCGAAGAACCCGGCTCCGTTGAGGTATGGATCGGCATCTGTGATGTGGTAGTGGTAGATCCCTTCTGGATATTCCTTCGTTGCACCGAAGTGACCGTGGTAGTCGTCCAGGTCGTCATTGGTTACTACCTTCGCATTCTCCTCTGGACCGTAGACCGGAAATCCATCCAGCAAGAACCCAAGTAGTGAACTCTTCCCCACCTTTCCAGTAATCGCCAAAGGTTCCACGTGGTAGTGATATCCACCAGCCTGCTGTGGGTGACCGTTGTATTGGTCGAACGAGTTGATTTCTCCTGCCAACGGCGAACCACCGGCAGCATATTGATTGTAGAATGGAACACCATTTACAGAGACACCTATCGGCCCCATTGGGGTCGCGCTATGATTTTGCGCCTCTGCAGGATGTAAGGGAATCCTGAACGTGAGGTTCTGCTCACGGATCCGATTTGGGTTCAAGCGGAACTGTGGATTATCCCCACTGTACGCTTCGTAGAGTTCATGACTCTGATCGAAGTAGGGGCTTCCGTGATCGGGTATCCCATTCGACTTAACAACGACATAGTCTCCATCGAGATAGACCTCCACGTTCTTGCCGAACAACTCATATCCCGGAGGGAGTCCTGTATTTTGATTCGTCGTGTCGTTCCCTGTCTCTACTCGAACTGGGTCGATCACTTGGTCATCACATGAAGTGAAGTGCAGTGTTATTACTGCTGGCAATACAAATAGTGATAGGACTGTGCTGTAGTACTTCATAATTGCTCTCCTCCCGGTTCTTTCCGGTATAGTATTGTTCCGGATATAACGAGGGCGTCATGCACCTTCCGGTACAGACATGACGCCCTCTTTCAATCACCAACGTTCCTTCAATTTCCCGTTACTCGTGTCGACCATCTATTGGATGTTCGGCGACACTCCTTTGGCCGCAGCCTCTCCCTTCTTACCTTTTCCTCCCCTACCCTCTCCTCTCTCCCCATGCTTTGCCTTCATCTCTTCTAATTTTGCTTTCTGCTCTGCCGTTAGCAAGGCTTCAACCTGCTGTTCCAATCCTTCTCTTGCTTCTCTCAGTTGCTCGCCCAGTCCTTTCATCTCCTCTCGCGTCTGTTGGGCTGCTTCCTTGTCACCACTCTTCATCTGTTCGCGAGCCTGATCGTGAAGGCTCTTCATTTGCTCAAGTAATGCTGCGTTATCTTGCTCAAACTGTTCGTGCAACGCTTTTACTTGCTCCTTCTGTGCATCTGTCAAGTTTAGTGCCGCCAGAGGGCCACCACCGTGAGGGCCACGCTTCCCTTTCTCTCCACACCTTCCCTCACCCGGTTGCGCCATGGCTGTTGCCGAAAGTGCCATTACTGCGATTAACGCTCCAACAATCATTCGTGTCCGTTTCATCTATCCACTCCTGATAAAGTTAAGTTCCAAATTTACTTTCTTCTCTGTTGCGATCATTCCTGCAGGTGGAGATCATCCCATTTGCCGGTTTAGACACTCTCCCTTTTCTCTTTATTCCAACTCAACCAAAAAAAAGTTCATGTAGAGACAATCGGGTTGTCACTACCGGCCATCTCTGCGTCTGCAACTTTTCAAAGAGAGGAGAGCACCTACTCTTATTTATGGTGATTACCTTACCAGTGAATCTATGATAACCATTCTCTCAGTCTTCACAACCGCATCGAACGCCAAGCTTCCCATACTTCAGATACTGCTTCTCTGTATGATATTCTCAGGCTGCTCGGCAACAGTAAAACTTAGCGGGTCAGGCCGCACCGTCTCTTCCTTTGATGGATACCCACTCCTCACCTACGAACTGTTCTCCGACGATGTAGAGTTAGCGCAGTCTACACCGCGAGCAATTCTCTTCTACATTCAAGGATCGGAGTATGCCACTGTCCTCAACGAGAGAACGATGCACACGCTTGCAAGCGCAGCAATTTTTGGGAGTCGCGTTGTTGTTGTTGAGAAACGTGGAGTGATGCAAGACACCGTTAATCTCGACACCTGCTACTACTATGCTGAGAAGGATATTCGCGTTCAAGATCACCTGCAAGTGATGGCAGCCTACCTTCAAGGGGTTGACTCGAGTGTTCCTGTAATCGTAATGGGAGGGAGTGAAGGGGGAGATATTGCTGCGGCTGTAGCTGCACAAGAGAAGCGAACAACACACCTTCTCCTGCTGGGTTCAGGAGGAGGGTGGAATCAGGAGAAAGAGCTGCGAACTCTTGTGCAGAGAGAGCCTGGATACCTCGGGGTCTCTGGTGTGGAGGAATACGATTCGATTATCAGTCAGATTAAAGAACGCCCCCACTCAACTGAGATGTGGGCTGGGCATCCATTCAAGCGGTGGAGTTCCTACCTCTTCTCTCCACCTGTAGAGTCACTCCTTACGCTCGACATACCGATCTTGATGATTCACGGGGAGAAGGATATAAACGTCCCGGTAGAATCTGCACGTGCAGTCGTGGAAGCATTTAAACAGAAGGGAAAGGAGAACTTAACCTACCGTGAATATGCCGACGCCAACCACCAATTTATTCGCACCTCAGATGGCTCTACCCTCTTCCCTGTGATTGAAGTGGACATTGTGCAGTGGTTGCAAGATCAGGGTATTCTACAGCAGTCGGAAGCTCAAGTGTTTATCAAGCGTGTAAAGGGGGCACACCCAGAAGCCTTTAAGTAAGCACCGTTCCCCCTACAATCACTCTATCCCCCTCTCCCGTACCCACTTCTCCATGTGTGGGTAAGGCTCGGCGTTGTGAAGTGGAGCCTGTTCTTCGTCGTACGTCATCCCAACCCACTGCAACATCGGAACACCAACGTAGTGCTTCGCTTGAAAGTTTTCGATGAAGGCATCTCCGCCGCCACGGTAGCCCCCTTCGTGAAAGACAACTGCCGGATCAAGTTCAAGGTGGAGAAGTGCTGCCCAAGACCAAGCAATCGCCATGATCTCCTCTGCCTGATCCTCCCCCGCACTGTTGAACTGCTCCCCCCGTCGCTCTGGCGGAGATACCGCAATATGTCCCGCCTCATGCAAGAGGTCTCCCGGATAGAGAAGTTTCGATTCGTCGACAACCAACGCACCACGATCAATTAAGATGCCGGGAAGGAACGTCGGTTCGCTCAGTTCTGCACGACGCACTTCAATGCCGATCTGGCGGATGAAGTTGACGATCTGTTGTGTTGTTCGATTCTGGAACATTGATGGAAGGAGAGTCTATTCTCTATTGCCTTTGCTTGGCGATTCATTGTGTGGATCATAGAAGGATCACCACCAAATACACCAAGAAATCACCAAGCGTCTACAATTCCTATAACATACTTCACGTGCCGCCACTATAAGGACATATTCTCGGAACAATCACTCGAACAGATATCTACTCAGCGTATCCCCACCGTGAGTCTAATATAAAACCCAACGATTCGGCCAAGGCCACGGAGGGGAGGTTGGATTCTGAGACAAGATACGTTGGCATAAATCCACTGGACAAAAGTTCTTCGCTAATCTTGGCTACAATGGATCGAGCATATCCTTTACGCCGCTCGGCAGGGAGCGTATACACCTGTTGAATAGCAGCTATATCAGAATCTCTCACAGCAGCATCGGCAATTGCACAGAGAACTCCGTCAATGATAATCCCATACAGAGGGAAGCCTTCTGGCAATGCCTCAATGGAACCAATTCTATTAGCGATCTCGCTTGGTAGTTCAACATCTGCGAGGGAAGCAGGAGTTAGCTTACTTACAGGAAGAGTAGAGTGAGGAAACTCTGCCCCTTCGATCTGAAGTCGATAAAGAGCATCGACGGAAATAGTAGAGGTAGGAGAATGCGTGGCAACGATATCTGCGTATTGCAACGGGAAGTTCAGCGACAGAGAATCTTCGTCACATACCTTCTGAAGAAGCAGAAGAAATATCTCTTCTCTCTCTGCAAAAATCCAGTAGCCGGCAGCTTCGTATAACCCAACGCTAAGACCCGAGACTGCTACGCCTTCAATTCCTTCACTCCCTACAACGCAGAACGACCTCCCATCTGGAGCTTGATCAATAACATACCGAGCGAAATGTCCAGCAACTCCAACTGAAGCTACATACGAAGCAAGCAACCTGTTCTGCAACGATTGAACGAACATACAATAGATGCTCTTTGAGATTCAGGAATCTGGTCACAATGCTCCCTTACCTATCATTTCTCATCCGCAGTCGGACCATAAATGTTTGGGACGGGAACGTCGAGTAGGCGAAGGTACAGGCTAAGCTGGCCCCGGTGGTGAATCATGTGGCTGATGCCAAAACGGCGGAGGACATCTGCTTTCGGACTGGTGAAGAGGGCATGGTCTCCGTGCCGTAACGTCCAAGGTTCTGCAAGAACGTTCTCTTCGGTGTCAGCTAAAATCGCACGAACTTCTTCTGCATTCTTATCGAAGATCGCTAACAGATCTTCCTTACCGGGAAGGTTCCCCCCCTTCTCTGGTGGAGGAGATGAAGCCAGATCGAACTCACTCTCGGTCAGTGAAATCTTCTGCCAGAAGAGAAGGTTCGCAAGGTGGAACGCTAATGTCCTGAGTGAGAATGACTTCTCGTGTGGTTTCCAATCAAATTTATCTTCCGGAACGCGCTCTAACACTCGGCGTGTAATCGCAAGTTCATTTTCAAGATCGCCGTAGGCAAGGTGAGTCTTCGATACGTCTATCTTCTCAACCATAAGAAATAAGGTCTGTTACTAAGTTCTCTCGCTACTCTTCAAATACTTGCCGAATGTACAGCTTCCTCGACATTATTCTCTTCACTTTCCACGCTGCACTGGTGGCATTCAATCTGTTTGGGTGGCTACCGAAGCGAACGCGCCCTGCCCACCTCTACACAATTCTCCTGACACTTGCCTCCTGGAGTCTGCTCGGTCTCTTCTGCGGTTTCGGCTACTGTCCCCTCACCGACTATCACTGGGATGTGAAGCGACAATTGGGAGAGACAAATCTCCCTACTTCTTGCATTGAGTACTACCTTGACAGACTCACCCCGTTCGACTGGGACGCCTCGGTAGTTGATCCTCTGGTGCTAACGCTTACCCTAACAGCACTCACAGGTTCACTCCTACTTAACTGGAACGACTGGAAGAAACGAAGAGAAGAACGCTTCACGTCCAAGAACGGAAACGTCGACTCCTCACAGACTACGCAACCGTGAGGGCAATAACTTCTTCTCCTTCTTGAAGCTCGTCGCCAGTTCCATACAACCGGACGGTTTCTCCTCGACGGACAATCAGTGGAAGAAGCTCCCCTCGATTGAACTGTTGTTCAATCTCCTCAACCTCAATCGCTGTCACTCTCTTCACTACTTCGTGGGCAAGGTTGTTCCGCACTCTATTGTTCCAGTTGTTCAGGTTGATCGAGGTTCGGTAGAGTGGGTACGCCTTGATATGTTCCAGTTGTCGATAGAGTCCACTATCTCCCTCGGTAATCAGAAGTGCATAAAGTTCTGGCGTAAGGAACTCTTCGTGGGCACGTTTTGCCACCAACACGTTGACTTCCGCGTTTGGCGTAAGTCCAATAACTAACCCAACACTTTCGATACCTGCATCGCGGAGTGCTGTATCTTCCAGCGCATCTCCGTGCGTTGCGTTCAACCCCATTTCCTGTGCAGCACGACAATTTTCTTCGTTCGTGTCGAGCAACGTTACTGGCCCAACCCGGGCAAACTCTCGGGCTAAAAGTCGCGCAACCGGACCAGCCCCCACAATCAGCACACCATCTTTCCCGTGAGTAGAACGCACCAATTCGTTCCGTCGTCGAAGCCACTCTACTCCCCACTTCAGGAAGACCGGAACAGTTGCAGTTGTAGAGATTGCCATGAAGACTAAGATGGAGAATATCTCTTGAGTAATAATTCCTGCTTGCAACCCGATGCCTGCAATCACAATCTCTACCGCACCCCGACCATTCATCCCAGCCCCAACCGTAAGACCTTCCCGCCAACCATATCCACTCGGAAGATAGAAGAGTGCCGTGCCGATAATCTTCCCAAGAGTGGCGAGGAGAATTACTGTCAGGAAGAGTGCAAGGTCTGTTTGAAAGACCTCGAAAGAGACTTGGAATCCGGCAGTGACAAAGAAGATGGGAGCGAGGAAGCCGAGAGAGACATCCTTCACAAGTCCGGTAAGGTCGTGAGAGAGCTTCCGCTCGGCAATAGCTTCGCGCAGAAGCAGACCGGCAATAAAGGCTCCGAGAATGCCGTGGAGTTCGGCAAGGTGAGCAAGCTCCGCAAAAGCTAAGGCAATCAACAAGATCAACGTCGCGTTGAACGTTCGCCCGGTAAGTCCCACTTTCTGGAGCCACCGGTAGAGAGGTGGAAAAACTT
>JBFWSB010000218.1:0-7816 GCA_050248595.1 Kapaibacterium sp. (SeqCode)
ATACCTTGTCTGGATTACCAACTCGCTATATTTTCTTAACGATTGTCAACAAAGCACTGGAACGATAGCAGTTGCACCATACTCTATTCACCACAACCCAATCGATCATCCAATGGCAAAGGAATCTATCAAGTCGAACGATTATAGCAATTGGCTCACCGAGGTCAAATCCCGCATTCAATCAGCCCGAATTTCAGCAGCCCGTTCGCTGAATCGTGAGTTGATTCTCCTCTACTGGGATATTGGACAAGGCATTGTTGAAAAGCAACAAGTGTTGGGCTAGGGTAAGTCTGTGGTAGAACAGCTCGCAATAGATTTGCAAAAAGAATTTCCAGCATTGGAAGGATTTTCCGCCTCTAATCTTTGGCGTATGCGTCAATTCTACTCAGCTTTTAACTCTCCGGAATTTCTCGCACACTTTGCGCGAGAAATTGGGATTGAGCAGTCACTCCCAGAAGATATCCTACAAGCTCTACAAAATTTAGTAGCAGTGGTTCCGTGGGGACACCATCTTACTATGCTGCCCAAGATGCAGAAGCCAAGCCAACACCTCTATTACCTTCGTGCCACCGCAGAATTTGGCTGGACACGGAAGGTGTTGCTATATCAGATCAAGGCTCAGGCATACGAAAGAAGTTTAGCGGAAGAGAAGTCCCACAACTTTTCTGCCTCCTTGCCGGAACAGCTTGCCGACCAAGCAGAGGAAATGCTCAAAAGTTCCTATAACTTGGAGTTCCTTGGGATTACTCGCAAAGTAGAGGAACGAGAGTTAGAACATCGCCTCATTGAACGGCTCCAAGATTTTATTCTTGAACTTGGTTATGGTTTCTGTTTTATTGGACGGCAACATCGCATTACTCTCGGTTCAAAGGAGTATTTCATTGATCTTCTCTTCTACCATCGTTTTCTTAAATGTTTAGTCGCTTTCGAATTGAAGGTAGGAACATTCGAACCAGAGTATGCTGGAAAGATGGATTTCTATCTGAATGTGTTGAACGAAACGGAACGTGCTCCTGAAGACAATCCGTCGATTGGAATTATCCTCTGTGCAGAAGCAGATGATTTGGAGGTGGAGTTTGCACTGAAATCAAAAACAAATCCTATCGGAGTTGCCGAGTATCAGTTAAAGTCTGAACTTCCCAACGAACTGCAAGGTAAACTCCCAACTGCTGGAGAATTGACCAAAGCACTTGGCCTTCAGCAAAAACAATAAATGATAGAAGGGAAATGATAGGCTTCAGAGGCAATGAGCTTGCGTTAGAAATATTCTATGTAAGCCTGTTCCAGCACGATAAGCTTACACTCCACAAGCTAACTCAGGCTTAATCTCCGAAGTCAATTCCGGTCGGTCCATTCCCCCCTCCTTCTCTCTCTCCCTGTTGCCCTCGGTTCCGCCTCTTATCGTCTTGACCGAAGTTCCAACTAAATGAAAGCCAACCTGTGCGTGAGTCTCTTCTGTTCTCCATTTCGATGAAGTAATCTTTACCATCACGCTGTAGTGAAAAATTGCGTGTGTTGAAGAGGTCGCTCACTCTGAGCGAGAGGCTTGCTCGGTCATCCCAAAAAGATTTCTTCACAGCAAGGTCGGCACCGTGCATGGCGTTGATCCGCCCGTCGGCAATGTTCAACGGAGCGCGGTAGAAATAGGAGAGTTGAATGTCGAGGTTAGAAAGGATAGTAAGTGTGCCATTCACTCGGCCTGACCAACTGAAGGCATCGTTTGAAAGGTCAGACTCGACATTAGAAGCATCCGTAACGATACGGTAGGCACTCAAGTTGAGGAATCCAGTAAAGAGCTTGCCAGCCCTGTAGGTTCCAACAAACTCTGCTCCATAGGAATCAGATTCGTCGAAGTTCTCGAATGTAAATGTAGATATTCCACTGCTGTCGAGCGAATAGTAGTGCTCAATCTGATTGGTTGTCCGCCGGAAGTATGGGGAAAGACTGAGCGTCCCCCAATTTGTATACTGGTTGAGGCTCAACTCAACTGAGTGGATATACTCCGGCAACAAGTATGGGTTGCCAGTGCGTACATTCAGGCGGTCTTGGAACTGAGGGAACGGGTTCAATTGGCGCACCCACGGACGACGAACACGCTGGCTGTAGGAAGCACGAAGTCGTGTCTTGTCGGTAAGGCTATAAGAAAGGGCGGCACTCGGGAAAAGACTGAAATAGTTATTCTCGAAACTCTCTTCCGTTGTCACAAGGTTAAAGTCTGTCATTGCCTGCTCGGCACGTAATCCAACCTGTGTTTCTATCGCACCAAAAGAGTTAGCGTAGATCAGGTAGAGAGAGTGAAGCTGCTGGTCGTAAACGAACTTGTTATTCAAGTCTTCATCGGGCTGAAACTCTCCCACGATCTGGTTGTACGTCTCAGAGTAGAAGTCGTTGTCGACACGATTGAGTTCACCTTTGTACCCAGCTTCCAACCTACCCTTCTCCCCTACAGGACGAATGTAGTCAACTTGAAAACTCCCCTCCTGGTTGTGGTCGTTCGACAGACTGTTCTGCCGTTCTACAACTGAATCTTGACTGAGTGCCATATACTCCAAGAAGTTCCCCTTCTCTTCCTCACTGTTTCTGTTGTAGCGTCCCTCTGCCGAGAACTCGTGGCGTCCCGGCTCTTTCTTCCAAGAGTATCCTAAAGCGATGTCTACACTCCCCTCGTTATCTCCTTCTGGACTAAGCCGAATTGTTTGCGATGTAATCTCGCTTGCACTGTTTAGCTCTGTGTAGTCAACACGATCTGTACGATCGCCTAAACGTAAGCTCACAAACGAAGTGAGGGAGAGTGTGCTCACATCGTCGAGTAGATACTCAAGCGTAGAGTTGAGTGAGTGAGAGCGATGAATACGCTCCCCATCGGTATGTTGGTCGAGAATCGTCAGTGGCTCTACAACTTTATTCTCCCGGTACAGATCACGCTCCGATTCCCGTTCGTCGTACCGAAAGCTGTAGCTGTTGTAGAGATTAAATCTATTTGACCGCCAGTTGAGAGACCCAGAGGCATTGTAGCTATTGGTTGTCCCAGCACTTAGTGTCACGTTGCCACTCAGGTTTCCCTCTTTCTTCTCGTTTTTGAGAACGATGTTGAGGATACCAGCCATGCCATCTGGATCATACTTTGCCGAGGGATTTGGAATGATCTCGATGTTCTTGATCTCACTCGCCGAAAGTCCACGCAGGAAACCAGCCAGAGCCTCTCCACTTAGTGGAACCGAGCGTCCGTTCAACAGCACAACTACGTTCTGACTTCCCCGAAGGCTGATGTTGTCATCAATGTCGACCTCAACCTGCGGAACGTTTTTCAGTACGTCCAGTGCATCTCCACCGGCATTTACCGGCTGGTTCTCTACGTTATAGATTGTCCGGTCTGCTTTGAATTCGATGTCAGGACGTTCAGAGGTAAGGGTCACCCCCTCGGACTCCAGACTCTCGTCAAGTTGAAGCTGAATGGTTCCTACGTCAACTGTAGCTGCACCGGGACGAATTGCGATCTGATCAAGCTGTTGATCTTGATAGCCGAGTGAAGATATCTTAGCATAGTACGCGCCGGGGGGAAGTCCTTCAATAGAAAAGAGTCCATCAGCATTGCTTACCCCACCGGTGACAAGTGTAGAATCTCGCACACGCCAGAGAGCAATTGTTGCCCCGGGAATTGGGGCTTTCGATTCACTGTCGAGAATTGTGCCGGATACTTTACCGTTCACTGCGGGTCTGCCCTCCCTCCCTCCGGGACGCCCTCCAGGTCGCTGCGCCAGAGTGTCGATAGGGAGCGAAAGAGCGAAGAGTATCAAGAGCATTCCTGAGCAAAACCATCGGAGCGTTTTCATTATCATCATTTGGTGGTCGATTCTTTGTGGCCTACCTACCCAACTCGTTGGCGAACTACACTGATTAGGCTATGAATTATTCACAGGTGCAAACCTTAACCGCATCGGCCTTAGACAAGTTTGCTGAACCATTTATTCCTTTTATAGAATCAGAGTGCTATCAAGCCTCACTTCAATTTCTACGAATGTCGCAAGAACCGGTAGCATAATCTTGTGTGGAGATGTTCCGTAACCTCTTCGCCAACCACATTCGTTACCTTCTTCTGTTTCATACACTCTCCCCGCCTTTCCTATCTTCTTCCCTTCTCTTCACAGAAATTTCAACCAGATCAAAGCAGAATCATGGCAGGAACATATCACAACTTTATTGATGGCGAGTGGATTGCCTCGCAGAGTGGACGGGAGTTTGAGAATAGGAACCCGGCGGACTCGGACGATAGAATTGGAACGTTTCCCGAGAGCGACAGGAAGGATGTTGCTGCGGCAGTAGCTGCGGCGACTGAGGCCTACAAAGAATGGCGACTAACTCCTGCTCCGAAGCGGGGCGATATTCTCAGAAAGGCTGGAGACATTCTGAACCGGCAAAAAGATGACCTGGCCCGCGCTATGACTCGCGAGATGGGGAAACCGGTCTTCGAGACGAAGGGGGACGTGCAAGAGGCTATCGACACGGCATACTATTCAGCGACGGAGACCCGCCGTCTCTTTGGATACAACGCACCGAGCGAAATGCCAAACAAGATGAACCTCTCGTTCCGGATGCCGATTGGGGTCTGCGGCATCATCACCGCCTGGAATTTCCCAATGGCAGTTCCAAGTTGGAAGATTTTTCCAGCACTGGCTTGCGGCAATACGGTTGTCTACAAGCCGAGTGAGGATGCTCCGCACAGTGGCAACCTGTTAGCTGAAGTTCTCGAAGAGGCTGGATTACCTAAGGGTGTCTTCAACGTAGTACATGGTGGAGTGGAGTGTGGCGAAGCAATTGTCGATCACCCCGACGTGAAAGTAATTGGCTTCACTGGATCGACCAACGTCGGCAAAGCAATCGCCGCGAAAGCTGGAGCCATGAACAAGAAGGTATCCCTTGAGATGGGTGGAAAGAATGCTCAAATCGTAATGCCAGATGCTGACCTTGAGCTTGCGCTTGAGGGTGTTCTCTGGGGAGCATTCGGCACAACCGGCCAACGTTGTACCGCCACCAGTCGGTTGATTCTGCACGAAGATATTCACGACGATTTCGTTAATAAGTTGATTACGAAGGGAGCCGCACTCAAGATTGGACCAGGACTTGAGGAGGGAACGGAGATGGGGCCAGTAATTAACGAGAAGCAACTGGATCGCGTTGCAGAGTATGTTCGGATTGGTCGTGAGGAAGATGGGGCAACCTGCGTATTAGGGGGTGATAGAGCTGGTGAGGAAGATCCGAAACTTGGGCGAGGCAACTTCTTCCTGCCAACAATCTTTATTGATGTTACCCGCGATATGCGCATTGCGAGAGAGGAAATTTTTGGACCGGTTCTCTCGGTAATCAAAGTTTCAGACCTCACCGAAGCAATCGATATTCTGAACGATACAGAGTATGGACTTTCATCGAGCCTCTACACCGCAAACGTGAATGATGCCTTCCGCGCTATCCGCGACATCGAGGCAGGCATTACCTATATCAACGTCCCAACAATTGGAGCTGAAGCTCATATGCCGTTCGGTGGAGTAAAGGGTACAGGGAACGGACATCGCGAGGGAGGCTGGACAGTCTTCGACATCTTTACCGAGTGGAAGACAGTCTACATAGACTACAGTGGCTCGTTGCAGCGTGCGCAGATTGATAATTATTGATTGCTTGATGAAATGGTACACGGATTGGACGGATTAACACAGATCAACGCTGATCTATCTGTGTTAATCCTGTCCAATCCGTGTCATCCGCGTACTATCTCCCACCACTCCTCTTGTCAAATGCACACCTCCCCAATATATTTGCCTCACTCATTTACCCTAATCACTACCACAATGCTACACCAGAATCTCACATCCTATGTTATTGGCTGTTTCTACACCGTATACAATGCTCTCGGCTACGGATTTCTTGAAAGTGTCTACGAGAGAGCACTCAAGATTGAGTTAGAACGAAATGGGACATTGGTAGAAAGGCAATCAAAAATTGAAGTATTCTACGGACATGATCTTGTGGGAGAGTTCTACGCAGATTTGTTGGTAAATAACTCTGTGATCATTGAGCTAAAAGCAACTGAGAGACTTCACCCTCAACATGAAGCACAGCTTTTAAACTATCTCAAAGCAACATCGGTTGAAGTTGGTTTGCTTCTGAACTTTGGAGAACATCCGCAGATCATTCGAAGGATATACTCAAACGACAGAAAAAAAGCCGGAAGACAAACACAGACAACGTAGACGTAAATCCCCGTTACCGCCGACTAAGTATGCTCCTTCCCGTGATACCTTCGGCGAACGTCTATGCGTATGTGCAATGTCTTCCGGCCATACCCATAGAATGAGTATGGGAGCAAATATAAGGGGACTCCCATAGAATGACAAGGGGTATCTCAAATATTATTTTTCCTTGACGCGAAGTGCTATCCGTCGGGCAGGAAAGATTCCACCAAACCAGAAAAGCAGAAGGGTACAGAGTGCGCAGAAGGAGTAGATAAGGGGGAAAAGAGAAGATGCGTGAAATAAGAATTCATCTAAAGTCTGCATTGCAAGGATCGTTCCGATGAACCCCACAGCTACGAGACCGAAGAAAGACCAGAGAGTCTCTTTAAACTTTGGCAGAAGAAAACCTCGACCTTCTCTCTCATCCCAAAGTGAGTCTGCCATCAAACGGCGGAACGTAAAGAAAGCGATAAGAATTCCAAGAAATCCGGTGATGCAGACCACTACTACCAGATCGTAAAGCCGGGCAACCCACTCACTCCGGATATCAGCGTTAGAGAGAACATTACCCACAAGAGCACCCGAGCCAGTCTGCTTCAGCTTCTGGTTAATAGACTCCGCAAACTTAACCTGATCCACCTCGCCCGTTGTTTGGATGACAAGTGTCAACGCATTAGCTGGGAACTGCCAGTAACAGCGGTAAATGCGAGGAAGTGGGGCTTCACGAGGACCGTGATAGAAGACATTTTCTACGACCCCAACAATTGTCCGCTCTTCTGGATGATGATTCAACCAGACTTTTTTGCCAACTGGATTTTCTCCCGGCCAGAATTTCTCAGCCATCGCCCTGTTGATGACAATAACTTGCTCTTTACGTCCTCCATCTTCTTCGTTAAAGTAACGACCGGCCAAGAGAGGAATTCCCATGATCTGGTGGTAGTCAATTCCAACGCGACAGAACTCGGCCCAAGTCTTTTCATTCACCTGTTTTGAAGTACGGTCAAGTATCGTGAAGGGAATTGCAAAACGACTGGAGCGAAGCGGGATCGCCTCACTGCCACTCACCATTTCCACACCAGGTAGTTTCTCGACTGTCTCCATTGCTCGATAGAAATAGCTGGCTTGATCGTTACGACTTGGGTATTGAGAGAGTGGAAGAACAACACGTACCGTAAACAAATTCTCAGGTTGATAACCAAGATTAGCATCGTACAGGTTCAACAAACTTCCAACCATTAATCCGGCGCAGACAGTTACTGTTAAGGCAAGTCCTCCCTGCAACACAGATACTCCTCGGGCATAACGGAAGAATGTAAAGGTGCGATTGCGACGCAACCAGAAAGAGCGCAAGAACTGTTCAACACGATACAACAACGCAATCAACACTCCTACAAGCATCGTTAGCCCAACAGCAATTCCAACTGTTCTAATATCCAAGGTTGTCGTGAAGATATCCCCCACATTATCCAGAAAAGTCTTCATCAAAAGGTCAGCCCCATATAATCCAATTGGAAGCGCAAGCAGACCAGCCAGGAGAAGTGAGGCGAGGAGAGTGAGGAATGGCTCTACCGAACTATGGGAAACGTGTT
>JBFWSB010000219.1:0-7787 GCA_050248595.1 Kapaibacterium sp. (SeqCode)
CGAGACTATTCGCCGTTGCGATGGTTTTTCTCCTCTTCTCGCTTCTCAGCTTCGGATGTGGTGGGGTGGATGGTGCGCACCATTCAGAGCACTCCGATACAACAGCCATAGCAGCTCCCGAAAAAGTAGAAGGGAGTGTAGAAAACTTAGCGGAAGTAGACTCTGCTGCTGAGAGTGAAGGAAAGAACACAGAGCCTAACGCCCACCAATCGAGTGAGCCAAAAGACTCGGTAGCGAAACAACAACAGGTTGAGACTCAGCCGAGCGACAATCCAGTAGAAGAGAAGAGGGGAGTGACTGGCGAGGATGAAGCATGTGGAGAGATTACCGACGCTCGCATCAAAGCAGGAGCCACACTCTTCGTAGGAAAAGCAAATTGCTTCACCTGCCACAAGGCGAACGGAGCTGGCTCGGCTTTAGGACCTGACTTGACAGACAAGACTTGGATTCACATCTCCGGGGATTACTCTTCCATCATCGACAACATCCGAACCGGCGTCAAGTTGCCGATAGAATATCCAACTCCGATGCCAGCCTTAGGGGGAGCAAAGTTGACCGACGAAGAAGTCTGCGCGGTAGCAGCTTATGTTTGGTCGTTAAGTCGGTGAGAGTTCGTAGAGTTGCGAGTGCAAGAGTTCATAGAGTGTATGAGTACATGAGTGTGGGAGTGTATGAGTCGAGAATGGTAGCCGCAACTCTTCAGGTTGCGTCGGGATCAATGGAGAAGTGAAGTTCTTCACGCCAACACCTGAAGGGCAGAGAAAGAGTTCGTAGAGTTGTGAGTGTAAGAGTTCATAGAGTGAGAGTGCGTGTGGGTGATTTTTTCATTCCTTCAATATCGAAAAACGGTTTACTTGCTGGTTCTTACGGTCTCTGAGTTGTAGCCAGTATTCTCCGGTGGGGAGACTGGAGAGGTCAACCGTGGTAGTAGAGCCTCCTTCAACATCAACTTCGAGAAGATTCCTGCCGAGCAGATCATACACTATCAAGCTCTCAACCGATTGGTCTGATTCAAACGAGAGAATATCCTTCACAGGGTTGGGAAAGTGGCGGGGCGTGATAGGCACGTTCTCGGCCACGCTACTTATGCTTGCGGAGGAGAAGGAGACGTTATCCACGATGATCCACCCTCCATTGAGCATGTCGGCACTAAAGTAGAAGCGAATGTTCTCCTCCTCAGCAAGTGAAGATAGGTCTACTGAGACCTCGTTCAATTGAATGTTCTCAGGGTTTAGTAACCTCATATAGTTATGTGAGCCTTCCACCACGTTGGTAGCATAAAATTCATTCACTCCCCAGTTGTCGAACTTCTTCCAACCACTTCCATCATCATACCAGAGAGAGATAACGGGCGCGAGAAAGTTGTTGGTAACCAACGCCGTTGTAAACGTAAGAACCGGGTTCTTCGCTGTGGTCAGGTCAAGTGCAGGTGTTATCAACCAACCACTGCTTGGATCGCTTTCTCCACCCTTGTCAACGATTGCACTACCAGAACCATTGACACCGAACATCGTTGATGGAACCCACTCCGCACCCTCTGTTGCCAAAACTTCCCAGCCTTGAATTCCACTGTCGAAATCGGTGCTGAACGGAAGTGGTAACCCTCCCTGTGCTTGCACCCCTTGGGCAAGCCAGAACATTGCGAAGAGTGAGAGAAGTAGTAGCTGTTTCATATATATCCCCATGACCTTTTACTCTGCGGTGGTAACTATTGCCACAAATATCAAGAGATAATATATAGTTGAGGTTCCCCTTTTGAGCAGGAGAAATTGCCGGACTTGTAGGAGAAATACCATTAGCGATTATTCGATGCTTCCTACCTTGCTCGCTATCGAGTTGGCGGTTCAGATATGATACGTGCCTTTGGTGTTTCATGCAAGGTTGATCGTAAGAGGAACACCACCAAGAAGCACCAAGGAAGAACTATTTCTGTTGCGTGCTTTGTGTGCCGCCTTGATCGAGGTTTGAAAACAGGCGACGCAACGATGTAAACTGGAACCTATCGGTTAACCGATCCAGCTTCTCGTAAAGCGATTCGATTCCCCGATATTGTCTGATCCGTTGCAGCGTTGGGAGTCGTAGTCTCGGTTGTCCTGTATCAAGCTCCCACGGGTGGATATAGAAGAGTGCCGGTATCCCCTGCCGTTCGCACCACTCGATCAATGCTGCCGATAACCAGAAAGGAGCGTGGCGGAAGTAGGCTCCTCCGGTTGCGGGAAGTCGAAGTCCACAGAGATCGACGCAACTGACAGGTGCTTCTATTAAGCCGTTTGCAAACTGGTGGATGATGGGAGACTCTTCGCTGAAGTGGTGGGCTGGGTGGATTGTTGTTGGGAAGACCGATGAGTCGTAGAGAAGATCGCAATCTTGAATAATCTCTATCGCCCAGGGGGCTGTCTTCTTTGTCAGACTAAAGTTGGGAGCGCGGAACCCACAGACATCTTTCCCCGTGATAGAGGTAATTAGGTCAATCGAGTGAACCAAATCGTCGCGAAACTCCTCGGGGAACATCTCCTCAAGCGAGCGGTGTGCGTAGCCGTGGGTGGCAATTTCGTGGCCGTGATCGACAATCTCTCGGATCAACTCCGGTTCCCGCTCAGCAATGTAGCCGAGAACGAAGAACGTTCCCTCAATCCCCTTCCTCTCCAACAGTTCTAAGATGCGGCGCGTGCCGATGCGAACGCGTGATTCGCACGACTCCCAATCTGAGCGGTGGAGCAGAGACTCGACTGCACGAGTGCAGTACCAGTCTTCCAGGTCTACGGTAAAGATGTGGTGCATAATTCTCTGGAACTACCATTCTGTTGTAGGCTGTCTTAGCTATCGTGCAGGTGGTTGCCGTAGAATTCATGCGCTCTGGAACTGAAGTTACGTTGGTCAATCAGTAGGCATCTAACACTGATGAAAACAAAAGGTTAGCAAAATTGAGGGGGATAAATTTGTGCACTCTCAATAGGGGCATCAATTCAAATAATATAGAAGGGAAGGGAAAGGTCAGTCGTATAGTTTCTGTTACCTTCACCTCAAGTCCCACTCCCAAGTGTCGTCGGAGAGTCTTTCCACTCTTTAGTTGGTATAACCACCAAGAATACCAAGAATCACTAAGGAGAATATCTTTCCCTCATCATGCTGCACCTGTAGTCGCTGTTGTGGACCAGGATCATATCTTACCAACTCTTAACTCTCTCAACTCTTCTTTCTAAGAACTCTACGAACTCAAAATGATCTCTCTTGTTTTTTCGCTTTTCCTTTAGTACGTTTACAGACCACGCTCTTCAGATACGGCATGTTCTCTTCCCTTCAGATGACATTGAGAACATGAATCTCGCATAACCGCTGCACCATGCGCGGCAACCTGTACCGAACCCCCAACCGGTTCGGCAACGTTCGTAGTCTACTTGATTCAAATAGTCGAATCGTATCCTTCTTCACTATTCAGGATTCCTATGAAGGAGACTTCATTTGCACCGGAAGAACGGCGGCTACAAATACTTCTCCGTATTCTTGCCCTCGTTTTTGGACTTGCTGCCTTCGGTTACCTATTGCCTGCACTCTTCGGGCCAAACAAAGATTTCTTTGTCAACCTTCCATTCGTCACTAACTCAGCCGTGAAGGTGAGCGTGCTCGCCCTTCTCTCCTTCTTCGCAGCGGCTGATGTGCGTCGCTATCGGATGATGACCTGGCTGGTGATTGTCGGCCACATTATCTCCGAAATTGCTGTAGGGGCAACGTTGATTTGGGGGGAGACCGATCGCATAGTGAGCATGACGCTGCCAATTGTTAACGAGGTTCTCACCTTCCCGATCTCTACCCCTCTCATCGGCTCGATGGTTCTCGACGGCGTTATCATCGTTCTGCTCCTCTGGTTCTACATCGCTGCCGAGCGGGTTCGCTACGGTCTGAGCTACCTGACTCCGCTCGAGTTCCGCTCGTTAGTAGCCCTCTCTGAGGCTTTGATTGTTGGGACTGATGAGAAAGTTCCGCCGGAGGAGATGGCGCGAAATGCCGACCAGTATCTGATGGCCTTCCGCGCTCGCACAAAGTGGATCTTCAAGCTTGTGCTGAACGGAATGCAGATCTATCCCATCTTCTCCCTCAATCCACCCCTCTCGATGATGGATCCGGAGAGTCGCCGGAAATATTTAGAAGATCGATTCTACCGTGGAACCAGTCTTCTTCCCGGACTTGAGCGGACGTTGGTGCAGATCATGATTCGCATCTCAAAGCAGCTTGCCTACCTCGGCTACTACAACGATCCTCGCACTTTCGAGTCGATTGGCTACGTCCCCTTCACGGCTCGACCCGATACCCCGGCAAAGCTTGTGGCAAACCCTCCCGCCGAGCGGAAGCCACTTCGCGTTCTGACGGCAGCCGACGTTGAAGAGGAGACGATAACCGGGGATATTATCATCATCGGATCGGGAGCTGGGGCTTCTACGTTAGCACACGGCATTCTGCGAGAGAATCCGAACCGTTCGATTGTGATGATCGAGCGTGGAGATTATATCGATCGGTCAGAGATGAACGATAACGAAATCGACATGCTCTCGAAGCTCTACGCCGAGGGAGCCTTGCAGCTCAGCCGTGACTTCCGGTTCCAAGTGCTGCAAGGAAGCTGTGTGGGTGGGACTACCGTAGTGAACAATGCAGTCTGCTTCGATTTACCTGACAATGTGCTGGATAGGTGGAACGATGTTGGAGGACTGAATGCCGGAATTGATCCCTCGCGCCTTGCCAACTCACACCAAACAGTTCGCAGCCTTATTGATATTGGCCGACAAAAGCCTGATAACCTGAATCCCGGTGCTCTTCCCTTTGTGAACGGGGCAAACCAACTGGGGTTGGGAGTTTCGCCAAATGAACTGCAGGTGGTTGAGGCAAACATCACCAGAGATTGCTACGGCTGTGGCTACTGCAACATCGGTTGCCAGTTCGGCAAGAAGCTCTCAATGCTCGACACCGTGTTACCGAAGATTCAAGCAGAGCATGGCGTTGATAAGCTGAGAATTGTGGCTGGATGCGAGGCACTAAAGATTCGTGGACGGGGAAGATCGGTGACAACAGTTGAGTGCCGGTTCAAAGATGGGAAGCGAGTAAACGTGAAGGGGAACACGATAGTAGTCTCTGCCGGCACCGTCTCTTCCAGCTTGATCTTACTTCGTTCCGGTATCGGCGGCGACCGGGCTGGCAAACGTCTCTCCTTCAACATGGGGTCGCCAATGACTGGCGTCTTCGACCACGTTGTGAACGCCTACGCTGGGTTGCAGATTTCCCACTACGTCCTGCAACGTCCGTCGAAGGGTTACATCATCGAAACCTGGTTCAACCCACCAGTGGCGCAAGCCCTGACAATGCCGGGCTGGTTCGCCGACCACTTCAACAACATGCTCCGCTACAACAAGATGTCGAGTGTTGGTGTCCTGGTCCCAACCGAGGCAAATGCCGAGGTGCGGGTTGCGGGCATCTTCGGTCGAGACATTAAGTACGAGCCGACGAAGAATGATCTGGATCATCTGGCCGAAGGGTTGATTTTAGGTGGTGAGATATTCTTCAATGGTGGAGCCAAATCGGTAATGCCCCACACGCTCGACTTCCACGAATGGAAAGACCCTGCCGACCTACAACAGCTCCGTTCAATTGTGCACGAGAAGGGAGGATTAACGCTCGGAACCGGACATCCGCAGGGGGGAAATATCCTGAGCAAAAATCCGAAGCTCGGCGTTGTCAATCCAGAATTCCGAGTCTACGGCTACGACAACCTCTACGTCTGCGATGCAAGTGTTTTCCCGAGTAGTGTCGGCGTAAACCCGCAGCTAACGGTGATGGCGTTAGCCGACTATGCTGCCCCGATTATCGCTGCCGATTCCACAACAACCACGTAGCTCAAGAAGATCATGGACAAACTGCTCGGTGCTGGAAATACCCTCTTCGACTACCTTTTGGTTCTGCTCGTTTACGGTGCGATGTATCTCCTGATCCGCAACGCAAACCGAAGGGTGGAGTTGAATTTCAGGAAGACATTCTGGATACTCTACGTCGGTTGGGGCTTTGGTGTCTTGGTTGGCAACTATCTCTTCTACCTGATCGGTATCATGAGCTTCCTTCCCTGGCTGAACAACGCCTTCCACACGTTGATCTGGATTGGCCTCTGCCTCAGCTTCCTCTACGCTGGATGCTACCGGAAGCCAGTTATAGAACAGGTTGCCCTCTTCGTGATCTTCAGCTTCATTGTGAAGGTTGCCGAGCGGATGATCTTGGGGACGTGGGAACTGGACAACTTCTTCGGTATCGACGGGAACTGGGCCTACATCATCGGGTGGAGTTGTATGGATGGACTCTATCCCTTCATCTCCATCGTCGGTCTGCGACTTGTCTCTCGGGTTAGCATCGGTGTTGTAGTTCCAAAAATGTAGTGGCTCCAAAAATGTATTGACTATGAGCAACTTAGAGAAAATATCGATCTGGATTCTGGTGGGAATCCTCGTGCTCTTAAGCTCTGCCTACGTTTACGGGGTGGGGTCACAGCTGCAAGAGATGATTGCTCGTCCAGTTCGGATTTCCTATTTCTTGACTGACTTAGCAATACTCTATCCCTTAGCTATCGCTACTATCGTTGGGATGTTCAAGCGAAAGGAGTGGGGACGCCGATTCTTTCTGTTGACAATCGGTGCTCTCCTCTTCGACATGGCACATCAGGTCTGCTATCTGATCTGGGAAAATTACTCTGGTCTCTCACTCTTCATTCCGGTTATCCTGCTAACTCTCATTATAGGCTACGCAGGCTTTACATACTATGCTCTCTACCTACATCAACGGAAAATTCTCAATGATCCAGAACATGTCTGAACGAAATCTTTCTCTCATGAAAATTGGTGGGATCAGTGCGCTGATCTGGGTGGTGCTGCAAGTTGTCGGCAATGGACTTCACCCGAGGCTTCCGTCGGACTATGCGATGTCGATGGAGCATATCGCCATGAGTAAAGTGTGGGGCGTTGCTCACTTGATTCTTATCTCCGATTACTTTTTTCTGATTCCAATGATCGTCGGCTTTGCCGCATCCTTTTCGCCACAGCCCTGGGGAGTGAAGCTTGCGGTTCCCCTGATGATTGTTGCCGTTACTGTTGGGATCGTGCAGGTAGCACTCCACCCAACAACACTCCGAATGTTAGGTGAACACTACATGCACAATCCAGATGGAGCCGGTCGTGACTTTATCGTGACACTCTACCAAGGATTCTGGGCCTACAACATTGTTCTTGAGGTCGGCCACCTTCTGTTGATTCACCTTGTGGTGGTGTTGGTGGCTATCGGGATGTTGCGCGAACCGATCTATAAGCGGTGGATTGGGTGGCTTGGAATTGCCGGCGGAGCCATTGCGGCAATCTCGCTCGTTATCGGCGAGGTCTTTCTGGAGAGTTCAGTGTTGGGAGATGCGATTACCTTCGGTGTAGGACTTCTTCCCTCAGCCGTCTGGCTTGTTACTGTGGGGATTACACTGCTTCGGTACAAGCCTACACCATCCGAATTGGAAGCGAGGGGGAGGGCATGAACGAGAGTATAAACAAGAGTATGAACAGAAAGAGACTCGTGAAGATCGGAGGGGTAAGTGGGATTGTTCTCGGCGTTGTTCAGCTTGGGGGAATCGTCATGCACGGGTCGATACCAGTCGATCTTGCCGAAGGGTTGGCTTTCGTGGAGAACCATCCCGCTTGGGCTTTAACGCACATTCTCTTAATCACATCATATCTGGTAATTATCAGCTTCTACGTTGGCTTCCGCGCATCGTT
>JBFWSB010000220.1:0-7725 GCA_050248595.1 Kapaibacterium sp. (SeqCode)
TGCTCATTACCTGTTCCCCTCTACTGATGGGAAGAGTTGTTGGAGGAGGCCTTGATTGAGCGCCTTCAAGCCTTCTAATTTCCGTGACTGCGCGGTCAGTACTTCGTCCAGCGAGAAAAGACACGCGGCGATTCGCTGCTGCTCAGTAGGCTTCGGAATGGTGAATCGGTACTTCAGGAGTTGGCTTCCATTGATCGAGTTGATAGTTGCACCTAAATCAGCCGCTACTTGCTTCATATATGCCGTCGTTTGCAGAAGTACACGAGCGAAGTGTGGTGCCGAGGCTCTGAAGACTGTCATGAATGCCCCATGCGTACAGACTGGCATTCCTTTCGGGACTATCGCGTTCTTCCCAATGAGCGACTTGGAACCATTTCGGACGCAGATCAGAATGTCATCGGGCTGGGTGAGATTCGCCCCATTTATGTCGAGTCGGACATAAACGCAATCGTCAAGAGTGATCTCGCCGTTCTGGATGTTTGATGAACGCAAAACGAGTAATCCATCATTTTTCACATCCGTTGGGCTGTAAGTCAGTCCAGAGACAAGCGTACCGAGATCGCCCAATCGCTTCTCCTCCCACTCCCCCGCATCCCGAAACTCCGGAAACCGCAACCGCGGCACGCTTTCACCCGGCTGCGGAAAAAGCTGCTGCATCAACCCATTCTTATGCTGCTTCAAGGCTTCGAGCTTCCGACCCTCCGCCGCAATCAGGTCGTCCAGCGAGCCGAGGCAGTCGGCGATTTTTTGTTGTTCGGCAGGTTTGGGTACAGGTATCAACTGTTCAGAGAACTGCGCATAGCTGATCATCTTGCCGTCGCGAAGCCCCTCGATGTTGCTCGCCAGTTGCTGAATGAACCGATCTGTTTTGAAGAGGTGTCGAAAGAAATGATCGTCCCCGTCGCCCTTTTTCCGGAGAATCACATACGCTGGACTGCATATCCCGTGATACCGGGAATACTCTATACCACCTTGAAACGATCGAAGGCTGATGATGAAATCGCCTTTGCAGACTTCTTTATAGCTCGCGACACTCTCTGCCGTCACAGACACGTGATAGTCGATCAGGTCGCGAGGAATCGCACCATGCTCTTGTGTGATGGCAAGCACGGGCAAACCTGGTTCAGCACTGCGGTTTTTGATTGAGTTAAAGAGAGTGTCGCCACGGAACACTGCCCATTCAGGTGCATCCCGAAACTCCGGAAACCGCAACTTCGGCACGAACCGCAACCTCTTGTCTGCTTTCATCTTGCCCCCTCACCTTCGTATGCGTTGAGTCCTGAAATCTCCCCCCTGTGGGCACGCTTCTTCAGGAGTGGAACGAGGTCGGCCATCAGGGCAAGTTCCCGCTCCCGGCGTTCGCGCCAGCCGAGGCCGAGTGGCTCCATTAGGTCGGTAAGCTGCTCCCCGTCGAAAATCATCCGCCGGAGAATCGTCGCAACGAAAGTGGAGAGAGACTCGGTTGTCAGCGTGTGCTTTTCGGCAAGGTCGGCAATCTCCTTCGCCTCCCTCTCTTCCTTGAACTTCTCGTACCCTCTGCGAACCGCCTCCTCGTCGAGCTTCTCCCCAAGCTTGAGGGAGTAGACGTACTCGGTCAAATCCTCCCGCTCATCCATGAACTTGGCGTCCGACAAGATTACCTCGATCAGTTCATCACGGGTCATCTTCACCTTCTTTGGATCCTGCCCGACATACTTCGCAATCAGCCTCATAATATAGTCGCGGTCGATGCGAACCGAGGCGAAGAGGACGAACTCAAATTCAAGTTGGTCAATGTCCGCGCTTGCTTGATCCTTCTCCAAGCCGGGCTGGCGTTCTCCCTCCTTCAGCCGTTGAGTAGTTGTGAGGTAGACGCCACGGAAGGCGCGGAGGTCATCCTTGGGGAGGGTTTGCTCAATCTCCTCCCGCTGCTCGTCGGTGAGGTCGGTGTATTGGTCAAGCTGCGTCTGAAGGCGCTGAACTTCCTTGAACTTTTGGATAAATATGACGCGGGCAGCATCCCCCTGTAGGTTGCTCACCTGATCGGGCTTTGCTTCAAGGTCCTGCGACTTCATAAACATCTCAAGTTTGGCAACAGCCTGCTTGAATTTATCTACGACAACAGAAGCATTGTCAACAAGCCAGATTTTGCGTGCCCGCTCAGGCGTTGCACCGGAGAAGAGGGTGATGGCGTCGTCGACGTTCTCCTGCTGCTGGCGGAAGTCGAGAATCTGTCCGTGGGGCTTCGTTCCGTTTAGAACGCGGTTAGTGCGGGAGAAGGCTTGGATCAGGCCGTGATGCCTCAGGTTCTTGTCGACGTAGAGGGTGTTGAGATACTTTGCGTCGAAGCCAGTAAGGAGCATGTCGACAACGATTGTGATGTCGATCTTCTCCTCCCCCTTGCGAGGGAGATCGCGGTTAGGGAACTGCTGATCCTTAATCCGCTGTTGAACATCCTGATAGTAGAGATCGAAGTTGTTGATGTCGTGGTTGGTCTCGTACCGCTTGTTGTAGTCGGCAATGATCTTCTTCAGTGCGCTCTTCTTCGTCTCGGGGTCCTGCTTGTTGTCCTCCTTCTCCTGTGGGAGGTCCTCCTGTATCTGTTCGGTATCCTTGTTCCCCTCGGCAGGAGGTGAGAAGACTGCGGCAATTTTCAGTGGGACGTACTCGGGATCGTCGGCCTTCCGCTTCTCCTGTAAGCTCTTGAAGACCTCGTAGTACTCGATGGCGTTGTTAATCGAGGCGGTAGCGAGCAACGCATTGAAGTGTCGACTTCCGGTTGCGGAGTCGTGCTTCTCGAGGATGGCCTGAGCAACTGCCTGCTTCGTTAGTGTCTGGCCGGGGGTGAAGTCTTTGGCATCTTTTGGCTTGTAGTAGTCGATGTGGAAGCGGAGGACGTTCTGATCCTCGATCGCGTCGGTGATTGTGTAGGCGTGAAGCTGCTTCTGGAAGATCTTCTCGGTAGTGAGAAGCTCAGCCTCTTCTCCCTCGACCTGCTTTGTCGTCGCGTTTTGCGGGAAGATCGGTGTCCCGGTAAAGCCGAAAAGTTGTGAGTTCGGGAAGAACTCTTTAATGGCCTTGTGGTTCTCGCCGAACTGCGAGCGGTGGCACTCGTCGAAGATGAATACTATCCGCTTGTCGCCGAGAGGTTCAAGACGCTGCTTGAATGTCTCCCGCCCCTTCGCAACCTTCTTCTTGTTCTGCTTGCTATTCTCGTCGAGGGCAAGCCCGAGCTTCTGGATTGTTGTGACGATCACTTTGTCGGCGTAGTCGTCGGAGAGGAGTCGACGGACAAGTGTGGAGGTGTTCGTGTTCTCCTCCACACAGTTTTCTTGGAACCGGTTGAATTCCTCGCGGGTTTGGCGATCCAAGTCCTTTCGGTCCACAACGAAGAGACACTTGTGAATGTTCTCGTTGGCCTTCAAGAGAGTAGCTGTCTTGAACGAGGTGAGCGTTTTGCCCGAGCCGGTTGTGTGCCAGATATAGCCGTTGCCGCAATTCTGTTCGATGCAGTCGACGATAGCCTTGACGGCGTAGATTTGGTAGGGGCGCATCATCATCAGCTTACGTTCGCTGGCGATGAGAACCATGTACTTGCTAATCATCTGGCCCAGCGTACACTTGGCAAGGAATCGCTCAGTGAAGTCGTAGAGGTTGGTGATCTTTCTGTTGTTCTCGTCCGCGAACCGGTAGATTGGGAGGAATCGTTCGTCCGCATTGAAGGCGAAGTGTCGCGCATTGTTGTTGGCGAAATACCATGTCTCCGTGCTGTTGCTCACGATGAAGAGTTGCACGAAGCAGAGGAGCGTGTGGGTATATCCGTTGCCGGGATCGTTCTTGTAGTTGACGATCTGCTCCATCGCTTTGCGAGGACTGATCTCAAGCGTCTTAAGTTCGATGTGGACGACCGGAAGGCCATTGATGAGCAGGACAACGTCGTAGCGGTGATAGCTTCGCTCGGTCTTCATGCGAGGCTGATTGATGACCTCGAAGCTGTTCTTGCACCAATCCTTAATATTTACGAGGGTGTAGTTAAGTGGAGTTCCATCATCACGGACAAACGTTTCGCGGTTGCGAAGGGTATACGCTGCTTTGTACACGTCGGGCGTGACAATCTCATCGAGAAGTCGCTGGAACTCACCGTCAGTAAGTTTCACCCGGTTGAGTTCTTCGAACTTCGTTCTGAAGTTTTCTTCTAAAGAAGCGCGGCTGCGAATATCATCACGGTAGGTATACTTAAGCCCGCGAAGTCTCTCAATCAGATCATCTTCAAGATGACTTTCCTGTACCTTCGTTACCATAGCGTGCACTCACTCCTCTCGGCATCTGCTGAAAGCGTCACTCTGTCCGATATGAGACGCAAGCGCGAGCCGAGGCTGGCTTCGATCCCCGAGATGATGGGGGTGATCTGGTTCTCTGTTGCTTTATCCATTAATCAGTTGTTTCCCTCACATTCGTGAGAGTGGAGGCTCGGCTTTGCCAAGCCGACTACCGACGCTTCTTGTGGGCACAAACGTATCACTCTCGTCGGGCTAACCTATCTCTATCCTGTCTGGAGAATTTAACATACTGCGGCGCGACTCCACATTCTATCGCATAGCACTTGCCGTTCATCAGCAAGTGCTTCAGGAAGCGCAAGATATGAATTCTTCAAACAGGCACGGAATTTAGGTTCCCGGGGATTGGCATCCCCGGCCACACAGCGGTTGCCCCTTCGGGGCAGGCAAATCAATCAACTCGCTTCGATGTAGTACTGACATCAAAGTTCTCGCAGCGATAGCCCCTTCGGGACACGCAGAGCAAGTGGCTCTCTTCGATGCAAAGCTGACATTAAAGTTCTCTCTACGTGAACATCCACATTCTTCGCAGTAGAAGCCAGCGACTATCGAACCGCTCCCGAAGGGAGCTTTGATGTGTGGCCGTGGGGAAAGCCGTTAGGCTGCACCCCACGGAGAGCGTTCGCTTTTCAATTGTTCCGCCCTGGAGGGGCGGCTGAGCCGGATGTGTTGACATCTCCGCTCGTTCATTCTGCCCCTCCGGGGCGGGAGAAGTTTTAATGCTTCGTTTTCCGGGGATTGTCATCCCCGGCCACACAGCGGTTGCCCCTCCGGGGCCGGCAAATCAATCCACTCTCTTCGATGTAGTACTGACATCAAAGTTCTCGCAGCGGCAGACTCTGCGGGGCCGGCAAATCAATCCACTCTCTTCGATGTAGAACTGACATCAAAGTTCTCTCTGCGTGAACATCCACATTCTTCACAGTAGAAGCCAGCGACTATCGAACCGCTCCCGTAGGGAGCTTTGATGCGTGGCCGTGGGGAAAGCCGTTAGGCTGCACCCCACGGAGAGCAATTCATCTCGCGTAGGCTTCCGCCCTGAAGGGGCGGCTGAACCGGAAGTCCTGACATCTCCGCTCGTCCATTCTGCCCCTTCGGGGCGAGAGAAGTTTTAATGCTTCGTTTTCCGGGGATTAGCATCCCCGGCCACACAGCGGTTGCCCCTCCGGGGCAGGCAAACCAATCAACTCGCTTCGATGTAGTACTGACATCAAAGTTCTCGCAGCGGCAGACTCTTCGGGACACGCAGAGCAAGTGGCTCTCTTCGGTGCAAAGCTGACATTAAAGTTCTCTCTGCGTGAGCATCCACATTCTTCACAATAGAAGCCAGCGACTATCGAACCGCTCCCGAAGTGAGCTTTGATGCGTGGCCGTGGGGAAAGCCGTTAGGCTGCACCCCACGGAGTGCGTTCGCTTTTCAATTGTTCCGCCCTGGAGGGGCGGCTGAACCGGATGTGTTGACATCTCCGCTCGTCCATTCTGCCCCTCCGGGGCGGGAGAAGTTTTAATGCTTCGTTTTCCGGGGATTGTCATCCCCGGCCACACAGCGGTTGCCCCTCCGGGGCAGTCGGATTAAAGGACTCTCTTCGATGTAGAGCTGACATTAAAGTTCTGTCTGCTTAAGAATCCACATTCTTCGCAGTAGAAGCCAGCGACTATCGAGCCGCTCCCGAAGGGAGCACTGATGTGTGGCCGTGGGGAAAGCCGTTAGGCTGCACCCCACGGAGAGCGTTCACTTCATGAAGAAGGAGAGTATTAGATTTGTCCGTGCTTACACCGTTAAAGGACGAAAGGATCATGAGCGTTCTAACAAAACTCTTTGAACACAACAACTGGGCGAACATTCTGATTATCGAAGCCTGCTATGCTCTAACAGGTGAGCAGCTCGATGCGAAGCCGTGGACTGACTCTGAGTGGAGCGTTCGGCAGACTTTGTCGCATATCGTGGAGTCTCAAGAGCGTTACCTTCAGCTTCTCACCCTCCCTCCCGAGGCGCGTAGCTTCGACTCTCTTCCCTTTGCTGAACTTCGTGAGTCGGCCATCCGAACTGGCGATGCGTTGTTGCAGCTTGCCCACGATGAGAATAGAGACCAACTTGAGAAACGCCTTCGGACGACAGATGGGTACTTCGTAGAACCGTGGCTTGTGATGGTTCAAGCAATCAATCACGGGACCGAACATCGTAGGCAGATATGTGGGATGCTGCGGAAACTTGGAGTAGTTCCTCCCCAAGTTGACGGCTGGGCGTTTGGAGAGGAGGAGGGAGCGTTTGGGCCGGTTGCAGTTTGAGTTGGTGCAACCTCTTTAACTGAACTTATCACAGGATGAGAGTGTTCTCTGAGAGAATGATATTTATGCCCATTCTGTAGCGAATGAACAACTTCAAGTAGTCCGATAGTTTTCTTATACCAGGTTTGCGCGAATCTTTTCAGCTTAAATATACTGTCGTAATTATCTATCCCCTTGCCTAATTAATCGTCCTATACTTTCCTCTCCAGTTTGCAAGACCAAGAGATAGAGACCGTGAGGAATGGGAAGGCTTCCGATCTGGACTCGATATGTTCCGACTTCTCGGTACTCATCTGCAAGTGTCATTACCTCGCGACCTTCCATCGAATAGAGAGCAAGGCGAACTTCGTTCGGTGTTGACAATGTATAGTCGATAAGTCCTTGCGTCTGATCGAATGCGAGGGTAGCCGTAGAAGAGTGGGGAGGAATTCCCGGAGTGGGAACTGATGAACTAATGTCGAGCTTCGACTGAAGCACACTATAGAATATCGTTCCTAAATAAATGTCGTCACCGTTGAATTCGGCCCTAATAGGCATTAGGGACTGAGGAACTTCAAGTTCGTTCCAGTTCTCACCACGATCTATTGAGACGAATAGTCGGAGGTTGGTATATGTGCTGTCGCGGACGAACAGGCTTATCGTGTCATGCTTCACGATCATGTTCGAAATCCGTCGCATCTCCCGACCTGCATAGAGACCGATAGGAAGTGAATGCCCTAATCCAATCCAGGTCTCGCCGTTGTCATCGGAGCGGAAGATGCTACCAGTGATCGTATCCCGAGCCTGCACTTCATCTTTATAATAAGTTTGCAGGTCAACCACACTAAGGTAGAGATGGCCATTTTGATACTGCGATGTTAAGCTCCCATTTGCTCTGGGGAGTCCTTTTACATTGATTGGTTCCCACGAATCGCCTCGGTCGAAAGATCGATATATAGAGGCAAACTCTGTATAGAAGAGCACATCCTCGTTCCCGTATACTTGATCCCCTGCATAGAAATCACCAATTACTTCCCATGATTGACCCCGATCTAATGAACGGAACAGCTTGACGTGGAGCCACACCGTCATATAAAAGGATCCGGCTACAATGTAGAACTAGACAATTGCCAGCTCTGTT
>JBFWSB010000221.1:0-7668 GCA_050248595.1 Kapaibacterium sp. (SeqCode)
TAAGGCTTTTAGGAATCGAACATACTTCAAGACTCAACCGCTTGTATCCCAAATCTCAGGTACAGTATGAAGATACAATATCGAGATGATATCATGTAGATGTTGACAATAGATTGTGTTGATGCCTGTTACCATGATCAATCGATGCTGGGTGTGGATTGTTGTACTGAATTTCTCAACTCTCTCACGGGATCAGGGGTGTCCGTTGGGTTGTTGAAAAACAAAGACGCCAAGGAGACAGAGAAAATCTACTCCTACATCTTAATCGAACACCCAATTGCCTTTGTTTCGGTCACTTCTGGCTTCTTCCCTACCAGCAGCGCGTCGACAGCTTCCTCTACATATCGCTTGGTGACAGCATTCGCATCTGTCACGTTGTTGTCGATTGCTCCGATGTAGGCCACCCGATTCCCTGCATTTGTCTTCTCGAGAACGTAGGTGTGCGGAGTCTTCGTCGCGCCATACTGTGGGAATATCTTCTGACCTTCATCTACCAAGTAGGGGAAAGTAAAACCCTTCTCTTCAGCTCGGACAATCATGTTCTCGTAGCTGTCAGCCGGGTAACTCTGTGGGTTGTTTGGGTTGATCGCAATCACTGGGAAGCCTTTCTCTCGATACTTCTTGTCGAGGGCAACAATTCGATCTTCGTTTGCCACTGCGTAAGGACAGTGGTTGCAGGTGAAGACAACGATAAATCCTTTTACGTTGGTATAGTCTGCTAACGAGACAAACTTGCCGTCAATGTTCTTTAAGTGGAAGTCTGTCGCTATATCACCAACCGTGTATCCGCTCCCAACAGGGGTGCTCTTCGAATTTGCTTGCTCCACCTTATCCCGCGAAGAGTTGCAGGCAAGCGTTGTCAGGAGCAAAAGGATCGTAGGAATGTAAATCGATTTCATAGTGTTGTTCATACTGTATGGTGATTCTTTCTACTGATTAACATCAGATGAGAAATATCAGAAATTTTCTATCTCGGCTTTCAGTTCTTCGAGCGTAAACGACCGCTCGTAAAATGCACGATCTCCCTTCTTATAGATCACCGTCGCAGGAATTGCTCCAGTCCAATTCGGGTCTATCTCTGGGATCCAAGCGTTTGCGTCTGGTGCGTCAAGCAGAATGACTTCCGATTGCAAGTTTCTCTTACGGATGAAAGGAATTACTTGCGAGGTAATCTTATCTGGAAAGTCCAGACTGACCAGCAATACTTTCAGCGGCTTCTCGCGGTATTCTTCGCCAATCTGTTCGAAGTAAGGCAGTTCCTTTATGCAGGGAGCACACCACGTTGCCCAGAAGTTGATAACGTAAACGGTATCGTTCTCCCTGTTCAAGAATGGACGAAAGTTCTCAAAGTTGTAGACCTCGAGGGTAATGTCGTCACTTTGGACAATATTAGTCGGGTTCCTTTTGAAGGTTGCCTGGCTTTGGCCACCACAGGATGTGAGTAAGATGAGCGCAGAAAAAAGTAATGGCAGAATATAGGGCATAGTCAAACTGAATGAGGTTCTGTCTTCCAGCGCATCAAAATGCTTACAGGTGCAAAACGGCAATCGTACGATTATATAAACGGGAGGGCTTCGTTGTAGAAGCTCTCCCGTCTGTGAAGATACGAATGGTTTATCATTCCCTCCTGCGATCGTTCTTTACTCCTGCATCATCTGTATGAACCTCTCAATCGCTTCTCGATCAATTTCAGAAACGCTCTCCTTAACGCCACTTACCTTCCGCACAACCAAGCGTTCCATAAAGTTCATTTCATCGAAGAGAAGTTCGCCACCGAAGAGACCATTTGCTTTGGAAGATTTTCTCAGCGATTCTGGGAATGAGCTTTCAAACTCTTTGCCCCCATCATTCTTGTTCATAAAGCAGAGAAACAATCCTAATCTCTTCTCCAGCAGTTCCGCTTCACGATCCTCACAGAATTTTTTAATCTCTTTCTGCACATGTCCCATATGTATTGACCCGCCGACAATCACAGTAGAAAACTCTGCAAGATCAGGAACATCCTCACGCTCCAGATCAATAAGTTTTCCCTCTCCACCAGCAAGTCGAGTATGCAATTCCTCGGCAATCCTGCGGGTAGTGCCGTGGTGGCTCATGTAGATAATTAGGCAATTCATACTATTACTCGTCTGTTTTATTCTCTGTTGTCTGGAAAGATGAGTTGCTATTCCGTGCAAGTCTAATGAGGAGGGTGAGACTGAGCAGCGCAAGTGCTCCCATGATGAAGGTGAGGGAAAGGTCGGCTGGAATGCCTTTCTCTTTCATTACCAGAATTAGTCCGCCAATTGTGATATTCATCAGGATGGTAAAGGCGAGGAAAATCGGAGCGAAGGATAATCCAAATCGATTTCCTCGCAGCAAAAGAACTCCAGTGATGAAGAGTCCCGGAAGGAGAACCGAAATGTCGAGAACGTGCACTGGGTTTGTGAGAAGTCCAACGTCGGTGAGACTTTGTGGAGTTCTATTCTGGAGAGTTGATGGAAGAATTTCCGAAAGCCAGAGAACGTAGAAGAGAATGGCAATCACTAAGAAATAGATTCCAGTAAGCTTGAGAATATTCTTATGTACGATATCTGCGGCAGCCGGACTGGTGGCAATTAAGAAGAAGAGGTAGAGCAACCCATAGAAAGAGAAGCCAAGCGCAAGACAGTAGAGGAGGAAGAGCGCGTTGAAGTGGAGGGCGAACGAATAAATAGTGAAAGTGTAGAGAAGGTAGAGGAGAGTTCCTCCCCAAAGAGTGAGAAAGAGAGGCCGCCTCTTGCAAGCCCCGATTGTTGTGGCGATAAGTGCTGGGAGAATTACGCAGAGGTTGATGATGTCTTGCCCAACCGACTGCGCCTGCCAGTTGGCGGTCTCCTTAAAATAGAAGTCGGGTGTCAAGAGTCCAATCAGACTGATAATTCCAGTCAGTAGTCCTAACGGGATAGAAATTCCCGCAATTACTCGCACATTACTTCGGTTCACCTTCATTGAAGTTCTGGCAAGGATCGATTGTTTTTTGCTTTACTTAGGCAGAGGATTTCCCTCACGTCACTAAGTGCAAGTTGCAAAGACCTTGCTGGGCAAACCATGACACTGGTCAGGCTTAGGGGTTGGAGAGAAAACCGTTTAACGAAAGAGCAGCTATCGGCTCACTCCGCTACCTGATTATCTGCCGTCGATTCTTGAGATTTATCTTCCTCTCGAACGATGTCAGATGTCGAGCGGTCAAGGAATTCCTTCTCAAGCTCGGCTTGGAATTTGAGGATGCTGGCAAAACTCTTCTGCTCAATCCGCTGGCAGTGAAAACGTGCTCGCTCCAGTTGGTGCATAGCACGGCCGTAGCGACCTTCCTCAAAAATCGGTCCCGACTCAATCACAAACTTTCCGTTGTCGATAATCGCTTCCTGCAATTCTTTAACAGTGTTAATGTTGGGCAAAGGAACAAAGTCGATGCTTTCAAGTTCAGCAATCTTCGTATTCAACTCCTCCAACACTTCCTTTACCAGTTTTCCAAATGCAGTAATTTGGTTGCTTGTTACTTCACTTTGCTCTTGCAAGGTTTCTACTTGTGCGGCCAGACCATTAAGACCTCTTAAAATCCATTGATATATTCTTGTGATTGCCGTGTGTTGTGCGTAGTTGCGTTCAAGTTCCGTGCGCACTCCTGCAGTTTCTGCAAGATCGAGGTGAAGAGCACAAAAGGCGGTATCCCATTCAAGGAAGTGTTTGGTAAAGAGTTCGTCTCGTTTTTTTGCAAGAGCTTTCCATGCCCATTGAAGCGATTTCTTCTTGTATGTAGCGTTACCAACCTTAAACGTCTTTTGCTTGAGAGTTCCATCCGCCATTCCTTGCACAGTGCGGAATTGCTCATTCAATTCTTCTACAGGTTTCATCAACCGAGCAATCTCTTCCTTCAGGTATTCCAATCCCTCCTCTATGCGCATCTTCCTAATTGGAGAATTCTCAAGCTCTTCGGGAGTTGGTGTATAGAGGAACCGATCGCGGAATGTGTCGCTATATACTGGCCCTACATCTTTCCCTTCAGCCTCTCTCTCTACAAATCGCTCAAACTCTTCTACCTCAGCAAAGCTCTCAGGCTTCTTCTCAAAGTAGGTCTGATAAATCTTCAGAGACATTTCCTGCTGAAGGTTCTCTGGATTAGAGAAGAGAATCCAGGGCGAACGTTCGTCAACTGGACAAGGCACGAACGGAGCTTTCGCGTTTGCCTCGCGCAGATCGTTCGGGGGGTGGCTTGCGTACATGTGAACTTTCGAGTTCTTCGATTCGGTGAAGTACCTCTTCCCACCACGATGATCTTCTGGCAGCGATTCAAATGCTGCTCCACGCTTATCTTGGCTCCGTTGCAGTGCAAACGACTGCTGCTGGTACAAGTTCCGTGAGTAGAGTTGTTTCTGCGAAGCCAAGTATGCGTTGTTTAACGTGCCGTGCCACTCTTCTACGCTGTTGTCCATCTTCCAAAGTGCGGAGACAATTGCATCACTTCCGGCTACGCTAACGGCAACTTTATCGGCGTTGAACTCCATCTCCCGAGAGAGCGATGAGTGCATAATATTGAGGAAGGAGTAGAAGAGCTTGAGGATTTGCCGGACGATCCAGATAACTGGTGTGATTGCCCAGGCTGCAATAGAAAGCCGAATGTCAGTCGACCGCCACTTTGCCAGCATATCATCCCAACTGTCTCTCGTGAAAATCATATCGTGGATGATCGTATTCGCCGAGGCAATGTAGCTCCCAATCTTCATGCTCCGCTGCGAGAAGTGTCCGAACTCGTGCGCAATCACTCCCTTGAACTGACTCAAGTTTAGTGAGTTTACCAGTCCGAGTCCAATTGTTAACTCCTTCCGTACCGGGAGGAAAAGGCTGAGCCAGTGGTTGGAGTAGGCAACGTAGGCGTTCACGTCAGGATCAACGTAAATCGATTTCGGCAGCGGCGCGCCAGTCTCCTGGCAAACCTTCTCGACAAAGCTCCAGAGTTGTGGGTGCTCTTGAGGTGAAAGCTTGATTCTATTCTCCGGCTTACGGTTCTTCAGCTTGAAGAGGAATTTGATTGTGAAGAAGACGAGCATTCCTGCCCCAGCAATTGCCCCAAGCTTTGCTAAGATCGTGTAGAGCGATGCGTGCGGAATCTGGAAAATCACCGCCAAGTAGAAAAGGTAGCCGAAGGCTACGAGGAGTGCAGCATAGAGTGCGAAGAAGAGGATAATTGCTACGATTGCGAGGATTGCCCGGATCATATAGGAGCCGGAAGGCCCAGTCAATTTCTCAGGGATTTCTATTGGGCTTGCGGGATATGTGATTGAAGACATGGATGTGAGAGTGTAGAGTTATTATGAGATTAGTGACGATATCAAGTTAACAGGTGTCAAGTTCGTTTTTAGGTTATGATAGTGCCAACATAGATATGCGATTTGTGATTAAGAAGAGTTCTATCACAATGATCGTTAAAAGGGATGCCCTTAGATATTTTTGGGAATACTTCTGATTTTGGTACGGTAGGAAAGCAACAAGAGTGCCGAAGATAAACCCCAACATAGGTGCTCCCATAACAGTTGTTTGAAGCATCGCCTTGAGCAGCCCTTCGTTGCCCACCACGTTTCCAAAAAGATCTCGTGCTCCATGTGCTACTGGTGGGAACAGAAGCGTTAGAGCAATGTTCGTAGCCATTAGGGCTGCAATGATAATGAAGAAAAGGTTCCTCTTCTTTTCGGAAAAGGGAATTCCTTCTGGCTTATTATTGGCAATGATATCCGCCTTGCTCTGATTCTGTTCACTCATAGTTAAGTCGACCCAATCGATTTAGCAGATATGATAATGTTGCTCCACATAATTTGATCTCACTCCGTTCTCTCTCTGCGTCCTCTGCGACTCTGCGGTCTATCCTCTTCTTCTACGGAGAGAAGAAAAACCGCAGAGACGCGGAGAGCGCAGAGAAAAACGTTATTCTACTACCACCTTCTCCACCTTCGCAAATCCTCCAGTAATTACTCGCACTAAGTAGACTCCTGATGGAACGCGATTGCCATCGCTATCCTTCCTGTTCCAGGTGTAGCGGTGTGCTCCGGGGGCTAAGGTTCGGGTCTCGAGTGTTTGAATGTTCGTTCCACTCACGTTCCAGATGCTGATCTCAACGTCGGCGCGGGATGTTAGGTCGAGATCGATTGCCACCGATTCGCGTGCAGGATTTGGTCCGGCATTCAACGTGAAGTCTGCGTTCAGTACAATTGGATCGTTCACGCCTGCCACAATCTCTGATTGCCAAACACCTTTGTTCCCGCAGTCGAAGTAAGTTCCGCTCGGTGATTCCACGAGAGCTACTGCGCGAACCGTGTAGGTGACAATCTTTCCGAAGAGTGCGGTATCCTGAAAGCGTGTAGTTGCGATTGGTTCTGGAGTTAGCAGTTCTTCCTCTTCTGCTCCAAGCTCTCCCTCAACACGGCGGTAGATCACGTAGCCAGCAATCTCCGGGGATTCTGGTCCTTCCCACTCAATTTCAACGTAAGGTTCGCGGGCTGCAATTTGGTGGACGGTGATATTCTCAGGTGTTGGTATGTCCCGATAACGCATCCGGAGCGTTGGGTCACCCATCAACGCAATGTGGACGCCATAGGTGAAGAAGGCGCGCGCGTAGCTTTGATTGTTCTGCGAGAGGAGTGCTGCATCACCAATTGGTTCTCCCATTCCCATCGTGTGGAAGTACCAGTAGGGTCGCCCAGACCAGACTGATGTCAAGATGGAAGGGGAGGTGGCAAGTCCGGCACGAAGGAAGTTGTTCGGCGAGTCCCAGTCACCGAAGTAGGAGCCGAAGAGCATCGTGAAGATTGCGTTGATCGGCTTCCCGACAAAGTCGGTTGTGTTGCCAACTCCTCCAGCACTTGTGTACGTTCCGCCACCACAACCATAAGCCCAAGCATAAGCGGCTGTGTCGAGTGTTGTGAACCAATCTGCCGCGGCGATGTTCTCTCTTCCGAGAAGTGGAGCCATTGAAATCCATCCAGAACGAGCAAAGGCTTCGCCACTGAAGTAGTTGAAGTTGTCGTCGATCAACCCCCGCATCTTTACTTCGATTCCACCAGTTCGATAGGCGTAATCTTTGTTGAGGTAGTTGCGGAGAAGTTCCGTCTCTGACTCGCGGGATGACTGGTTCTCCTCCTTAAAGGCATCCATGTCGTAGAAATCCACTCGGCCAACTCGGAGCGTAAGGAAGTTGGGAATGCCAGCGTTGTCGAACTTCCCATCCCCAGCACGATTCCAATTTGCTTTGCGACTTGCAACGGTGTCGGTAGCCACATCTGTCCACCCGGCTTCATTCCCAATGAAAGCGTAGAATGCGTCGGCAGGCCACGCACCACGGTGATCCGGGTGGGCGTCGGGAGCAATGATGAACTGTCCTTGGTTGACCATGCCGGAGTATGGAACTGGAATGCGACCGAAGAGGAAGACTGTGCCGGGGGAGCCAACTTGGCTATACCATCCGTTGATAATATCTTTTGTTCTGCGGACACCTTCTTTGCTGAACTGTTCGGCCCGCTCCACATCTTGCCGCGTAACGCTCCACCCCTCAGCTTCCAACGTTTCAACAAATCGATCGAGTTCGGAGGCGAGAGGAGTTGCCATTGTTGAATCAACCAACAGCAGCAAGTTGCCTCTGTTATGGAGTGCAGGAAC
>JBFWSB010000222.1:0-7602 GCA_050248595.1 Kapaibacterium sp. (SeqCode)
CCGATCTAAGTTGTCGTTCCCCTTCACACTTCCGTTTGCCACTTTGCCGACGGCGAGTCGACCTAAGTAGTCGTTGTAGTCGAGGTCGGCAACCAACAACTGGAATGGTTCGTTCGGGTCGTAGTGTGGCGGTGGGACGTGCTCCACAATCGTTTCCAGAAGAGGGGCTAAGCTATTCGACTCTTCGTCGATTGTATGCTTTGCGATGCCGTCGCGACCGATGGCGTAGAGAACCGGAAAGCTGATCTGGTCATCATTTGCGTCGAGGTCGATGAAGAGGTCGTAGATTTCGTTGAGCACTTCTTGCGGGCGGGCGTCAGGCCGGTCGATTTTGTTTACGACAACGATCATTGCCTTCCCACCCTCCAACGCTTTCTTCAGCACGAAGCGAGTTTGCGGCAGTGGGCCCTCGCTTGAATCAACCAGCAAGATTGCTCCATCTACCATCGCTAAGGCACGCTCTACCTCACCACCGAAGTCGGCGTGACCAGGGGTGTCGAGGATGTTGATCTTGATATCCTTGAAGCGAACCGAGCAGTTCTTTGCGGAAATCGTAATTCCACGCTCACGCTCCAAGTCCATGCTGTCCATCACCCGGTCGCTTAACTCTTGGTGTTCGTTGAAGACTCCACTCTGCCGGAACATGTGGTCCACGAGTGTCGTCTTGCCGTGGTCAACGTGGGCAATAATCGCAATGTTGCGAAGCGACGGATTCGGTTGAAGATTGCGGTGCATAACGGTTTTCTATCCCTCTATCTATTCTGTATAAATGAAAAATCGTTCCCAGTGCCTGGGCAAGAGACAATTCCACTCTCACAACAGACCACAAAAAGCCTGAAGATAGGGAGGGAACGGGTCTGGCACGTGTAACGGATAGAAGAAATAGGGCTTGGGAGGGGGGAGAATACAAACGGTAGCAGGGGGAGAGGGAAGCTGTTTTGGGGAGTGATGCCGATTAGAGTAGTCTGAATAATTAAGTGTGTGGATTGAGGATGTTAAGAAAACATCTTATGGATCTCTCTTATCTTCAATATCATGATGTTGTGGTACAAACAACGTTGTGTTGCCTTTTTTGATCGACGTATGCTTTATAAACCGAGCCGATAAAACAAGTTGTCCATGATTGTATTGGCGATTCTTGTAAATATACTCGATCAGCGAGTCTCGCGTTATTGGCTTCCACTCAGATGTCCATCCATGATTTCCTAACATATACTTCAACTCTTCTCCTTCTTTGTGAACCGTGACGAACGCACCAGGATCACTTATTTGTGGGTGGAAGTAGTCAAAAAAATCGATTGCACACCGTTCATCTAATTTATCGACAACGTGACCGATGGCTTCTTGTGTTGTACTGTCGCTGAGGGGAAAAACAATTTTATTAGTAGTATTGGAGCTTGCAGAGAGCACACTGTCAAACTCATCAGAGATTGTTCCTGAATTCTTATCGGTACAAGCCCCAAACGTCAGTATGAGAACTACAGTTATAAGTTCTGTTCTGTGCATTTCGTGTAGGAATAGATCTTGAACTTTCTATGACTCCATTTAGCCTTTTATTCGGAGCCTAAACTCAACCGTCCGATCGTGCGTATCAATATCAACCCAGTCCGTACTCTCATCACTCGGAATACAATCAGCCAGTTCCCCTCCATTCGCATACCGTCGTAGCGAGTCCTTCCCGAAGTAAATGGTCACTTCATATTCATCTTGTCCACTCTTCCCTATCCACCCCGTTGTGACGAGCTTTCGGTTGTCGTTGACATATTCCTTCGTCAACTGAGTGTCAGATGCTGGGAGGGGAGATATCCCATCGCACCAAAATCCTCGAAGGTCTTCTCGGTCAGAATTCTGGAAGGCTCGGCAGAGATGATATTCCAGTTGAGTACAGAAATCATCGTTGAATGAAGGGAGAGCTATGTTGAGCTTGGACATTGGGATACTGAGGTTTTTTGTAGACAATAAGCAAAGATAATCTGCAAAGCCTCAGCGTTCAACAGGTTCAAAAGAATAGCTCGGAAATCGTAGATTTGCACCCCAAACAAATGTCAGAATAGAGAGAACGATATCAATTGACTATTGATAGTATAGACAACATCCAATGCTTCTAACAATCACCACAACCCACAACCCCGGGAGTGATCTCGGCTACCTTCTGCACAAACACCCAGATCGATTGCAGACCTTCAACCTCAACTTCGGCAAGGCTCACATTTTCTACCCCGAAGTTTCGGAGGAACGGTGCACTGCTGCCCTGCTAATTGACGTTGACCCAATTGGACTTGTTCGGAAAGATCGCGGGAAGAGTGGCGGTTCCTTTGCCTTACGTCAGTACGTTAACGACCGACCCTACGCGGCATCTTCTTTCCTGAGCGTTGCTATCTCGCAACTCTTCGGCACGGCGATGAACGGAACGTCGAAAGATCGTCCTGAGTTAGCAGCCACTCCAATTCCACTCGAAGCTCACCTACCAGTTGTTCCGTGCCGAGGTGGGGAGGCGTTGCTGCGCCAATTGTTTGAACCACTCGGCTATGCCGTCGATGCCGAGCAGCTGCCTCTGGATGAGAAGTTTACCGAGTGGGGAGAGAGTAGATACTTCCGCGTGACTCTGCGCAACACCATCAAGCTGTCCGACCTTCTCGGTCACATCTACGTGCTCATTCCCGTTCTGGATAACAACAAGCACTACTGGGTGGCAGAAGATGAAGTGGAGAAACTTCTTCGCCAGGGAGAGGGGTGGCTCGGCGAACACCCAATGCGGGAGTTGATCGCCAACCGTTACCTGCGCCACAGACGTTCGCTGACGAAGTCGTTGATGGAACAACTCTCCGACGAGGTTCCTGACCCAGATGAGGCCGACGACAAACATAACGCCGAGGAAGAGGCCGCTGAGAAGAAGATTGGACTTCACCAGTTGCGGTTGGAGACTGTCTGTGCTCTGCTTCGCGATCTTGGTGCGAAGTCTGTACTTGACCTCGGTTGTGGCGAGGGAAAACTTCTCTCCCTCTTGGCGAAGGAGCAGACGTTCGAGCAGATTACCGGACTCGACCTTTCGCTTCACGGTCTCGAAGTTGCCGAGCGAAAGCTGAGTCGGCTTCCAGATCGGTTGAGGAAGCGAATCTCCCTTATCCAAGGATCGCTAACCTACCGCGATAGGCGAATTGAAGGATACGATGCCGCTGCCGTTGTTGAGGTGATCGAACATCTTGAACCGGAACGCCTCGCAGCCTTCGAGCGTGCGTTGTTCGGATATGCTCGTCCCGGTCACGTAATCATCACAACGCCGAACAGTGACTACAACGTGATGTGGCCGTCCCTCCCCGCCGGAAAGTTTCGTCACTACGACCATCGGTTCGAGTGGAGTCGGGAGGAGTTCCGTTCGTGGAGTGAGCGGATAGCAGAAGAGTATGGATACGAGGTTGCAGTTCATCCACTCGGTCCCGAGGAAGAGGGAATCGGCGGGCCGTCACAAATGGGAGTTTTCAAACGATGCAGATAACCATCCCAGAATTTTCGTTGGTGATTCTGATAGGGACGTCAGGGTCTGGTAAGTCAACGTTTGCCCGGAAGCACTTCAAAGAGACGGAGGTGATCTCCTCGGATGCTTGTCGTGCAATCGTTTCCGACGATGAGAACAACATGGAGGCGACGAACGATGCCTTCGAGCTTCTCCACTATATCGTTGCCAAGCGATTGAAGCGGAAGATGCTGACCGTTGTTGACGCCACCAACGTTCAACCTGAAGCACGCAAGCCGCTGATTGCACTTGCCCGCGAATACCATTGTCTCCCTGTTGCTATTGTCCTCGACATTCCAGAACGGATTTGTCAAGATCGAAACGAACAGCGTGCAGATCGGAATCTTGGTCCTCACGTGATTCGCAATCAAGGAAAACAGCTTCGTCGCTCGTTCAAGGGAATCAAGAAGGAGGGAATCCGCTTCCTCTATCGACTCACCTCGCAGGAAGGGGTGGATGAGACAAGTATTGAGCGAACCAAACTCTGGACAGATAAGCGTGATGAAACCGGACCGTTCGACATCGTTGGTGACCTGCACGGATGTTGTACTGAGTTGGAAGAACTGCTGGAACAGCTTGGCTACGTCTGGGAGGAGAGTGAAGATGAGCGTGTTCGCAACCCGATCTACAACCGAGTCTACTCTCATCCCGAGGGGAGAAAAGGAGTCTTCGTGGGTGACCTTGTCGACCGTGGTCCCCGTTCGCTTGAGACACTCTTCTTAGTTCGGAATATGGTGCTTGCCGGAAAAGGTATTTGCGTGCCGGGGAACCACGACGTGAAATTCTTGAAGAAGCTTCAGGGCCGGAATGTACAGGTGAAGCACGGACTGGAGCGAACGGTTGCCGAAGTTGAAAGACTATCGGAAGAGGATCGGCAGATCACGCTTCCAATGATAACCGAGTTCCTCGACAGTCTGGTGAGCCACTACGAACTTGACGGTGGAAAGCTTGTGGTTGCTCACGCCGGAATGAGAGAGGAGATGATCGGTCGTGCTTCCGGGCGCGTTCGAGACTTTGCCCTCTTCGGAGAGACAACAGGAGAAACGGATGAATTTGGTCTGCCTGTGCGGTATAACTGGGCGCGAGACTATCGAGGTGCTGCCCGAATAGTGTACGGACACACTCCTGTGCCACAGGCTGAGTGGTTGAACAACACAATCAACATCGATACTGGCTGTGTTTTCGGTGGAGCGTTGACGGCTTTGCGTTATCCAGAGCTATTGTTGGTTCCCGCCCCCGCGAGGGAGATCTACAGTGAGCCAATCCGTCCTATCGAATCATCTACTTCTTCTGGCTCAGCCGAGAGAGAAGAGGATACCTTGCTCGACATCGAAGATGTGATTGGTAAGCGAATCGTGAACACATCGCTGATGGGGGGAATTACGATCCGTGCAGAGAACTCTGCTGCCGCCCTCGAAGTGATGAGTCGCTTTGCTGTCGATCCACGCTGGCTGATCTACCTACCCCCAACAATGTCTCCAGTAAGCACCAGCACTCATTCCGATTACTTAGAACGTCCAGAAGAGGGATTCAGCTACTATCGTGGTGAAGGTGTAGCAAAGGTGATTTGTGAGGAGAAACACATGGGTTCCCGAGCTGTTGTGGTTCTTTGTCGAGATGGTGATGTGGCAAAAAGACGTTTTGGTGTGTCGGGAGTAGAGAGAGGGGTGATCTACACTCGGACTGGGCGAAGGTTTTTCAACGATCAATCGGTTGAGCGTGGTCTGTTGGATAGGTTGGGGGAGGCTTTGACGGCAACAGGATTCTGGCAAGATCTTAACACCGATTGGGTCTGCCTCGACTGCGAGTTAATGCCCTGGTCGGCAAAAGCTCAAGAGCTTTTACGTGACCAATATGCTGCCGTGGGGTCTTCTGCAACTTATACATTGCTTGAGTCAATAAAGGTAATAGGGCGAGGTGTCGGTCGGGGGTTAGAAGTGAGTGGATTGCTTGATGAATGGAAGGGAAGGATTGAGAATATCAGTCGGTATGTTGATGCGTATCGACATTACTGTTGGCCGGTTGAGAAACTTGAGGATTTTCGGTTAGCTCCATTCCACATCTTAGCAACTGAAGGAGCCGTTCACTTCGGCAAGGATCACGGATGGCATATGGAGCAGATTGCGAAGTTCTCCAACGAAAGTCCACCACTTTTTACCACAGCCTATCGGGTGATTGACCTCAACGATCCTGAGGAAGTGAAGGGAGGGATTGAATGGTGGGAGGAGTTGACGGGAAAGGGGGGAGAAGGAATGGTTGTGAAACCTTTCGATTTTATGGTGCAGGGAGAGAAGTTCCCAGTGCAGCCAGCAGTAAAGGTTCGTGGTCGAGAGTATTTAAGAATTATATATGGCCCTGAGTATACGGTGCCGGAGCACCTTGAGCGGCTGCGTTCTCGTGGACTTGCCAAAAAACGTTCCCTCGCCTCCAGAGAGTTTGCTCTCGGCAAGGAGGGGTTAGAGGCATTTGTTCAGCGCGCACCGCTCCGCAAAGTTCACGAATGTGTCTTCGGGGTTTTGGCTCTTGAGAGCGAACCAGTTGACCCACGGCTGTAAAATTCATGAAAGAATTCTTCGCGTTATCCGTTGAAGAAAACCTATATTTCGCGCTGCCCAGAAATCAGTTACCATGTGATGATATGATCCAACGATACAGAATACTTCTGCTAACAACTTTCTGTGGTGCTCTTCTCGTCCTAACTGGTCCGGGATGTGCTCACCACGATCCTCTCTCTCCGATTTTCAACTATCAGCGAGTTGGGGTAGAAGTTGGGGCTGATTTTACCAGTCAAGAGGGTTCCTATGTTGTTGGTTGTGGCACGTTTACTGAGGGGTCTGGGACAAACTTGATCGTAAGTGCTGTCTACGACAAACCGGTAGAAAATATCTTTCGAATTGAGTTAATGGGGGGATTCCGGACGCGCCACGTCAGTGGAAACTATACAACTACGGAGGCCAGTTTCATTCAGACTGCCGACGGCTTTGTTGAAGCCGATCTCACCTACGACAACATTGGCGATGCTCGCTTTCTCTACCTCTTCGGTCAACCATCCTTCAAGTTCTATCCTGTGAAAGCCCTCTACTTAGGAGCCGGTGTCAACCTCGGTTTCCCATTGAGCGTGGAGATGATCTACACGAAAGATATCCTCACGAAAGCTGTGACACTTGAGAATGGAGAAATTATCGAAGCCTTCTATCCCTCAGGAGAAGCAAGTGTTCCTCACTCAAAAGTTTTTCCAACACTCGATCCCGACAATGTCTCCCCTCTGCTTGTCGATCCGGTATTCTATGTAGGTGCGGAGATTCGGCTGAATCGTCGGATGTACTTAGGACCTCGCCTTACCTACACACTTCCTGTTATGGGAGCAATCAGCGACCCAGAACTAAAATTGAGTTCACTTCAGGGAACAATTGGTATTCGGTACGATCTGCGGTGATCGGATGCTCCTTCGGTTACCATCGCGCAGACTCTTCCTTCTCTTCGGACTTATTGTCGGTCTCTATTTGCATTTCCCTTCGACTCTTCGTGCTCAGGGAGATAATCTCGGGGTTGCCATCATTATCGGTGAACGCCATGCTTGGATGATTGAGTCTCCTGAGAAGTGGAGTCTGGATCAACGGAGTGCTTTGGCTTCCGGACTTGGTGCGGCATTTGTGCCGGAGTGGGATTCGTGGAGTTCGTCCCCCGTTGTGATGTACGCCAACACGATCCCAAAGGAGTTCGATACGATTGCTGTTGCTGAGACGATTGCTGCCGACTCGGTTCGGGCGGTGCAACAGTTCCGTTCAGCAGTGAAGCGGCAACAACCGTTGGGAACAATTCAGGGAGTAGATGCAGAAGTTTGTCACGTTATCCGGCGCGACAGTTCACTCTTCGAGGCGATAGCCTACATCGACGGTCCCACGGCGATTGCAATCATCGTTCTCTCCTCCCGCAATGCCGAAAAATTTGAATCTTCTCTCCCCTCCTTTGCCCGCCTTGTCGATTCTTACGAGTGGATAACAAGCGACCCCGAACAGATTGCTGAACTGAAGGGGATGCGGTAGAGTTCATAGAGTTGGGAGTTTGTAGAGTTTATAGAGTGCGAG
>JBFWSB010000223.1:0-7585 GCA_050248595.1 Kapaibacterium sp. (SeqCode)
GTGGAACTTTGTCCTGATGCGCTGTTCACCACTCCACCCCCAACCGCCGAAGCAACTCCCGACGCAACGTTCGCTTGCCCACCGGAGACTGTAGCCCGAGTCGCCGAGGCGGTGTTCGATTCTCCTCCTGCAATTGTTGAGGATGTTCCGGAGGCGACATTGGTGAGACCTCCTCCAACAGTTGAGAACGACCCCGAAGCGGTATCCGATTTTCCTCCAGATACCGTTGCCGTCCCACCCGAAGCGACGTTGCCGAAACCTCCGCCGACGACTGCCTGTGCGCCCGACGCCGTGTTCTGTCGTCCACCTCCGATGAACGATTGCGCCCCCGAGGCAACCTGTGTCGACGTACTTCGAAAGCTCTGCAAATCGATGGCTCTGTCCCCCCGGGCGTTTCCGGCGGTATCTCGCTGGATACTCCCGTTTGTGTTCAGGATCAGGCTGTTGATTGTCCCGCCGTTGACGTAGAGGTGCAACGCTGTCGTATCGCTCGTTCCGATGTAGTGCGTCCCCGGTGTCGTTCCAGCATTTCCCGTCAGGCTCCAGGCAGTTCCTCCGCCATCGACCCAACTCATCACGCCGTTCGTGTCGCTCGAAAGAACCTGACCGTTCGCCGATGGTCCTGCCGTCGGCAGGATGTAGTTGATGTCCTCACTCTGATTCCCCGCCTCAAAGGATGTGTAGAACGTTGTGGCAGGTGGGAAAGCACCGGCAGTGCCGTTCGCCTCATAAAAGCGGAGCCGACTTGCAGATCCGACATTGTTGGCCAACAGGAGATCAACATTGCCGAAGACCGCAACATCTGCCTCAGAGATATCCATTCTGCGGGTGAAGCTCGGGTTACCACCTTGAAATCCGAAGCTACCAGACGCGCCAAGTGTGAGAGCGGAGCCTCCGGGAATTGCTGATCCGTTCGCCCCTGAGCTGATGACGTTCAACGCTCCGCCCGAAACAACAGACAGAATCGAAGCGACCTGATTCTGCTCACCCCCCCCGATTGCCGAGGCATTCGCCACCCCTGTAACGATGTTTTCAATTCCACCCGACACAACAGAACCGGCTGCACCCGCCCTATTACCGAAACCACCCAAAATAGCGGCACTGGCACCACCGACAGTGTTGTTTTGTCCACCACCGATCACAGCGTAGTCTCCAGAGGCCACCTGCGCTGCTCCCCCCCTGGTGATCTGAAGGTCGACTGCATTCACACCACGTCCATTTCCACCAACATCCCGCTGGGTGCTCCCGTTCGTGTTCAGAATCAGGCTGTTGTTCGATCCGCCGTTCACGTAGAGGTGAAGTGCCGTCGAATCTGTCGTCCCGAGAAAATTCGTTCCGGCTGTTGTACCCGCATTCCCTGTCAAGCTCCAGCCTGCACCGACCCAACTCATCACGCCGTTGGTGTCGCTCGAAAGAACCTGACCGTTCGTCACCGGTCCTGCCGTCGGCAAAATGTAGTTGATATCCTCGCTCTGATCCCCCGCCTCGAACGACGTGTAGTTCGTTCCGCTCGGGAACGACCCGCTGTCGCTCTCCGCTTCGTAGAAGCGCAACTGCCGAGCGGTAGTGTCGTTGTTCGCAAGCCAGAGATCGACATTCCCGAAGACCGCGAGGTTCGAGTCGAGAATCGTCATGTTGTTATCGCCGAAGTTTCGTCCGAGATAGCCGAACGATCCATCTCCACCGAGCGTCAGACCTGCTCCTCCGGGAATTGCCGAGATGCCTCCGTACGCCACGTTGGCCACACCTCCACCGACTGCTGAAAACTCTCCCCACGCCTCGTTATAGTATCCGCCGGCAATCGCTCCGTCACCTCCACCTACGAAGTTATGCTCACCACCTCCGATAAAGGCTCCATCGGCCACTGCGATGTTTTCATTTCCACCCGCCACAACCGCATAGTCAAAGTCGGTCTCGTTCTCGTCGCCGCCACCGATAAAGTTCTTCCAGCCGTAAGCGAAGTTCTCATTACCTCCGGCAACCACCGAGTACGAACCATCCGCCCAGTTACCATCGCCACCACCAACGAAACTCTTGTAGCCGGTCGCCCAGTTCTGCGTTCCTCCCGCAACAGTACTACCAATCGTGTCGGCAAGATTCTCTCGGCCACCACCGATCACAGAATAGATTCCGGAAGCCACCTCGGTGGAATCAAGCCGGATCATCTGAAGATCAACTGCGTGAAGGCCACGAACGATGCCGCCAGTATCCCGCTGGATGCTTCCATTCGTGTTCAGAATCAGGCTGTTGTTCGATCCGCTGTTCACATAGAGGTGAAGTGCCGTCGAATCTGTCGTCCCGAGGAAATTTGTTCCGGCTGTTGTACCAGCATTCCCTGTCAAGCTCCAGCCTGCACCGACCCAGCTCATCACGCCGTTGGTGTCGCTCGAAAGAAACTGACCATTCACACTTGGGAGTGATGTCGGTAGGATGTAATTGATATCCTCACTCTGATCTCCCGCCTCGAATGACGTGTAGTATGTCGTCGCCGTCGGGAAGGAATCTACCACACTGTTCGCCTCGTAGAACCGCAACCGACTCGCGGCTCCGTTGTTGTTCGCCAACAACAGGTCAACGTTGCCGAACACCGCAATGTCATCCTCGCTCAGAGTCATTCGGTTGTTCCCTCGACTCACCACCGTTCCGGCTCGGTTTCCACCTAAAAATCCGAAACTGCTCTCTCCACCGAGCGTCAGACCTCGTCCTCCCGGCACAACCGACCACCTGCTCCCTACACTGTTCCGATCTCCCCCACCAATCACCGAACGGAATCCAGTCACGCTGTTGAACACTCCTCCACCAATCGTGTTGGTTTGACCCGAAATCGAATTGCTATTTCCCCCTCCGATCGCTCCGTCAGGCCCCGAAGCGGTATTGCTTGCCCCCCCCGCTATCGTTGAGAGGATGCCCGTCACCTGATTATTATAACCTCCACCGATGGTCATTGCCGCAACGACAAGTCCATCACTGCTATTTGCGATGTTCTGGAATCCCCCCCCGACAGTGACATAGCGACCTTGAGCAACGTTCTGGTCCCCTCCCGCGACGGTAGCGGCTATGTTGATAGCGCTGTTCCGTCGTCCACCACCGATCGTCGAGTATCGCCCCGAAGCTACTTGCGTTGCATTGCCTCTGCTGCTCTGCAGGTCGACGGCATCCTCTCCACGTCCATCACCTGCCGTATCCCGCTGGATACTTCCGTTGGTATTCAGAATCAGACTGTTATCTGCCCCACCGTTCACGTAGATATGGACACCCTGCGCGTCGCTTGTCCCCAGATAGTTCGTTCCCGGAGTTGTTCCGGCATTTCCTGTCAAGCTCCAAGCTGAACTCACAACCGACGCAGGGTCGACCCAACTCAACTGTCCAGTCCCCGCATCCAACTGCAAGAATCCCTCTTCGACAGTTGAGGTTGCGGCGGTCGCTGTGGGCAAGATGTAGTTGATGTCGACGGTCTGCGTTCCTGCTTGGAACGAGGTGAAGTTTGTTGTCCCGGGGAATGCCCCCGTTGTTCCGTTTGCCTCGTAGAAGCGGAGTTGGCTGGCACCGTTGTTGTTGTTTGCCAGCCAGAGGTCGGTGTTGCCGAAAACTGCAACGTCTGGGGTGCTGACGGTCATGTTATTCGAGCCGAGGTTTCCTCCGAGGAATCCGAAACTTCTCTGCGCCGCAGCACTCAACGTTAACCCCTGTCCACCGGCGACGAAGGAGCGATCACCTGCTGCAACGTTAAAGGCACCACCACCGACAACAGCCAAAGTTCCCGAAGCGCTGTTCAACGTGCCACCACCGATCCACGCACCACTCCCCGAGGCGGTGTTGAGTGAACCTCCACCCACAGCCGCCTGCACTCCCGAAGCGGTGTTCCTCTGCCCTCCGCCAACAGCAGTGTGAGCAGCAGATGCAACGTTGCTTTCTCCTCCCGCAATCGCCGAGTAGTTCCCCGTAGCCTGATTTACAATGCCCCCCCCTATCGCCCCCCCGAGTCCGGCTTGATTATTGGCTCCCCCTCCAATAGATGCAACGTCACCATCTGCGGCGTTGCTATTGCCTCCGCCAACCGTTGCTCCGCTACCTGCCGCACGGTTGCTTCGGCCTCCGGAGATTGTGGCCTCAGCACCTGAAGCAACCTCAGTTGGCCCCGACCGAACTGATTGCAATTCGACGGCGTCGGCTCCCCGAGCATTCCCTCCGAGATCCCGCTGAATGCTTCCGTTAAGGTTCAGAATCAGGCTGTTGCTCGATCCACCATTCACGTAGAGGTGCAACGGGTTTGCATCACTCGTCCCGATAAAGTTCGTCCCCGGCGTTGTCCCGGCATTCCCCCCCAACAACCACGCACCAGTAGTGCCGGGAGGAACCAGAAGGAACTGCGCCGAGTCGCTCCCCAGATCGGGAATCATCAAGATCACATTCTGCGGCAGAGAGTCGGGCGTCTGAATCGTCATCGTGTTCCGCGCTCCATCGTCGCCGTTATCGTCGATAATCAATCGCTCCGACTGGAAGTCACGGTTCTGTCCATGCGCCGGCAAGGTGAGAGTCAGACCAAAAAGAAGAATGGTGATGGGAACGAAGACAAAGCGGAAAGGATACAACGCATAGCTCCGGCATTCAAGCACGTTCATAGCTGTCTGCTCTCTATATAAGTTGGCACTGATTATTCTATAGAAAAACGTTCGGCAGGAGAGGAGGAAAATCCTGACAAATCAAGCAGACGATGATAACCGAAGCAGAAAAGAGAGGCAAACAGGGCCATTGGTACAGAATGGGGTTTTGTACCGAGGGGGGAGTTAATTGTCAATTACGAATTAGGAATGATCAATTAGGAATGGGAGAGGATCAATTGTCAATTACGAATTAGGAACGAGAGAGTCAATTGTCAATTACGAATTAGGAATGAGAGAGTCAATTGTCAATTACGAATTAGGAATGTGGAATTTGTTTTTGAATCCTTGTGATGTTGGGCTTCTGTCATTCCTAATTCCTAATTCGTAATTCCTCATTCTTCATTTTTAATTCCTAATTCTTCATTTTTCCTCTCGTTGTTTTGATGATCGAGCCGGAGAGCTTCAGGAGTTCTTCGCACTCTTCGAGGAGTGAGGCGGAGTGGTTGGAGTCCAGTATCCCCGAATCGCGTAACAGACGAAGCCAGTAGTGCGTTTCGCGGGCTTCCTTGTAGGCGATGCTCATCTTTGAAACGAAGTCTTTGCTCGACTGACCACCAATAGCCTCCTCCACGTTTGCCCCAATAGAGGTTCCACTACGCAGAACTTGCTTCGACAGAACAAACTCCTTCTTCTCAACGCAGAGATACCGATACAGCCTCACAATCCGCAAGGCGAATGCGTAGGACTTGGTTTGGATGGGGTTCTCTGACTTTAGTTCTAATTCCTCATTGATTCTGGATCCGCGTTTGGATGATTTTATGTTTTCCTAGTGTGAGCATTGTCTACTTGTCTTGATAGTAGGGAATCAAGGGCGGGTTCGGATTTTTCTTCGGATCTTTCCCCCGTTCATTTGGTCGCATCAGACGTGAGGCAAACGAACGTGAATATTCGCTGGGTGGTTCAAAAAGCTCCTTATCGACCACTACAAATTGAGTATTCACTAGCTCCGTTTGAGAAAGATCATAAAGCATAGTTAGGAAGCCCTCAAACTGATCTCGATTCTGCCGCTCACTAGTATTTTTCATAGGCGAGTCGATGATTAGGAAAGTCGGAAGCAGCGCACCGATTTCCGAGGCAAGCCGATGCACAGCAACTGCGAAACAGCACTTGAATAGAGTCTTCTTTCCACCGCTCCCTAAATTACTAAACGAGGTAACAGCCAAATCTCCACCATCAGCCGACACTACCTCTGGTAAAAAGTGCGGAGATTTCATCTCTACACGGTCATCAGGATAGAATCCCGATAGCTTAGATCGCAGTAGACAGTCGAGGAATAGAGATTCAAGGCGTCCAAGATTTTGTGTGTCTCTTTCTGCTTTTTCTCTGGCTTCCTTCAATTTTGACCTTGTTCTCCGCTCTTCCAAAATCAACCGCTCAACCCGTTCGCTTAATTCTTCTATCCTTTGAACCAAAATTTCGATTCTTGAAAGGTCAGTTAACTGCTGTCGGATTGCAGCCCTCTGTTTTTCTGATTCAAGTGCTGTTGAAAGATAAGCTGAATCGTAGTGCCGAGCGACACGATTCAGTTCGTTATCGACCGAAGCCTTTTGTGCCTGCAACTCGCGCAATATGCGCTCATTTCTGCGCAGAATGGACTCATGCATTTTTATTAAGTCATCAAGTTCAGCAACCCGAGCATCCAAATCCTTTTCAGTACTGGCTTCGTCTAAATTTCCGGTTGGATCATCTAAGTGCTTCTGGCCACATACCGGACAATCATCCCCATGTCTCTCAGGAAGGTCACGGCCGCATTGAGGACAATCCGCAAATTTCACTCCTCCGAGCACCTCTCGTGCTGACTGAGAGCGTCGAAACCGAGTGGAGAGTGAAAGAAGTTCGTTGCGGTGAGAGCGATCCTTTGCAATAATCTCTTTCAGAGAGAGAGAGGACTGTTCGATATTTGAAGATTCTTTTGCAAGGCTCCGTGCCTCTGCTTGGAGTCCTTCCATTGCATGAGGCCTGGTTGAACTCATCTCTTGGCGAATCGACACAATTGTACTTTCAACCTCGCTGAGCTTCTGCTCTAGTTCGCGACGGATGTTGGCTAGTTCGACCTCAGATGCAATCTCTGCTTCACTCAAAGCCTCCTTAATCGCTTGAGCTCCTGCCTCACACTTCAATCTCTCAGACCTTTGCAACTCGAGTTTGACCTCAAGCTCTGAGACTTGTTCTTGATGGAAACCAACCATAAATCGGAGCACATCGCGACTCTTATTTCGCTTGCTAAACTCAGCTTCACTTTCAAGGTTGAAGAAACTACTGTCCATTGAGTCCTGATCGAGATAGCAATACCAGAAAAGATCCCGCAAACTTAGCCTAGCGAGATCCGAATCCTCTTTGATCTTGCTTTTGCGAACCTTAGGCGGTGTTTTGCCTCCCAAGACATAAATCAAATCCGAAACGACTTCGATTCCCGACCCTTGAATTACTTCACCATTAGCAGAACGCGCAGGAATCATAACTTCAACTGCCTCATCATCTTGTTTCCAATTCGCTCGAATTGAGTTGGCACTACGATTCCTCATCAAATTCAGATTTATGTCTTCAATTTTTAGAGACAAGCTTGCGGAAACAAATTCAGATTGAAGTGCTGGAGTCATCTCCCCCTTTTCACCAAGATTTCCACCAAGACAAAAATCTACGAGCCTCACAATGGTCGATTTCCCAGCACCCATTGGCCCATAGAAATAGGAAAAATCCGTGAATTTTATCGTCTCCTTGCCATTCTTGAAAGCAACGTGCAATTCGTCAATAAAGAACCTCATAGATCAATTTCCTCTCCCCATTTCATAGTAGTGATTTCGGGAAACACTTTGTAGATAAAGTCTTTCAGTTTTGTAGCTGTGTAATCACCAACCACTCTGGATACTATCTTGCTCCGAACTGCAAGGTCAAGAAACTCCTCCCTATCCGCTATCTCT
>JBFWSB010000224.1:0-7537 GCA_050248595.1 Kapaibacterium sp. (SeqCode)
CTCCTATCTGTAGATCAAAATCTGTTGCTTCCAGATAGCTTCCGGGCTTCTCAAAACACAAGTGTAGATGCCAGCCGGAAGATCTTCAACGTCGAGGTGCATCACTATTCTGCCGTTTACGATTTCTTCCTCTGTTGACCGAAGATGGCGTCCCTGTAAGTCAACAAGTTCAAAGGTGATCGACGAAGCCTCGATCCCTGAACAGTCAACCACCAGATCGGCTGTTGCCGGGTTTGGATAGATGGCGAACGTTCCGGGCAGAAGGCTTGGGTGAACCGAAAGCATGGCTGGTGGAAAGACAGTGAAGTGGTTTGCCGACTGAGCTACCCGCGTTGGGTGCTCTGTGTCAGTGATGCGAACCATCACTGTATTGATCGGTTCGTCGGAGATATAGGGGACTACCCACTGGTAGCTTCCGGTGGTGGCGTCAACATCGTCAATCGTGTTCCAGGTTGCGCCCCCATCAGAAGTGTAGGCAAGGCGGGCAGCCACCATATCTGCTGGAGGATTCCACGTGATTGCATATTCTTCCCCTTCAATCCATTCTTCTCCACCGTTTGGACTGAGGAGAATCACCGGTTCGAGGATAATGTCATCTTTCTCACGAATGATAAACGTAGCGTTGGAGCGATCTTCTACCGATCCATCTTTTGTTTTCACGCGGATCAACCCTGTGGTTGTTCCCTTGTTCGGAGTTTTCCAAGCAATCCCTCCAATCGATGCCAGTGTCGTGCCGATTCCATTCCAGGTAATCCCCTCATCGGGTGAATACTCAACAGTCACTTCGTTAGGGATCGCTGTTGCTTCCCACTGAATGGCAATAGTTGAATCTTGGGGGAACGATTCTCCACCGTTGGGGAAGATGACTTTCAAGGTTGCTTCTTGTACAGCCTTTGCTCGAATAGTGAAGGGGGCATCTGACTCATCGAAATGGTCTGGAGCCTCAGTTATCGACACGCGCATTACAGCAGAAGAGACTTCTTGAGCACCCAGATCGGGAACTGTCCAAGAATAGCGGGCAGGAGTTGCCGGGACAGTGGCCACCTCCGACCAAGTAAAACCAAAGTCTGTTGAAAACTCAAGCGTTGCCTCAATAGCATCCAACGGAAGCTGCCACTCCACAACAAACGTTTCACCAGTCGTCAAAATCTCTCCTCCGTTCGGAGCTATCATCAACGTTCGATCAAGCGGGTTCTCTGCAATCTCAAAGAAGCTGTTAGAGACATCAGAAATATCACCATCACGATTGGAAATGCGAGCTAAAACTGTCGTGCTCGGTCGATTCGGAACCTGCCAAGCAAGTCTCCCCGCACCGGCTGTACTTCTCCCAATGTTTCGCCACTGCGATCCCCCATCTACAGAATATTCAAGCTCCACTCGTTCGCCTGGATCGAATCCAGTTGCGGTCCAAGTCACTTCGATTGTTTCATCCCCAGTGAAGGTCTCACCTCCATTTGGGAAGAGAAGAGTAAACGAACCTTGTGCAAGGAGGGGAGTTTGAGAAGTAAGAACTGTGAGTCCAATCAGTAAAAAGAAAGTCCGTACGTTGAAGAGAAATCGCATAAACATCTGAAATGGATTGAGTTATGTAGTATATGTGTACGCCTGCGTAGAGACGATGTGTATAGCGTGCAGATACGAATGCTGGGAAACGAGAAATAAATGTCCGGCACACGTGAACCACCACAGTATGCTTAGAGGAGAACCCAAAAGCACTGTGCCGGACATATATTGATAAAAGAACTATTGAATACCCGTTCCGATATCCCATGATGGGAGTGAAGGTGGTCGATGAACCTTACTCAATCGACTCTTCTTCAACAAAGGAGCTTCCGCAGTCTAAACAGATTGCCGTAACTGGCTGACGAATGAGTGTTCGGCATTTAGGACAAGTTGTCCGCATCTTACCACCACAAGCCGGGCAGACGGTGGCGGATTGATCTCCCACCGATCCGCACGAAGAACAGCGTGTGCTGTAGAAGCGATTGTTGGGGGAAGTAACGATGGCTTGTGTCGGATGTCTCATCATTCAGTCCTTTGTTCAGCACTCCCGAAGCGATTACTCTGAAACCTGCTATCAATATAGCCGGCCACCGTCACGAACTGGCTGTAGCTCCGTCACGAATCAGATTTTTTTCTAAGTTGTTGCCATTAATCTGGGCCAGTTAGAGCAGAGTTTTCGTTGATTTACAACAGTAATTGGGTCACAGATATTTAGTCCGCTTTCCTCTGTTTTATGCAGAAACTCATTGATTTTGTTAATCAGGGTATCCTCCCATTTATAGGAAGAACCACCTTGCGTGAACGCCTTCAACAATTCTGGAAGGAGTCGTTTGAAGGGCAAGAAATGTCAGTCCTGTTAGTAACTGGCGAGTCAGGTGTTGGGAAAAGTCGGTTAGTCGAGGAGCTAACTCCGTTCGTTTCGGAGTCGGGGGGTATCGTAGTCTGGGGGAAACTCTATCCAGATTCGGCGACGCTTGCTCCAGTTCTATCCCGTGCCTTGCTCTACTCCGAAGGGGGACGCCGTCTCCTCCGGAACGAACCGGAATCGACAATCAGTTCAGTTACGGCCTCCCTTCGTCGCCTTGTGGGAGTTCGCCCTACACTTCTCGTGCTGGAAGATGTTCACCTTCTGGAGGAGGATACGATTGGAGAGTTGATGATCTTGCTCGACGGAATTGCCGAAGAGCCGATTGGACTGATCTGCATTAGCCGACCGGGGGAGACTTCTGCCCGCGCACTCCTCTCCCGCTACTTAGTGAACGAGCTTGAGCTTGAGGGACTAACTCCCCAAGAGGTTAACGAGCTTTGGCAAATCCTCTTCGACTCCCCCCCCTCTTCCGATATTCTGGATATCCTCTGCCAACGTACTCGGGGGAATCCAATGGCACTCCGAACAGCCCTCAGAAATTTTCTAAAGGCAGGAGCATTGGTACGAGAAGAGAAGGGGGGGTGGAGACTGACCGTGCCGATTGAAGAGTTTGGTGATCAGCTCGATCGCTACATTCAGGTCTTCTCCGATGGCATGATTGCCCACCTTAGCACTCTTGAACAACAGAAGGGAATTCTCTTGTCTTCCTTGGGAGAATCGTTTGCGGCGATCACAGCCCGAAAACTTTTGGAAGAAGATGGAGATGAGATGTTGAACCGACTGGCCTACAAGGGGATATTCTCACATCCAGGTTCTCTTCCCGTTCCGTTAGCTGGCACTTTCCCAGGGGACGAGATGTTTGTCTTCACCCATACTCTCGTCCACGCAAATCTGCTTCACCGGGGAGTGATTCCATTTCATCCACTTATGAAGATAGTGGGGGAAGGTTATCCTCTCTACTCGAGTGTACCCTACCAGATGATCCGCGAAGGGTTGCAGGTTCATTCTCTATCAGAGTTCGATCGGGAAGAAGTGCGGAGGATCGTCAAACGGATAACTGAAGATGCCCGCAAGCTGGATGGAACATCCGACTGGCAAGTTGGAGCGCAGCTCTTAGAGACTGCCGAGGCCATTGCCTCGAAGATGTCTGGAGTCTGGAGTGAGAATGATGAGAGGGGAGTAACGCTTTGCCTTTTCGAGCTACGGCTTGCCCTGAAGATCCGAGAAAACCACACCGATCATTACGCTCAGCTTGTCGATCAATTCGAGGAGCTGACGCGAGATTTGGAGGAGGGGGAGCTTCACTATCGGCTCTCTGCCCTCACCTATCGTTATCAGCAGAATCGGCGTCAGAAAGACTTAGAAGACCTCAAAAATATTTGGGAAGAAGTGGAGAGTTTGTTGAAGAGATTTCCAACTCTTCGCTACACCAGTGAGTTTGTACGCTTCCTAAATATTGCCGGGCGATCCACCAGCTCCAAAGCAGATATGGAGTGGAACCCATTGATAGAGGATTATGCAGAAGGACTTTTGCGTGATGAGGGTGCGAGCGAAAAAATCAAGTATGAAGTTCGTTCACAGGTGATTCCTTTAGTCATTTGGCAGTTCCATACCCCTGAGGAGCTTGAGCACCGGCTTCAGCAGGCCGAGGATCTGCTGGCGTTGGCTCCCGATAGCATCTTCGTACAGACTCGCGTGATGGCTCTCTATGAGGGAGTTGGTAAGTATCGTGAAGGACTTCGCTTTGCTGAGCGTCTGATTCCACGGTTCCGTGCACAGGGACTCCGAAGAGACCTCACGCAGGCTCGTCTCTTTCGGCTCTATGCTCAGACCGGTCTCCACTTCCCTCCACATCTTGTAGCATCGGAATTGCGAGAGATACTCTTCGATGCTCCAGAGGAGATCAAGAGTCAAGTGATGATAATTGCCTCGTGGCGACTGGCAGTGATGCTTCTGAATCGTGAGGAGTATGAGGAAGCAAAGAAGCTGGTGCAAAATTTCAGTCAGAATGCTCCAAACTCAACATACAGTGCTGCTTGGATGTTGGTGAACGTTCGCGAAAGAGGTCTGGACGCTTTGTCCAGTGCAGCAACGCTCACAACGGAAGAGTTCGTCCCTTCATTGATGGAACTCTGCCAACAAATTGCCACCGGAGAGCTTCAAGAGAAGGATCTTCTGCAAGCATTTCGTACAGAATTAGAACGCCCAATCCTTACTCGACTCCACATTGTGGAAGTTAAGCTGCTAATAGAGATTCTTGAGAGATTACAGGAGGGGGCTTTCGGCGTAACGTTAAAGCCAGAAATTCAGTCCGCAATTGTTGGGACGTTGGATTGGTTTGTCGAACACGATCTGCTTCCCTACGCTATGCCGACCTTGGATGTTTACGCCAAATATCTCACTCAGGAGCAGAACACATTCTGGATCGAACGGATTCGAATGGCGATGGCTGCCGAGGCATACTCTCCAGTAGGACGCGCCTACGAGCTGACGCAAGTGCAGATGATTGGGGACATCTCAATCAAACCACCGGGAGAGGAAACACACCGGATACGGGGGGGGCGCATACGAACAATTTTAGGGCTGATGGTGGCCAACCTCCTATCTGAGAAAAAGCTGACCTATCGTGAGTTCTGCTTCTATGCCAGTGGCGGATTAGATGATCCAGAACGTGCCCGCAAGATGACCTCGATGGCACTGCTCCGACTTCGCGAAACCTACGGAGAAGAAATTCTCAACGACATTGAAGGAGTGCCAGCACTAAACGAAGGACTTGTGCAGGTTGACGTAATTCGACTGGTGACGCTGTTGCGCGAAGGACTCGACAAAATACGGCAAGGGTCATTCCTGCGCGTTCGATTCTTGCTAATGGAGGCACTGCAAATCCATGGTGGACAAGTTCCCTTCCCCACACTTTACGATGACCTGTTCGAGTCTCTGCGGGATGATATAGACTATCTCCTGAGAACAACTCTGATTGAGGGGGCACAAGGCTTCACCCGTGAAGGTGATCTGGAAGGAGTGGAGGAAATTTTGAAGTATGGTGTCGAGATCATGCCCGACGATGAGGAGCTTGTGGATCTTCTGCTGAAAACCCTCCGTTCATTAGGGAAACATGCCGAGGCACAACGGCTCGACTTACGGTTGGAGGGGAGTTTGATAGAGTAGTGTCAGGCATCCCGAGGTAATGATAGTAACCCCCAACTTCGAGTCGGGGGAAATGAAGAGGAACCTGTGCAAGAAACGGCTTGAAGCCGTTTTCCCCTCTGCTGAAGTTCCTAAGCACCCCGATGAATCGGGGTGTTAATCAAAGGTAGTGGTTACCTCATTAATTGTGCAATCTTCATCAAATGCGAGAAGTAGGTAGGCTACTCTCCACTATTGATTCTGCGCAATCACACGGCGCAGTCTCCGACGATCCATGAGAAATACCTCTCCTCGGGTTAAGGAGAGAAGACCTTCCCGTTCCAATTTTTTCAAGCTACGGCTCACAGCCTCACGTGAGAGACCGAGATCGGATGCGATCAGACCATGTGTTCTTCGGAGTATGTCCGAGCCGTCTGATTCTTCCAGCAAATATCGGACTATCTGAGCGTCGAGGTGGTGGAGGGCAACCATGTCGAGTGTCGACACCAGTTGCATAGTTCCCCGTGCCAACGTCTTCGCCACGAAACTGCGCCAACGTTCAGAGTGTTGATACCATGAGATAAACGTAGTTCGGGGAAGGCGAAGAACTGATGTCCCCTCTTCACTGAGAATGTAGGCTGGGAAAGGAGTCTCTTGCAAGAGCGAAGATAGGGAGAGGAGACAGGTCTCTCCTCTCCCCACACGGTAGAGCGTCACATTCTTTCCGTTGGTTCCAGTTTTGCAGATGCGGAGAGTTCCAGAAAGAACAAAGAAGAGTTCACTACAGCTATCCCCCTCGGTTCGGAGACAGGTCTCCTCGCGATAGTTGGTTTGTACTGCCGTTCCAAACAGATCACTCCGCTCACGCTCACTCAGATCAGGAAACAGATCCCTTTCTAACCTTCTGCTCTCGTGACGAATTCCTGACTGTAGGATACCTTGCTGCATAAATGTGTCTGTGTTGTTTGCTTGTAACTTGATAGAACGATCAATCTTATCGGCGAACAATTTCTCTTTATACTCTTTCTTTATAGTGGCGGCGAAGTGTGATAGAGAGATAGTATGCTCTTGGTGATCCTTTGTGTTCTTGGTGGTGTTCCTCTTCCCTCCATACTATCAACTGCTCTTAGAACCACGGCGAACACTTATCAGATCTGAACTATCGACTCTATAACAGGTGGCCTTACTCTGCTTAGCTTACTGGCCGTTCAAAGTCCAGTCATACTCAACAAAAGCTACCGTCACCTTCTTCGCTTTCTCAAGTCCTGCCCGCATCTCCTCTGGTCCATACTGTTTGGCAAAGGCAATAAGCCCGGCGTCGTCTCCTCCGAAATCAGCTTTATACCACTCGAAAATTTTCGAGAGAGAGAGTTTCCCACTCTTAGCATCGAAGCGGTTCTGTTTCTTATCGGCTAAATAATTCCGGGCATTTGCTGCAAGTTCTTCGCGCACATTTGCTTCAGTGTAAGCTTTTGGAATCAGTGGTGGGCAACTGCGGGCGGCGCAGACTAAGCCGAAGTGAATCAACGGCTCTTTGAAGGTTGGGCGAACAATTGTGTTCTCGATCTCGTTTAGGGTTAGTTGTTGTCCGGCAACGTCGAACTTCACTTTGTCGAAAAAACCATCAACTTCAAGAGGCCCTTTGATTTTCGGGTGGGCAATAACATTGCTGATAACGCAGGCGTTGTAAGCGTTCACCCAGAAGGCAAGCTGCCCGTCGGTTGTCATTCCAGATGGTGTCGATTCTTTCAGCGATCCAACGAAGTCTGTGAACTCTTCGTTGTTTGTCAACGCCTTATAGTTCACTAAGCCGTTCGAGACGTAGGAGCCGAGCAGGGCATCGAATGCCATTGGATCGTATGTTGCCCCTTCTATCTCTTCATTTCCATCTTCATCTGCCGCCGCAAGAGCGAGGAAGGCCTTCCCATCGGCCATCGAAGCCGAGGTCTTGTTGCTCTCACCACTTGGCAAGGTGGATGAAGAGTGGACACTTTGCCAGAACGTAGCTGAGCCGATGGCAAATGCTAATACCAAGAGAAG
>JBFWSB010000225.1:0-7532 GCA_050248595.1 Kapaibacterium sp. (SeqCode)
CGATTGGTGGGCGTTAGGCTCTGTGTTCTTTCCTTCACTCTCAGCAGCAGAGTCTACTTCCGCTAAGTTTTCTACACTCCCTTCTACTTTTTCGGGAGCTGCTATGGCTGTTGTATCGGAGTGCTCGGAATGGTGCGCACCATCCTCCCCACCACATCCGAAGCTGAGAAGGGAGAAGAGGAGAAAAACCATCGCAACGGCGAATAGTCTCGTGGAAACTGTAGACATTGAATTCTTGACTGATGCTCTTTTCATCTTCTTTCCCTTATTCCCGATTTCTCTTCTCAGATTGTTTGAACTCACTGTCCGAGATCAACGCAATCGCCGCCATTCCAATCACGAGCAGGTTAAGTGTTACCGGATTGAAGGCTCCACCAATTGACTCCGGAGCGGTAGCAAAGACCCCAAGTAACAGTCCACTCATGGCAATAATTGTTAGCCAGAGTGGCCACCTTGCTCTCCAGAGAATAAGGATCAAGAGAGCAAACAAAATCTCCCCGATACCGGAGAAAGTGACAATTGTCCAAGCTGTCTCTGGATCAATTCCCATCCCGAACAACGGCGTTACCTCATCGGGATGCTTCACAATCAACTTCGGCACAAGTCCATGCCAAAGCCAGACGAAGGCAACGGTGGCGCGGGCAAGAGTATACAGGCGGTTTTTCTTTTCCATATCGACTCAATCTTTGATTTATTCAGAAGATAGCAATGCCGACTCGATTGCCTCAATACAGCCGTTAGGATTTACACTCCACTCAGCTTGAGGAATCGGGACAACGGGAACGCCAGCCCTAAGGAACATGCGGAAACGTTCCAACGGAAGAACTGTTTGGGGAGCGTCAATCAAATTCAGCCCACAATACAACGATCCCCGCTCTACCATAACATCCAGATAAAGTCCGGCAATCGTCCAGCCACGGTAAACACGACAGCCCTTCTCCTGTATGGCATTGCAGACCTCGTCAACAAACTGATCGTGGTCTCTACGCCGTGGCGGAGTGGATTTCGGTAAGGTATCTGCTCCGTGAGCGTACCTCAGATACTTTCTCAAAAGAGTGTCGGGCGGAAGGTGTTTCTCCGAAACTGATGAGTAGATACGTCCCTCCCTCTTCGCCCTCGTTACCGCCACGTTGAACGCATCTTCGCGGTGCAGGTAGCGAAATCTTGCGTGGTGAGAAGAAGCATCTACCGCCAGAGAGATGTACATCACATCTCGTTCCTCTCCCTGAAACGTGTAGGCTGTTCCAACGATAATGTCGTGCCGTTCTATCATTTCCGGTTCAACGTTTCGGGCAATCTCTTCGGCAAGATAATCGGCCTGCACGCGAAAGGGGGAGAGGATACCGATAGTGCTAACGGCATCCTGCCGATTTCCTCGCTGATCCTCAAGAATCTGGAGAAGGTCATTCAATAGCCTCTCCCCTTCCTGCCGGTTCACCCCATTCGGTTCTTGCTGACCGCTGCATTCAATTACCGTTAAGGAGGAGATTGCCTTCGCTTGGGGGAACTCTTTCATCACACGCAATCTGTTGTGGTAAAACTGCTTGTTGCTAAAGCCAATAATCTGCGGAAGGCTTCGGTAGTGCTCATCCAAGAACATCACCTGATCCTGACTCTGAAGTTGGCTGTTGAGAACGTCCAGAATGCTCATCGAACGGTAGTCATAGATTCCTCCATCCGGCAGTTCGTTCTGCTGTTGTATGGCTCGTTGTTGGGCGTTGGTGAGATAGGTGAGGTGGCGTTGTTGTTTTGGGTCGCCCGTTATCAACACTCGCTTTGCTCGCTGTAGTATCGGGAGCGTGCTGGCGATATCACACTGTGTAGCTTCGTCGATAATTGCGAGGTCGAACAGTTCGGGTTGCATTGGAAGTGAGCGGTGAACGTCGGAGAGATTTGTGAGCCAGAGAGGAAAGACTTGGAAGAGTGTGCGAAGGTCAAGCTCACCAAAGATCTCTTCGCGTCTCCCTCCACGGCGTGCTCGCAATCCACTCAGGAACTTCTGGAGTTCTCCCCGGTGCACCTTCAAGGCTACGGCAATTTCCTCTTCTCTCTTTCTAATCAATAGATCGGTTACTGCATCAACACGCTGTAGCGAGACCTCCTCAAGGTTGTGTAGAATATCACTCAAAGCTCGCGTTCGTCCTGCCCGCCATCTCCCCCACATCCCCTTCATTTTCCCAACAACTCCACTCCCTTCAGAAGCAATCCACTCTCCGTATCGACTCCACTTCTTCGTGGTTGCCGTGAACTCTTGCTCCAGTTGCTCTACATTCTTCTCCAGTCCCCGCAACCTCTTCTCCTTTGTGCGGGCAGGTTCACCTTCATCTCCACCCCTCACAATCATCCCACTCAGTAATTCCTCCAACTTCCCCTTTAGCTCACGTAAGTAGTGGCTCCCCCCGGCACGGACAACCATCCCGGCAACGCCGAGATGCTTCTCGATGATAGTCCCGACAACGTCAACAGCGTGGTTCATCTTCGAGGCAATCAGAACCGACTCGCCACGGCTGACCTGCTCCATCGCTATGCAGGCAATCGTAAAAGATTTTCCCGTCCCAGGTGGGCCAACAAGTAATGAGAGTGGATTTTCTCGCGCAGATACCAACGCACGCTGTTGAGCATCGCTGAGAGTAGCAGGGGTTCTAACCGACGCCTGACTCTTATTCGATGTAGAATGAGCTTTTATGGAAGTGGGGGCAAACAGTCTCTGTAGTGGACTTGAGAATTGCTCTCCCTCGGCTATCTGCTCCAACTCGTTCAGCACCCCCCGCATTTGCACTGACTTTGGAAGAAGCAGCAGAGCGGAGTAGGGAATCAGACGGAGAGGGGCTGTACGATTAACTTCAACCTCCTTTATGCAGTCACGCAGATCTCGTTCGGAGTGAAGTTCAGGGTAGAGGAAAAGATTGCTACAGTCAAGTTCGGGTGACCACTCCTTCATGAATCGGGCAAGGGTTCCTATCTCGGCAAAGGTGAGAGAACCTGTTCCAAGTTCGGCTCCTATATCAGCCTCTATATCCCCTTCTACGTCACCACCCCGAACCGCATCGAGAAGGTGATAGTTGATTTGCCGACTCTCCAAGTCAATGCGCAGGAGAAGATTGCCACTATCATCCTCTTCCACCTCGGCTGTGTGGGTGAGAAGTGGAGCACAGATATTCTTCTCTTCATCCCCATCCCGCAGAAGGCCAACAACCATCAGCGATGTGTAGAGAAGCTCCTTTTCAGCACGGTAGAGGTGGGCAGCTTTACGTATTTCCTGGCCACGTTCTGGATCGAGAGGAACCGTAAAGAGAAATCCATTTAGCAGATCTTCTCGTCCCTCTATTGCAATGCGATGGTCAATGCTTTTGTGATATATATCCCACAGAACCGACCGTCGGTTGTCGGCTACATAACACTCGCGAAAAAATCGAATGATGTTCGGATTCAGTATCGAAGGGTTCTCTTTCATCTTGTGATGTATAGCTGCCGGGAACGCCAATCACCCCAAAAACCTCTCCCGTATCTCCGGTGTTGGGATCATGCACTCCTCCTTCTTTCCGAACCACTTGTAGCGGTTGCGGGCAATGTAGTCGTAGACAAAATCTCTTAGAAAGGGAGGAAGAATGATAAAGCCGAAAAGAACCGGCCAAGGGAAGCGGAGTCCTCGCGCGATGCGAAGTGCGGCAGCACTTTTGGTGTAGAGCACCCCATCTTGAACCAACACGACAGAACTCATCTCCTCGGGATCCCTTCCTTGCCTCCGCAACACACCTTGCCCGAACTCGCTCTGCAACGATGCAAACCGGAAGAGTCCTTTCGGATCACGGTTGATGATAAAGCGAACGCTCCCCTCGCAAAAATTGCAGACTCCATCGAAAAGAACCAGAGGGGAAGTTTCTCCATCAAGTTTCTTTTTTGTTTTTTCCATAACATTCTATGATCCGGTTTGAGACTATTTATGGCGTATCCAACAAATAAGATAGAGCAATTCCCTGTTGGGAATCGTAAACAACACAATCAGGAGGAGAATCGCATGAAACGTCTGATTATGCAAACAGGATTTACTGCACTGATGGCACTCTTCTTCCTCTCGGCCATTGCCGTCGCTGAAGACTGGACAAATGTGGTTGTAAACCACGAAGAACAGTTCACCGACGGTGGTGGAATGAACCGCAGAGCGAAAGTATTAAACGTCAAGTTCAAACCCCACACGGTGCAAACAGAGTCAAAGATGGGGAACTTTGAGATTCAAGATTTTATGGCAACTGTGGAGATCGATGGTGCTCAACGGACGATCATCTACAGCATACCGAACGGAAACCAGATCAACATCACAGTGCTTGGAACAACTGAACAGGAGCAGGTTAGCATTGTTTTCCACAACATATCGGTCTTGGTGAATAATGAAAATGTCACCGAATGGATGAAATCGGCTGGCTGGATTATGTCCTACAAGGGAGTTCGTCTCTACGGCAATGTTGGCAAAGGAGCGCAGGGAACAACCGTTGGAACCGATCCGATCTCCTTTGCTGCACTCTCCTACAACATCTTTGCAAACAAAAGTGTTGCGCAGGTAATTATGGGAGCCGATAACTCAAGCGCAACGAAGAGCGCGATAAAAATTTTGGGTGGGCTTTTTGGAGGGCCAAAAATTGGAGCTGGAATGCGATGCTACAAGAAGAAGGTGAAAACAATTACCTGTAGTGCACACTGTGCGCAGACAGCTGATGGTTGTGGCTGTGAGTGTTTGAATATTCCCTGTTGCTCGGAGTGTAGCCAGACAGAGGAGACCGTCTGGGAATATTCTGCAGGAGCGCAAGCAGGATAGAATTCTGTGCGAAGCAATACTAAAGTAGCTTACAGACAGAACAACAATGCCGAAGGATGTACAACACATTCTCCGGCATTTTTCTTTTTAGTTCTTGAGGTCTCCACTCCTGTTTCCTGATTGTAAATCTGACAGGTCTGAACGATCTTCTATCTTTGTAGCTCTTAAATTTTCTACCTCACAACACCATGAGCAACCAACAAAACAATACGTTGAAGGAGATCGCTTCCAAGATCAAACTTCTGCTAACCGACGTTGACGGCGTTCTAACCGATGGGGGAGTCTACTACGGTCCGGAAGGTGAGGTGATGAAGCGGTTCAATATCCGAGATGGAATGGGAGTGGAACGGCTCCGCGCAGTTGGTGTGGAGGTAGGGATTATCACCGGCGAGAATTCTCCCTCTGTTATCAAGCGTGCTGAGAAACTCCAGATCACCTTGGTAGCTCTCGGCTGCAAGGATAAAGTGGGAAAGCTCTATGAGATCATGGAAGAATTCGGATACCGAGAGGAAGAGATTGCCTACATCGGGGATGATGTGAACGACCTCGAGGTAATGCAGCGAGTTGCGCTACCGGCTACCCCTTCCGACGGCCTGCCACAAATCCAAGAGATTGCCCTCTACACCTGTTCGAAGCCGGGAGGGAATGGGGCATTTCGGGAATTGGCGGAGATGATTATTGCGGCGCGGCAATCGGTTGAGAGCTGATTGCTATTCACCTACTATTGGAACGACCTCCACCCCTGCAGCAACCGCACGTCGATCTCAACGGTTGGATAGCGTCCACTCACCCGCCGACCGTAGACCCACCGAACAACTTCGGGAAGCGAGAACTCTTCCTGTTCAACTCTCCCTATCGCACAATCGCTCGCGTCAATGTCGTACCAGAAATACCACCAATATCGTTCCGACGAACCAACAACGTGAATTGCCGTCCCGAACTCGTGGAAGTGGGTGTAGAACCGATTCGATTGGTTGATGTAACGCTCATCTTCTTCCGGGTCGCGTTCGGTAATCACAGCTCGAAGGCTAACGTAGTTGATGAAGGCGTTCAGAATGTCGGCTGAAACAAACTCGAGGAGAACACCGGAAGGGATAATCTCATCGGTTAGAAGCGTTGAGTCGGCAGCTATCACTCGTCGCGGGAAGAGAATCGGTAACTCATCCAGATGAGGATCGTTCTCCCCGGATGTCTGCTCCTCACCTCTCTCCGAAGAGTTCTTCTCTGAAGGCTTCTGTATGGAAAGAGATCGGTGCACCTATTGCGGTAGAAGTTTGTGGTTGTTCGAGGCTAATATAAGAAAGGGTCACGCAAAGGGGCGAAGAAGCAAAGCCGCAAAGAAGAAGTAGATGAATTTTACTTGTCGTCTCCTTCGCGAACTTTGCGCTCCTTTGCGCCTTTGCGTGAGATATTATCCGATACTTTACAATCAGGTGATATACCGAAAATCGTGCCCCCTCTTCAGCCCCATCACGAACTCGTACATCAGCTTGATAACGTTCTCCACATCCTCCATCGCTACCATCTCTACCGTGGTGTGCATATACTTCAGAGCTAACGAGATTAGTGCCGATGGAACACCCACATCACTGTAGGCAAATGCGTCTGTATCGGTTCCGGTTGAACGAGAGGCGGCGGCACGTTGATACGGAATCTTTTTCTCCTCAGCATGTTCCACCAACATCTTCAACAAGTTATTCTGCACGGCAGGTCCCCACGTTAGCACTGGGCCTTTCCCGCAGGCGATATCTCCTTCGGATGCCTTCAACGCTTGGTAGGGGGGTGACTGTGTGTCGTGCGTCACATCGGTCACGATTGCCACATCTGGTCTGATTCGACGGGAGATCATCTGCGCTCCGCGAAGCCCAACTTCTTCCTGCACGGAGTTCACAACGTAGAGACCAAAGGGGAGCTTCTTTCCCGACTCGGCAATCATCCGCAGCGTCTCTGCAATCATGAAGCCACCAATCCTATTGTCGAGTGCTCTGCCTACAAGCCACTTCTCGTTGTTGAGCGTAGTCATCTCATCTTGGAACGTCACAACACAACCGGGAAGGATTCCCATCTTCTCCACCTCTTCCTTCGAGTCAGCCCCAACGTCGATGAAGAGCTTTTTCACCTCGGGCGCGCCGTTGTTGTTCTTATCTCTAACGTGGATGGCAGGCCAACCGAATATCCCCTCTACCACGCCATTGTCAGTGTAGATATTCACTCGCTTTGCCGGGGCAATCTGCGGGTCAGAGCCTCCGTTCTGCGTCACGGAGATATATCCCTTCTCGTTGATATAGCTCACAAACCAAGAGATCTCGTCGGCGTGGGCTTCAATCACAACCTTGTACTGTGCCTTCGGGTTGACAACGCCAACAACAGTGCCGTAAGCATCGCTGATGTACTCGTCGATCCACGGCTTGATATAGTCGAGCCAGATTTTCTGGCCGGAAGATTCAAATCCAGTTGGGGATGAATTGTTGAGGTAGGTCTCAAGAAACTGACGGCTTTTTTTCTTCATCTGTTAGTCGATTTTGTGATGGAGACGTAAACAAGGTCACGCAAAGATAATGGAAGATAGTAGGACGGAAGAGAATCTTCACTGTTCCGTAGAATTACGAGAAGATCAATACTCCAACTCCTCAAAAAATGGCTCAGCCAACATTCGGAACAGACCTTGGGTCTCCTCAAAGCGTTCACGGTCGTTCATATCGAACCACCAGAACTCCTC
>JBFWSB010000226.1:0-7528 GCA_050248595.1 Kapaibacterium sp. (SeqCode)
CGAGTCATTTGTGGCATTTCACTCATTTTCTGAATCTCATCAAAGCGATCTCCAAACCAGACCCGGCTTAAGTCTTCGCTTAGTCTCTCCATTCTATTTGGGGTCTCTGTGAACAGGGAAGGGGAAAGAATGTAAAGGGGAACTTGAAAGGAAGGATCATTAAAGAGAGAGGAAACAAATGCCTTCTCGCTTTTCTGAGCAAAGTGTTCTGCTTGAATTGCTGTAAAGTCAGCCAGAGGATTTTCCGATACTTCTGTATTCAATATGACCTCAATTCCTACATGTCTGCCAAACTCTTCCAACGAATTCTTTCTCTGCAGAAGTATTCCCACTGCCTGCTCCAGCATTAGTTGTTGTAGTGGGCTAAGTGTGGTATCTCCCGATTCAAAGAAGGGAATATCTGTGTTGAAGTAGCCCCGCTCAAAATTCTCTTCAGATTCATCATCGAATGTTATTGTTGATTCTTCAACAACTACGGGAATAGAAATTCTGTTGGATCTGCGGAGTATTCCACTCTGTGTTTCAACAATTGCCTCTACCTCAATCGATGCGCCTAATTTGTCCTGATGTCGTGGAAGAACCCAGACTCCCGTGTATTGATAGTGTGCCGAGTCAGGACTAACTGGGAGCTGTGTGGCACTCAACAGATCATCGTCCGAGGCAATCAATATCTTTATGCTTGCAATGTCGTCGGCCACAACCCAAGGATCGAGAGAAATAGAGAATACTGCTAAGGTTACGTTGAACGAAGAGTGTGAGTAGTTGACTGGAGAGATCAATTGCCAATCGTCAGTCTGGATGATTACTCGCCGAGCCTCCTCCTGCTGCAAGATGTTGCTGGAAGAGTCGGCCATGATTCTCGGTGGGAGCGTTCCGATCCGTTCCGGGGCAATGCGCCAAACATTTTGCAAGTACTCCCGAATTACCTCACCTCGCTCCCTTGCAAGCTCTGCACTCTCCCCCGGCTCACTGCTGTATCCTCCCTCTACCCGGATGGTTGTCTCGGGATGCCGACGCATGCGGTAGCCAATAATGTTTAAGACTTCAAGGTACTTTTGGTTCTTGCGTTCTTCGTTCCCTAATCTATTGCTTACTGTTCCATTAGTTTCCCTGTAGTCATTCACCTCAGTTATGCTGTTAAATGTCTGATAGCGTTCTGGGATTGCGCTACTCCCTTGTTCAAAGAAAACCATTGGAAGCAGTTGAATGGTTGCTACCCGCTCATCACGCCTTATAAAAATTTCGTTCGATTGGGAAGCTCTTTGCTCTCGCTCGCTTCCAATAAGGATAGATACGAATGCATCCTCCCCTGTCGACACCTGCACGTTCAGTTTCGGTGGAATGTGGAGCGTGTTATCCTCGCTCTGCCCCTGTGCCAAGAGGGGAGTGAGGAGAAAAAGTGTTGAGACAGCAGCAAGAAATAGTGCTTTCGGCATTTTTGTCGGTGATGATTGTGCTCGGTTATTCTTCCTCTTCTTCGTACTCTTCTGAATCGCTCTCACTATATTCTTCTTCCTCTCCGTAGTATTGCTTCTCAAGGTAAACGATGAACGCATCAATGTCTTCCCAGTCTTCTCCAGTATATCTTGTCGCATCTTTCAACCAGACAAGATACAAACGCTTCCTTTCCTCTTCTTCTGCTAACAGTTGTTCGGGGGTAGGTGTATATTCCTTGTCAATCTGCACGGTAACAGCTCTCGCGTAGAAACGCTCTTCGGGTGTGTACATGAACTCAAAGCTGGTTTGTACCGGCTCTCCCCAGTCTGCATCTGCTTGCCATGCTACCTCGTCCGAGCTATATGTTATTCTATCGCCACTCTCATATTCTTCGGCGTCAATTTCATCCTCATCTTCCGGCGGGATTGGAGGTGGGTAGAGCGAGCGAGCGTAGCAGCGTTTTACGGTATCGTTCAGTTGACCTTGAAAGATATCTTGAAGGATGTTTGCGGCATCACTCTCACGAGAGGCTCTCAGTGTGTCGAGGTATCTTCCCTCCTCGATGTCAATGGTGATAATGTTTGCCGAATCATACTCTTCGCGTCGACGCATAAAGTCATCGACTCGCGCACCGTAGAAATTTGTATACCATTTTCTGAGTTGCTCATCATAGTCCTTCGGTGAATTTTCTGACTCCTGCGGTTCTACTGGCAGCACTGGACGAATTGGGCGAAGTACTCCTTGAAAATATTCATCGAAGAAACTATCATACGATGTCAAAGCATTCCAGTAAGCAACGCGGTGAGAGCGAATAAGTCCGTCGTGAAGAGTTGGGGCATCGGAAACATCTCGCTCTCCTGTCACCACGATGTTGTATTTGTATCCAGGTTCAAGTGTGTCAACAATAACTTGCGCTAAGCGTTCTCGCATGAGAAGTTTTTGAACTGGACTGAGAGTGATTTGGTTTGATGAGAAAAACGGAAGAGTAAATCTTCTCCCCTCATATGTCTGCATGCCATAGGTTGTTCGATTGTCTGATGTGTCACTCTGAATTATCACGGGGAATCGAATTGGTGCTGAACGTCGGGTAGTCCCATCATGTCGCCAGACAACTGCTTCGAGTTCAAGTGCTGTTCGATCCTTCTTAGTAAACCATAAGGAGTGCTCCCACGCTCCTTTAATGCGATAGAGTGTTGAGTCAGGACTCCCAACAATTTCCATCCGACCAACTAACGAGTCCTCGCACCGGGCTAAAATCTCTATTGCCGCCACTTGTGCGGGATTGTCGTTTGGGTCCACAACAATGTTGAAGTCGAAGAAGGCATACCACTGGTTAACATCGATAAAGCTGACTGGGCGGATTAACTCCCACGACGATGGACTAATTGCCACTGCTTGGCTCTCTTCTTGCAGGAAGACATTCTCTCCCTCACGGCATCGTTGTCTCGGGTCGATCAAGCGTACCCGTCCGGGGTCAACCTTCCAGATGTTGACTAAATAGTCGCGGATCACTTCGGAACGTTCTCTCGCCAATGCCACACTCTCCCCCGGCTCGAACGACCAACTCCCTTGAAGCTCAACGAAGGTGGAGGGATGTTGGTTCATCCGGTAGCCAAGCACGTTCAGTATGTCCCGATACTTGGTCACCGGTGACCAAAACCAACCAACGCCAGTATCTACATACTTCGACGTGGCAGAGGCACTGTAGAATTGATGGTAACGCCAGGGAATGGCCGAACTCCCAAAGTCGAAGAAGACCATCGGGAGGAGAGGGGCTTCCATAATATCATATCTCCGAGTTAGAGTGAGTTCTTGCAGGGGAGGCGCCTCTTCTTCAGAATTGCTCGAGTAGTTCCAGAACATAGTGCCAGTCTGAACAGCAACTACGAGCTTCGGTGGAAAGTAGAGCGTGCCGATATCGTCGTTCCCCTGAGTGTGGAGATCAGTCGATAAGGCAACAATTGCGAGAAGTGTAAAGAGTATGGTTTGTTTGTAGGGCACGGAACTGTAGTGATATTATCGTGTCGGTCAATTGTTCATCGTATCTTTTTCTTCTCTTCGCTCTTCAGATAGTCCTTCATCGTTGTACATCCTGTCCTGCAGGTAGATTTCAAACTCATCGAGGTCTTCCCAATCCTCCCCTTCGTATCCAGTGATTTCTTTCAATTGTTCAATGCGTGTCCGTTGCTCGAAGGCTAATTTCGCAGCATCAGAAGCTTTTTCTTCTTTGATTGAGATAGTAATGCTCCGCTGATAGAACCGTTGTTCGGGAAGATAGAGGAACTGGAGTTCTGAGTCCTTGCCTCGTTGTTTGATTTCGCTTTCCTGAATGTAGTAAGCACGTATAGCAGAATCTTTAAGCATTTCAAGAAAGGAGCTTTCATCTTGATAGACAAGCCCTCGGGTACGTGATAGTGCAATGGTGTCGATAAGTCTACCTTTGAAAATTGGGCGAAGCAATTTAGCCAACTCTTTCTCGCGCTCGGAGGCGAGACTGTCGAGAAGAAGCGTAATGATTCCAGGAACTGGAACCATTGGTGTGATGAGCGTGAGAGAGTCCAATTTCCTCAATTCTTTCGAAATACTTGGAGATGACAGAATAGGTTCCCAAAATATGATGTTGATGAGTTTGCTGCTGTCACTCTTGTTGGTTAAGGGAAGCAGAGAGTTCGTCATAGGGGATGTTGTTTGTAGGAACATCTGTTGTCTCCTCTTCACAGACTCGATCTCTACAGTGCGTGATTGGATTTCAGCTTCGTTGATGAAAGGATTATCTGAGAGATCGATTTCTCCCCTGAGAATAAGGGAGTAACGGTTCCCCTTCTTGAGTGAATCTCTGAACAACGTTGTCAGGAAGTCGCTCACCATTAACTGCTGCGTGCGAGTAATGTTTTTGCTGTAGGGATTGTAGAAGGGGAGCGAAAGAGAGCTTCCCCACGGGTAGACAAGTCTCTTCTTCCCTTGCACTGTATCCTGCTTGATGCGGATCGGTATACTCTGCGGTTCTGCACGCCGCAGGCTTCCGTCGTAACGCCAAACAGTTGCCTCTATAACAAGCCCTTTATCTCCCTCGCGAAAGTGTTGGAAGTCATATCCCCAAACACCATGTATACGATAGAGTGCCGAGTCACGACTTCCCGGTATCTCTATGCGACCGACGATAGAATCAGCGGCGCGGAGCGTAATCTCCACAGCGGCGATATTCTCCGGTCGATCGTTTGGGTCGACCACGATGTTCAGTTCGTAGAACTGCTGGCGGTTGAAGTAAGAGAGGTAGTAGACAGTCTCTACTAATTTCCAAGAAGAGGGATTGATAGAGACCGAGCGAGCCTCTTCCTGCACGAAGAGGTTGTTCTCTCGGGTAGAACCCTGCCGTGGGGGAAGAAGTTTGAGGCGAGATGTATCGATACTCCAGATCGTCGCTAAGTAGTCCCGGATAACTTCTGCACGTTCTCGACCAACTGACTGGTTCTCTCCCGGTTGACAGGACCAACTTCCTTCAAGCTCGATGTACGTTTCTGGATGCCGAGTCATGCGGTAGCCGAGGACATTCAGCAGATCGTGATACTTGTCAAGCTCTGTTGGCTCTCTCCAGTTTGGATTTGAGGCGCTTTCAGTGTAGGTGCTGGCGGCTCCTTTACTGTAGAGATGTTCGTATCGAGCAGGAAGTTCAGCGGCTCCGATGTCGAAGAAAACCATTGGGAGAAGTCGTGCAGAATTCCATGCTATGCGTTGGTCAACCTCTATTGTGTTGATTCTTTGAAAGGATAGATGGTCGCCATCCTGTGACGCCGAAATGCCTAAACACTGAAGCTCAACGTTGAGCTTCGGTGGAAAGTAGAGCGTGCCGATATCTTCCGACTGGGCGGAAAGTATCGCCGGGAGGAGAAAGAGTGGAAGCAGTATCCGTGCAAGTGACGGGCGCATGGAACGTTTGAAGTAATTGGTTGGATGATATCTGTATTCTTATAGAAGATTATTCTGATTCTTCCTCCTCTTCTATGCTCTCACCGCTGCTATCTTCTATCCCTTCCTCAGCATTATCGGAGGCTTCACTGGCTTCATTCATTTGGTCTATTTCTTGTCGGGATCTGTACCAATCGCGGTAACCCTCTACACGATATTGGGGAATCACCCGCATCGAGACTCTCCGGCTGTACCAACGGTCTTCGGGTCGGTAGATGAAGGGATAGTATCCATCGGCTTGGATGTATCGCTGCATCCAGTTAAGGCTTGCAACGTTTGGATTGTTGCTGAACTTGGTAAACTCTTCGCTTTCGTTCGTAATCGAGATGCCGAGTGTGTCTCGAAGAAATGTTGCCACACCCCGTGCGCGAGCTATTGCCAGCGAGTCGATGGTATACACGCCGACATTCTCATCTTTCTCTTCCTCTTTTTTGCTTCTCTCAAGCTCTTCAGCCTGCATCCTCTCTATATCGGCTTCTGAATAGTATGCTTCGTCGTAGTCTCCATCGAATTCTTCTTCGCGAGGAGTGTAGATGAAGAGCGTTCCCTCTTCTGGGGGATCGTAGTAGAAGTAGTTGTTGTTCATCCCCTCATATCCCTGACGCTCGGTAATGAGTGTCGGATCATCCACAGTCGGATCCTCGGTCATCTCGCTCGATCCCGATAACTGTAAGGCAAGCTGCTGCGGATAGCGGCTCTTCTTCAGAAAGTCGCTAATCAGTAGACGATGGTATCCACTGAGCGTACTATCCTTGAAGCTGTAGAAGGGGAGAAGAAGTAGTTCTGGAACAGCTTCGACTAACTCTTCGTTGGAGTTCTTTTCCTTCCCTTCCAAGTAGACTGGAATCACAAAAGGGTTGGAGCGGCGGTAGCGCCCTCCCCTAAGGTGGAGAAGAAGTTCGACGGTGATTGCCCCACGATCAGGGCTAATGTCTGCTCCCCCCTTCCACCAATATCCCTCAAGTTGGTAGTGGAGCGAGTCTGGGTGTCCATTTACTTCGGTTCTTCCAACCACCTTGTCATCGCAGGTCATCACAAACTCAAGCTTCTCAACATCTTCAGGTCGAGCGTTCGGTTCTACCATGAAGCGTAAGTGGAGGGGAGATGTTTCCATCGAGGTGACCGAGTAGGTAACCGGACCAATCAGGTCCCAACTCCCGGTGTGAATCATCACACGGCGAGCTTCTTCCTGCCGAAGGATGTTATCCTCCGCTGTAGAGGCCAAGTAGGCCGGGGTTATAGCAACACGCCCAGTGTCGATCCCCCAGACGTTTGTCAGATATTCCCGAATAACCTCGGCGCGCGTCAGTGCAATCTCTTCGGTCTCCCCGGATTCGTGTGAATATCCTCCCTGCAACATGATCGTCGTCTTCGGATATTTCGTCATCCGGTATCCAATGATGTTCAGCAACTCATAATACTTGCCGAAGTAGCTCACGTAGCTATCTACATCGTTGGTGTCGGTGTAGTCACGTGCTTGGTAGGAGCCGGAGAACTGTTGGTATCGGGGGGGAATAGTATAGTCACCCGGATAGTCGAAGAATATCATGGGAAGCAATGGTAACTCCCGACGATAAGAGTATTCGTACATGTAGAGTTCCGGCTTCTCATCGGACCACTGTGAGGCCACGACAAGTTTTGGAGGAACGTGGAGTGTCTGCTCTTCCCCACCCGGTTGTGCCATAGCTCTCAACGAGGGGATAGCGAAGAGGAGAAAGCAAGTGATATGGTGATGGTATTTAAACATCTGAGAGATTGAGCAAGTACATCGAAATTCAGTTGCAAAAATCATACGTGAAGAGACAGAGCAAAATATACCATAGTAAGAGAATAGAACGTCCGTAATCTGGACACGTTACGCAGATTCTTCTCGGGCAGTAATCCCGGTGACGACGCACAGACTTCTCTATCGTGACACTACTTCTGCTACTGGTGATGTTGCAGTGTCGGGGGCTATCCTACTATAGCACTTCAGTCTTCCACTACTTCCCTGCACGGTTTGCCCTTCCTGCTCTTCTCGGAGAGAACAGCAGTGAATCGAAGAGCAAATTAATCGTAGCCTTCTCTTTCTCTCACCCTTTTGCACACTCCAGATCGAAAATCCCCCTGCGAGAATTCATTGTCT
>JBFWSB010000227.1:0-7475 GCA_050248595.1 Kapaibacterium sp. (SeqCode)
CCGTCGATTGGGTCGAAGATCCAGCGTACTGGAGCTTCACCTGCACTCTCTCCGATCTCTACACCGAGAAGTTGGTGATCGGGAAATCGAGACTTAACGATCTGCACGATAGTCTTCTCTGCTTCGCGGTCTGCGATTGTTACTGGTGAGCTATCTCCTTTTGTCTCAATCGAAAGTCCAGCCGAGCGGAAATAGCGCAACGTAACCAATCCTGCCTCGTGTGCGGCAGTTAAAGCGGTCTGTAGCAAGGTCGATAGATCAAGTTCTTTTACCATGAAAGTTCACTCGTTGCGACGAATTGTTTGCATCTCCACTCATCCTTCTCTATGTTTGGCAAAACGCAATCTACAATTTCCCGAACACTTGCTATAAAGAGGAAGAACAGCCACTGTGAGTTGGGGTTCTGTAATAGGACAAGAACGCGTAAAGCGACTAATAAAGGGTGCTCTTCTCTCCGGCAGAATACCTAACGCATGGCTCTTTACAGGGCCAGAGGGGGTAGGTAAGGATGCCGTTGCAATTGAGATTGCGAAGGTTCTTCGGTGCGAGAATCGTGGTGAGGGGGTAGAATCGTGTGGTGAGTGCCACGGTTGCCGAACTGCCTCCGAGCTACAGAACTCAAATGTCCAGTTTGTGTTTGCACTCCCCTCCGCAAAAGGTGAAGATCGGCGAACGGATTCACCAATGCTGAAGTTGACCGACAACGAAATTGCGTTGATACGAGAAGAGGTTGAGAAGAAGGGGAACGATCCCTACTATAACATCTCAATCCCTCGCGCTCAGCAAATCAAGATTTCTTCGGTCAGGCAGATCAAGCGAGATGCCGCCCTCTCTTCAACTGAACCGGGAATGCGTATTATCATTATCAGCGAAGCTCACCAGATGAGGGCGGAGGCTGCAAACGCATTTCTGAAAACTTTAGAAGAGCCTTCTCCGAAAACTTTGCTCATATTGACAACTTCGCAGCGAGAAGGACTTCTCCCGACAATTATCAGTCGATGCCAAGAGGTTCGGTTCGATCAGTTAAGCGAGATCGAGATTGCCGAAGCCTTGCAGTTGCGAAATAACGTAGACAAGACAACTGCTCAATTGACAGCGAAGCTCGCAAATGGAAGTTATAGCCGAGCCGTTGAGCTAATTGATGGAGCACTTCACCAGCTTCGCTTCGACATTGTGGCCTTCCTTCGAGGGGCGTTAAAGCGGAGTCCGGTAGCTGCACACAAGGAAATTGAGCAGTTGACGGCGAAAGCTGACCGAGCGCACTTGGAACGATTGCTCGGATTGCTTGCGCTCTGGCTGCGCGATGCTTACGTCTTGCGCCTTACCAATAATGAATCGTTGGTTGTCAATCAGGATCAACTTGACGACATTAGGAGTTTTAACGGGAAGTTTGCAGACGCTCCCATCGAGTCCATGATCCACTCGGTAGAACGGAGTATCAATGCAATCAACCGAAATGTTCAGCCACCGTTAGTTCTTACGGTGCTAACAATGCAACTCGCAGATGCTTGCTATCTTCAGGAGAGAAAGGAAGCATCATCTCTCGTAGTACCTTAAATCATATCCTATATGGGGAATCCCGAACAGCATACACACGAACAGACCTCACACAATCACTCACACCACGAACACGAAGTAGAACCACCACGCAACAAGCGAAAGAAAGGGCCGACGGATAATCCAACGGACCTTTCCGAACAGATGGTTGCCGAAAGCTTGCGTACCCGCAAATCAAACTGCTCTCACTCTTGCGGAAAGGGAGATTGTGGTTCTGATAGTGGTTGTGCAACAGGGGGATGCGGGAAAGGCTCACTGCTCGAATTGATTGCAACGAACTTTACGTACACCGACGAACGGCATATCGTTGAGGTAACCTTCCCCGGCAACAGAAAAGGGTTTGCCTTCTACGAAGATCCGGAGATGATCCTGCGCGTTCGGGATGTAGTTGTGGTAGAACATGAAAGTGGACAGGAGTGGGCAGCCGTTTCTATGACCGGTTCACTTGTCCACGCCAAACGGAAAGCGAAACGACTTTCAGGTGAAGAGTTGCCGGTGATTCTCAGGCTGGCCGATCCAACCGACGCGAAGAAGATTGAGCAAGGGAAGGCATCTTCTCGTCAGGCCTACTCTGTCTGTAGAACACGGATTGAATCCTTTGAACTCCCAATGGAGCTTGTTGATGCCGAATGGCAGTTCGACAGGAAAAAGTTGACCTTCTACTTCACTGCCGAGGGAAGAATCGATTTTCGAGCACTGGTTCGAGACCTTGCCGCAATTTTCAACACCAGAATCGAGTTACGGCAAATCGCAGTTCGCGATGCTGCGAAGCGTCTTGGAGGAGTCGGCATTTGTGGTCTGGAACTCTGTTGTACAACGTTCCTCGGTCGCTATGAACATATCACACTGGATCACGCAAAGATTCAGCAGATCCCGGCTAATCCTTCTAAACTCTCAGGGCAGTGTGGCAGGTTAAAGTGCTGCTTGCTCTACGAGATTGATACCTACGTTGAGGGAATGAAACGTTTCCCTCCGATTGAATCGACAGTGAAAACTACTGTTGGGGTTGGGAGCGTGCAGAAAATTGACCTGTTCAAGGAGATAATCTGGCTCTACCACGTGGAGACTTCAGCGTGGGAATCTTTAACGTTGCAGCAATACAAGGACTTTCGTGCTGGCAAGATGCCAAAGCCAGAAGCACCGCCTGAGCCTGTAAAGGGTGGGTATTCAGCATCGGAGCCGCAGAGGAGTAGTGAGAAGGTGAAGGAAAAGAAAACCTCTCAGACTCAGGGGAATGCTTCAGAGCAGTCAAAAAAGAAGAGGAGCGATTCTTCTACTGCAAGACGAAGTGGGAAGAAGCGTGGAGCTAAAGGTGAAGGCCGGGTTGAAAATCGAGGAGAGAATCGAGATCAACCACAGCCACAGGCAAAGCCAGCTTCCGAAGAAAAAGCAGGGAGAAGCAACAAACGGAAGAAGAACCGGAAGGGAGGGGAGTGAAGGGGGGAAGACCGAAAGGGGAAGGAGTCCAGGCTTCGAACGTAGTAGGTAGTGCCAAAGCAGAGAAGGGTGAGGGAAAAGGGAATGATGCCTGATTCTCGACTTCTCGTCTTCGCGAAGTATCCGAGGGGGGGACGTGTGAAGACGAGGTTAGTACCCGACCTTACGCCACAGGAAGCGGCTGATCTGTATCGGGCGTTCCTTTGCGACTCGCTTGCAACGTATATAGGAAATCGTGCTCACTTCAAAACGCACCTTATGATAGCAGATGAGCGTGATAGTGAGGCCTTCACTTCAATGGTTGTTGCGAGTGAAGTTGCTCCTCTAAACGAAATCGATCATCTGTTGAACGTGGGCTTTCAATCTGGAGGTGATCTTGGGGAACGCCTTTCTGCTGGTTTCGGGGAGGCGTTCAACGAGGCATCTGGAGCGGTTTGTGCTATTGGAACCGATCACCCTACACTTCCCGAGGAGTATTTGCTTCAGGCTTTCGATCTACTTGATAGTAATGACTTGGTGATCGGACCAGCAGCCGATGGGGGGTACTATCTTATTGGCATGAACCAACTCCACCCCTCACTTTTTCAGTCGATGCCGTGGAGCCAAGTGAGCTTGTTCAGTGAGACGTTGAGGGAAGCTGCGCGATTGAATCTCTCAGTCGGGCTGCTTCCTGAGTGGTACGATGTAGATGATGTTCACTCACTCTTCCGTCTTGCAGCCGAGCCAAATTTGCCTATGCGTGCTCCCCGAACTGCTGAGCTTCTTCGCACTCTCAACTATAACGTAGCAAAAGAGCAGATGCCAACCGGAGGAGGAGCGAAGTGAACAGTAGCATTCAAACACTTTCAGGAGTTGCTTCAGTTGGAGTGTTTGGAGGAACATTCGATCCAATACATACCGGACACCTGATTTTGGCTGAACGTGCCCGCGAGGAGCTTAACCTTGAAGCAATCCTCTTTATGCCCGCGCACATTCCACCACACAAATCGTCTGGACGAAAGATCGCCTCGGGGACTGCTCGGCTTGAAATGATTCGACTGAGTATTGCAGACAATCCTCACTTTTACCTAACAGATCTGGAGCTTGAGAGAGAGGGAATCAGCTTTACCGTAGATTCACTGAGAACGATTGGGGAGGTGAATCCGGAGATCGAGTTGACTCTGTTGATGGGGAGTGATAATGCCCGTGACTTTACCTCGTGGCGTGAGCCAGAGAGTATTCTCCAACTTGCCGACATTGCCGTCTGGGAACGTCCCGGCAGTTATTACTGGCCAGAGATCTACCCTGACTATATCGCCCGCAAAATCACTTCACCTCTGATTGAAATTTCAAGCACAGAGATTAGAAACAGAGTTGCTGCCGAGCAGTCAATCCGCTATCTCACCCCTGAGCCTGTTATCTCGTATATTCGCACACATGGCCTCTATCTCTGACAAACGACTCAGTCCTGGTGGGATCGCCCGCCAACTCTTTCTGACGGTAGTTCTTCTACTGATGCTCTTCCCGCTGGCGTGGATGCTTATCATTGCTCTGCGGGAGAGAACGCCCGACTTTACATCCTTCTTCGGGCTTCTCAGTGGTCCATTCACTATAAAGAACTTCGCCGATGTCGTCACTTCTGGGCCGTTCGATACCTACTTCCTCAACTCGACCATTGTCGCGCTAATTGTGGTGGTGGGGAATGTCATCTTCTGCTCGATGGTTGGCTACGCACTTGCTCGCAGAAGAATTCCGTGGAAAGGATTTTGGGGTGTCACTGTAGTTGCAGTGATGATGATTCCACCTCAAGTAGTAATGATTCCACTCTACCGCTTGATGGTCTCATTCGGGTGGATTGATACCTACTGGGCGTTGATTGTTCCATTCTTGGTTACCCCGTTCGGAGTCTTTCTGATGCGGCAGTACATTCTTGGGCTACCAGTTGAAGTGGAGGAAGCTGCTCGCATTGATGGGGCCAGCGATCTCGGCATTCTCTTCCGTGTGATTATGCCAATGGCAAAGCCGATGCTTGTTGTGCTGGCCGTTTTCACGTTCCTGACAACGTGGAACACCTTCCTCTATCCATTCCTCTTCACAAACTCAGAGTCGATGCGAACGTTGACGGTTGGGTTGACCTTCTATCTCGGCAACCAGTCAATTGACTGGGGACACCTGATGGCCGGTGCAAGCATCTCCGCGTTGCCAGTGATTATCCTCTTCGTCATCTTCCAAAAACAGATTATTGAGGGAATGACTGCTGGTGCAGTGAAGGGGTAGAGGGGAAGAGTTAATAGATTCAAGTCCAGCCAGTTATCACGAAGAATGCAGCCACACAGAGTGTGGTTGCTATAGGAACTGTCACATTGAGTTCGGCGATTTTCTTCGAAGATCATTTAAAGCTCGTCCACACAAACATGATGTTATCTTCTTTCTTAGGTGGGAGTAGTGAATTAACGTATTCAGAAAGGTGGTCTTCAACGTCAAAACAGTCGATAGGAAGAGCCAAGGGGTTTGAGCCATCATGCCTATAAGAGATCGAAACGTTCCATGAGTTGTCGTTGCCACCTCTCCAGAGACTCACGAGGTAACAACTCGCATAGTCTTTAACCCTGAGAAAAATCGTCTTTGTATCTAATACTGTGTCTTCATCTATGATGTATTTACACAGCTCTCCTTCTAAAAAACTGTTGTAGGTATTCCCACATGACGTTAAGAGCATGCTGTCGGCCAATGCAATTGTAGGCACTGTTTTATCTGCTTGATAGTAGGTTGCTACAAATTGGGGATCAGAAATACAGAGCTTGGATAAATCAATAACACGCTTGTACTCTTCATCTCGTACCCTCTTTTCAGTTACCACATCGGCTTCTATGTGAGAAGTAGGCTTACCACAATGTAGAGAGAGGGCAAAAATACAGAGCGTAAAGTAGTGGTAGTACTTCAAGGAATTAGGAACCTCCTTCCTTCGATTGAATTGATGAGCGAGGACTTTGCTTTCATCTAATTGATCGACTTTGCAAAAGTCTTAATACATCAAACAGGGCCTAAGAGAGAGCAGAAGAAATTCCTATTCGGAATTGAGGCTTGCAGTAGACTCAAGAAGAAGTGTCCGATACGAATGATGATCGAACACTTCTTCTCAAGCTCCCTACTTCTTATTCAACGTCCAATCATACTCGAGGAACTTGACTTTTGCATTTCCGGCGGCTTCTAATCCAGACTTCATGCTTTCTGGTCCATACTGCTTTGCGAAGGCAATCAACCCTGCGTCGTTGTCGCCGAAGTCTACTTTGTACCACTCAAATATCTTCGAGAGTGAGAGGGTCTTCGTCTTTGCATCCCACTTATTCTGCTTAGTGTCGGCTAAGTACTTCCGAGCATTTTCGGCGAGGAGAGAGCGAACGTTCTCAGCAGTGTAGGCTTTTGGAATTAGTGGTGGACAACTGAGGGCAGCGCAGACAAGTCCGAAGTGGATCAATGGTTCTTTGAATGTTGGGCGGACAATGTTGTTCTCAATATCGTTCAGAGTGAGGGATTTACCAGCTACCGTAAATGTCTTCTTTTCGAAGAATCCTGCAACGTCGAGCGGTTGCTTGATGCCCGGATTATCGTTCACATTCTTGATAACCATTGCGTTGTAGGCGTTGATCCAGAAGGCAAGCTGTCCATCAGTCGACATACTTGAAGGGTCGGCAGAGGCTAAGCTCTCTAAGAAGCTCGCAAAGGCTTCACTCTTCTTGAATGCGCTGTAGTCTACACGTCCGTTTGCAACGTTGCTGCTCAACAGTTGATCGAACGTTGCTGGGTTGTAGGGAACCTGGTCGCCATCGCCGGGACTTACGTTGCTGTTCGTCTTAGAGCTACTTACGGCTGAAGTAGTGCTCTGGGTTGATTGTTGAACGTTTGAGGTGGAGATTGTCGAGGAGCCATTAGTTTGGGTATTTGCACTACTGCTTGTTGCCCCCGCAGTTCCTGAGGTCGTGGCCGACACATTCCCATTCTCTCCAGTTGAATCGCTTTCAGATGCACCCTTACTCTCGTTTGCAGGAGATAAGGCTACATCGGCATCATTCTTTACGTCAACTTTATCAGTACCCTCGCCACACCCGGCGAACAGAGTCGTTCCTGTCACCAAGAAGGTGAGTATCCCGACAGAATACCCTTTCGCCAATCCCATTCGTTTGAACATTATGTCACTCCGTATTTTTGTTCTCTGTTAGATCGCAGTAATTTCAGCCGAAGCTATCAAATTTCAGAATAAAAGTGATTCCTGAACTTAACCTGGTCTTACCATGACAAAACGTATTGAGGGGAGTCTGAGTGCTGTGGGAATGCAGATCGGCATTGTAACTACCCGGTGGAACGAGGTGGTTACCGAACGCCTCCTAAAAGGGGCACTCGACTGTCTTCGAACACTCGGGGCATCTGCGGATGATCTCACCATTGTCACTGTTCCCGGTGCATTCGAAATCCCAGTGATCCTTCGTGAGCTTGCCATTTCT
>JBFWSB010000228.1:0-7470 GCA_050248595.1 Kapaibacterium sp. (SeqCode)
GGAGGGCAAGAGAAGAATGAGTGTTGCAGAATTTCTGAAAGGGGTAGATATAGAAAAGATTAGAGCACTCGGCCCAACAGATTCAACAGAAGAGTAGCAGCATTCAATGTCATAGAGGACAATCCTATTGAGGCTTCAGGAGGAGATTGTGGAGTTAATTATTAGGCTCTCACCATCTTGCGAGCCTCACCTCTTCCGTTTCGATTTGTTCAGATACCCCCGGTTTTCACCTCGTATCACAGTTGTTCATACAACTATCCGTATCTTTCCCCCTGCACACCCGCTCACTTCAAGAAAGAAATTGACCGATTGACGGTCACACGAGAACTAATCGACACAACGACTTCAACACGTTCTATGGAGTCCCAGTCCAGAGTCACAACGGCGTTAACCTCACAGGTTGGCCGCAAAATCCTCACCGGTGTTACCGGTGTACTACTTGTCTTCTTTGTGATCGGCCATCTCCTCGGCAACTTACAGTTGCTCGATCCCGATCCGAATCTGTTCAACTCGTACGGTAAAAAGCTGCACGACTTCGGTCTGTTGCTCTACATCGTTGAGGTGGCACTCGCACTTCTTATCCTTATTCACGCCTTTATCGGCATCTCAATTTTTGCAAAGAAGTTGAAGGCTCGCAAGGGGGGATATAAGGGAGTTGGAGTGAAAGAAGGGGGGATGGGGAAACAGTCGCTTGCTTCCCGAACAATGATTGTCACGGGCGTTGTCCTGCTGATCTTCTTAGTCGTTCACATCCTTCAGTTCCGTTTTGGCCAAGCCGCTGAGACGATGATTGATGGAGAGAAGGCGGTTGACCTACACGGACTTGTGATGAGCACATTTGCCAATATCTGGTGGGTGCTCTTCTACGTTGGGGTAATGCTTCTAATTGGCTTTCACCTTCGGCACGGCATCTGGAGTATGCTTCAGTCGCTCGGTATGATGAAGCCGAGGTGGTCCAAGGGGATTCATGCGGCCGCTCTCGTGATTGGTCTTCTTCTCGCCGTTGGATTTCTTCTGCTTCCGGTTATTATTTACTTGAGACAAGCTTAGGGGGGAGTAGAATGCAAATAGTTGATCGTGGGGAGTTGCTTTAGGAGATTCTTTGCGAGCCTTCAAATGGTGACAACAGGGCAATCAACTATCTACGTGCTACAATCCAAAACGCTATAAGGCAAATTCACATGTCAGACACTATTCTCAACGCACACATCCCGGACGGACCACTGGAGGGTAAGTGGCAGAATTTTCTGGACACTTGCAAACTGGTGAACCCGAACAACAAGAGAAAACATACGATTCTTGTAGTCGGAACCGGACTTGCGGGAGCTTCTGCTGCTGCCTCGCTTGCTGAACTGGGCTACAACGTGAAAGCGTTTTGCATCCAGGATTCTGCTCGACGTGCTCACAGCATTGCGGCTCAGGGTGGAATTAACGCCGCAAAGAATTACCACGACGACGGTGACTCTGTTTGGCGTCTCTTCTACGATACTGTTAAGGGGGGAGATTACCGTGCTCGCGAAGCAAACGTCTACCGCTTAGCGCAAATCAGCAATAACATCATCGATCAGTGTGTAGCGCAGGGTGTCCCCTTCGCTCGTGAGTATGGGGGGCTTCTCTCGAATCGCTCGTTCGGTGGTGCGCAGGTCTCCCGCACATTTTATGCCCGAGGGCAGACAGGACAGCAGTTGCTGTTAGGGGCATATCAGGCACTGGAGAAGATGGTAGATGCTGGCAAGGTAGAGATGCTACCACGGCAGGAGATGCTGGACCTCGTTGTTGTTGACGGAAAGGCTCGCGGAATTATCACGCGGAACTTGGTGACAGGTGAGTACGAACGTCATGTAGGGGATGCCGTCCTTCTTTGTACGGGTGGTTACGGCAACGTCTTCTATCTCTCGACAAACGCAAAAAATTCAAACGTCACAGCGGCTTGGCGTTGCTACAAGCGTGGAGCATTCTTTGCCAACCCTTGCTACACGCAAATTCACCCAACTTGCATTCCTGTTTCTGGAGACTACCAATCGAAGCTCACCTTGATGTCGGAGAGTTTACGGAACGACGGGCGTGTCTGGGTTCCGAAGAGTGGGGATGATAAACGTCCGCCGGGACAGATTCCAGAGGCAGATCGAGATTACTACCTCGAACGTAAATATCCAAGTTTCGGAAACCTTGTTCCACGCGACGTGGCTTCGAGGAATGCGAAGTCAGTAGTTGATGAGGGGCGGGGTGTGGGAGAATCGGGCGTTGCCGTCTACCTCGACTTTGCCGATGCCATCAAACGGTTGGGAAAGGATACGATTGAAGCACGCTACGGTAATTTGTTCGACATGTACATGCGGATTACCGGCGAGAACCCCTACGAAGTTCCGATGCGCATCTATCCTGCGGTTCACTACACGATGGGAGGACTTTGGGTTGACTACAACCTGATGAGTACTGTTCCCGGTCTGTTCGTTCTTGGCGAAGCAAACTTTTCCGATCACGGAGCTAACCGTCTTGGCGCGAGTGCATTAATGCAGGGATTGTCCGACGGATATTTTGTGATTTCTCACACGCTCGGCAACTACATAGCCAACAATAGTTTCCCAGAAGTCAACGAATCGAACGAAGCCTTCGCCGCGGTGGAGAACGACGCATCGAGTCGGGTTAACAAGCTTCTCGCAATTAAGGGAGAGAAGACTGTTCTGGAGTTCCACCGTGAGCTTGGCAGAATAATGTGGGACAAGGTTGGGATGTCGCGCAACAAGGAGGGCTTGCAGAGCGCGATCCAGGAAATCCAGAAGCTCCGCAGTGAGTTCTGGCAGAACTTGCGAGTGCCGGGCGAGCCGAATTCATATAACAAAAATCTTGAGTTTGCCGGTCGCGTTGCCGACTTCCTTGAGCTTGGCGAGTTGATGGCAATCGACGCACTGAAGCGCGAAGAGTCGTGCGGTGGGCACTTCCGAGAGGAATATCAGACTGAAGAGGGAGAAGCCTTGCGTAACGACGACGATTTCTCATATGTCGCAGCTTGGGAACATAGTGGGGACGATAGTTCGCCTAATCTCCACAAAGAGCCTCTCGAGTTTGATCGCGTCAAACTAACGCAGCGAAGCTATAAGTAGAGCGAATTCAAAATTTTAAATTTTGAATTGACTACAGTGTTGAATTTTTACTTTTGAACTGACTACAATGAAGCTACACCTGAAAGTGTGGAGACAGAAAGGACCTCACGAAGAGGGAAAGCTTGTACCGTATCAGGTAGAGGCAAATCCGCATATGTCTTTCCTTGAGATGATGGATGTGCTCAACGAACAGCTCATCAAGGCGGGTGAAGACCCTGTTGAATTCGATCACGATTGTCGTGAGGGAATTTGCGGTTCGTGCAACATGGTGATTAACGGCGTTCCCCACGGTCCACTGAAGGGGACGGCAACCTGCCAGCTACACATGCGGCACTATAAGGATGGTGACACCGTAGTTGTTGAACCATGGAGAGCCGAAGCCTTCCCGATTATTCGCGACCTTGTTGTTGACCGGGCAGCTTTCGACAGAATCATTGCCGCTGGTGGCTATGTCAGCGTCGACACTGGTTCTGCGCCAGATGCAAACGCAATTCCTATTGAGAAGAATAAAGCCGAGATGGCTTTCGACTACGCAACGTGTATTGGTTGCGGAGCCTGCGTTGCAGCTTGTCCGAACGCATCGGCGTCCCTCTTTACAGCATCGAAAATTGCTCACCTCTCGCTGTTGCCGCAGGGGAATGCCGAGAGAAAGACACGTGTTCTCCGAATGGTAGAGCAAATGGAAGAAGAAGGTTTCGGTGACTGTTCCAACCACGGTGCTTGCGAGGCTGCTTGCCCGAAGGAAATCCCGATTGATGCGATTGCAATCATGCGACGAGAGTATATGAAGGCTGCTCTCTCATAAGGTTGCCGAAATCTGTACGTGAAAGAATTGCTGCGCGCGAGCTTGTACGTTTTACCGTTCCTGCTCGCGCGTTGATCGTTCTACAACGGGTGTTGAGAAAATTGGAAGGTGCTTTTTTTTGCACCGATAAGGCACAATCTACGATCCACTATCAACAAGCCACTCTACGATATAGTTATCGTTGGCGCAGGACCAACAGGTTTAGCTTGCGGACTTTTTGCTCGCCGTGCCGGGCTTCAACACGTTGTGGTGGACCGAGGGACGTTAGTAAATACAATCGTTGGCTACCCAAACTCGATGACCTTCTTCTCCACCAAGGAGCGGCTTTCCCTTGGTGGAGTTCCCTTCTCCTCGCCAAACATTCGTCCAACGCGGGAGGAAGCCGTTGCGTACTATCGCGGAGTTGCTGAATCGGAACAGGTTAATCTTCTACTTCAGACTGAAGTGAGTGGTTTAGAGAAGAGGGGAGAGGAGTTCTATCTCACAACAAGTCGCGGAGAGCTAAGGGGAAGGAACGTCATCTTGGCAACTGGATATTTCGACCAAACGAACCGGCTTGGGGTGGAGGGAGAAGAGCTTCCACACGTTCACCACTACTACAAAGAACCATACCAGCACTATAACCAGAGAGTGTTGGTGATTGGCGGAAGGAATTCTGCTGTTGAGGCAGCGTTGGATCTCTATCGCAATGGTGTTCACGTCACCATGGTTCACAGGGGGGAAGCGTTGGGAAAGAGTGTAAAGTATTGGGTGCGCCCAGACATTGAAAATCGGATTTCGTCTGGTGAGATTCAAATGTTCTGGAATACCGAAGTAGAGAAAATTCTCCGTGGTGAGGTGATTCTCAAGAACAACCAGACAGGGGAGACCTTTTCACACTCTGCCGATACCATCTATGCGATGATCGGCTACCGTCCCGACGAAAAGTTGTTGCAGGCATTCGGGATTGACTACGATGCAGAGACACTTGTTCCGGCATACAACCCCATGACATTTGAAACAAACCAGAGGAATCTGTTCCTCGCCGGTTCGGTAGCTTGTGGTTGCAAAACTTGGGAAATCTTTATTGAGAACGGGCGAGAACATGCTCGGACAGTCGTTGAGGAGATCACTCGAAAGATTGCTCAGCAAGCGTAAGGTCGATGGGGATGAACCATGGAAAAAGGAGACGCCGAATGGTATTGTCATCACAGCGCAGTGGGGCTATATTGGATGCAATCCGGGTGAGAATCCAGAATATTGGACGCATGATATCTATCAATCTACTCTTCTCTCGACGGAGTGTTCATCCGTCACAATACCATCACATGATAACAGCAGGAATGATCAAAAAAGATCGAACAGCCGTTGTAAGATTTACTTTCCCTCCAATTCTTTCCCTTCTACTGTTTACACTTGCGTTGATAACTACCAACCAGGTTCACGCTCAACCGGGAGAACCGGTGAGTGGTGAAGGTCCACGTTGGTTCGGAACAACAGGAAAGGCAACTCCTTACGATACTGCTTCGCGGAAGCAACTTTCAAGCCTTGCACTTGAGTCAGCAGGTCTTCTCGAAGGGGCAATTGAGCCAGACGAATATTACGTAGGACCAAACGATGCACTTTCGATAACGATCTGGACAGCGAACACAAAGGTGCAAGATGTACTGGTTACCCCTGATGGAAAGGCATTGATTCAATCTGTTGGTGAGGTTAACCTTCGTGGAAAAACTTTGGCTGAGGCTGAGGAGGCGATCAAAAAGGCGGTAGCTCGGGTATACAACGTTAACGCTTCGGTTTCGCTAAGGAAGATGAGGGAGTTTAAAGTGAGCATTATCGGTGCTGTGAAGACACCTACTTCTGTTTCGGCAACACCCACAACTCGCGTGTCGGAGGTGATTGACCTTGCTGGAGGGGCGCGTCCTTCTGATGCAAACAAGCGAGATATTACTATCTATCGAAAAGTCGACAGCAAGAACCGTGTGGAAATCCCAGTAGATCTTCTCCCATACTATGCCTTCGCCGATTACGACTCCAACCCATTCGTTGCCGATGGAGATGTGATTAAGATAGGGATCGTTGATCCGAAGAAAGTGGTGCAGATTATTGGCGCGGTTGCACAACAGGGGGAGTATCCCTGGAGAGCAAATGATTCGATCTCGACAATCATCAATGCCTCGTTTGGATTGACTGCCGACGCAAAACGTGATTCTATTGCGGTGATTACGAAAAACGAGGCTGGTGAGATCATCCGCCAAACATGGCACTCGATGCTTCCCGATGGAAGTATTACTGATGACCGCCCCCTCATGAACGGTGATGAGATATATATCTATCAAAAGCCAAAATTTCTTGAGCGGAACCAAGTTGTTGTGCGGGGTGAAGTTTCACAACCAGGTGTTTACCCTGTGATTCCGGGAACGACAAAGCTCCGGGAGATACTCGCAGTAGCAGGTGGGTTTACTGAAAAGGCATCACTCCTCGATGCAGTTCTTATTCGAAGAAATGCAATCGGTAAACCTGATGAATATCTTGCCTATATCCTCGCAATTGAACCAGAGAATAGAACACCAGCCGAAGCCGAGTACCTCAGGACAAAGTTGCTCGAAGGACAGAAGCAAGGGTTGATGATTGTTGACTTCAACGCACTGATGCAGGGAGATGAGACGCAGAACCTGACCTTGATTGACAACGATTCACTCTACGTCCCAAAAGAGGTTGACTATATCGGTATCTCAGGAAAAGTGAAGAATGCTGGCAACTTTCTCTACCGGCCAGGATTTGGTTACGAAGATTACATCGCGATGGCTGGTGGGTATGGTTGGAAGGCAGAGAAAGGTGAAACGCAGATTATCAAAGGGCGTTCGGGCGATAGGCTTCCAGCTGAAGACAGAGAAAATTATACGATTGAACCGGGAGATGCGATTTTTGTTCCTGAAGAAAAGCCGGGCAATTTCTGGGAAGGGTTCGCAACCGCACTGACTATCGTTACGCAGACTGCCGCCATCGTTGCCCTCGTGCTCAGCCTGACTAACAAGCAACCGTAAGTACTCGAGAACTACACACACATTTCGTCAGATATACCGTCGAATGGATTTTCACGACTCACGCGAAGAGGCACTTGCCACAATGCCGGATACACCAGCGCAAAGCTCGGCTAAACTCTATGACTATCTGACGATTGTCTGGAGGTACAAGCGATTTCTGACCATTTTTGTGTTGGTCGGTATGCTCCTCTCGATTGCCTACGTCATGACCATCCCCTACACCTACATTGCCACGGCCAAGCTGATGCCTCCTGAGAAGGAGTCTGGCCCAGGATCGAACTTTACTTCATTGATTCAATCTGGGGGGATTGACCTGCTCGGCTTGGGTGGAAGTCCATCCGGACAGGTCTTCTCAGAAATCCTTCAGAGCCGAACCCTTTCCGACAGTCTGATTGAACGTCTTGATTTGATCGAACGTCTCGGGCTACCTGAGAGCCGTATCGTGGCTATCGATGAGCTGAAGGCGCGGATTGGTGTTGAAGAAGCGAAGTCAGGCGTGATCGATATTAGCTTCACACTCTCTACGCCACGCTTC
>JBFWSB010000229.1:0-7429 GCA_050248595.1 Kapaibacterium sp. (SeqCode)
CAACTTCCCGACGGGTTGGCGTCGTCGCATATTTCCATTGCCAACCAGATACATACATCATTATCCAGACGAGGCTTTTATGTTGAAAAAACTAATCCCATTTGCTGCGGCAGCAGCTTTATTTTTCAGAGCTGAAGGATTGCAAGCTCAAGCTGGTGGAGGCTGTTGCGCAAACAAGAGCAAGAGCGAGTGCACCAAGAAAAATGAGGGAGCCAAAGAGAAGAAGGCTGAAGAGACAATTCAGTTTTCAACGATTACCCACGACCAACTTCTTCAGTTACTTTCAGAAGGAACAGTTGTGCTCGATGCTCGTGGCGAAGAGTCCTACAATGAAGGACATATCGACGGAGCCGTTCTCTTCGCAAACTTTACCCTTCCTGAGGATAAGAATACACCAATGGTCTTCTACTGTGGTGGACCAAAGTGCTCAGCCGCTCCAAAAGCAGCACGTAAAGTAATTGAGGAAGGATATTCCAACGTCATGGTCTACCATGGTGGTTGGATGGAGTGGAGCGAGATGGCAAGTAGCCAGGCCGGTCTCTAAGCCGATTCTCCTGACGATTATACTTCTGAAGCCTTGCTGAGACTACTCAGCAAGGCTTCTTTTTGTTTTCGTTTTCAATCTTGTGTCTTCAATTCGATTGCCGAACCAACGCAACGATACAATCTTACTTTCTTCTCCCCCATTTGCTTATACCACGTTGACCTGTGAAAGACATGTGTCTCGTAGCACAATCTTGATAAGGACTGACATTCTGATCCATAACTGTGGATGCAGAAAACCGCTGCAAGTAGCACTGTAGGTAATCACGCAGGATCATTAGCAGACAGCTTGACCTCTCTACTTTCTCGGCGAGACTCTTCATTCCGCTTCGCTACGTTCTGAGTGACATCAGTGAAATGGCTGATACTGATATGATACACCTCTCCCCCAAGCCCACCTTACCAAAGTGAAGATGGAATAACTTCACAGTATTGTTGACATTCAATCCATAAACGAAAACGTCATGACTGGTATTAGCAGTCATGACGTTTTCCCATTCTCTTGTTCGTATCCATCCAGTGACAAATCAAAGGATAGAGTGCAAAGGCTTCACTATTTCCCGTCGTACACTTTCGTCAGATACTCTTTTGCCTTTATATGTCTGTTTCCAACGTCCTTGAGCTTCAGTACCTTGTTGTACTGTTCCAGTGCTTCCTTCCGCTTTCCTAACAGATCGTAGGCATTACCGAGACGTAAGATAGATGCAATATAGTACCCAGAATCCTCTTCGTCGAGCCGCTCGTTCACTTTAATCGCCTCACGCAAAATCGTCACAGCTTCTGCCGGCTCGGGTGTTCCCTTGCGCAATTGAATGTCACCCAGATAATAGAGGCCTTGCCGAACCAACGACAACTCATAACCAAACTGACGATCCTTCACTCGCTTCAAGAGTTTTCTCCACTCTTTATCAGATTCACCAAATTGCGAACGATAGTAGAGAGCACGAGCATAATACTTGTGGAAGTCCGGATTGTTCGGATAAAACCCGTACAGCTCGTCGGCTATCGTTAGTGCCTGCTTCCAATCTTTCTCGTTGTTCGCCAAAATCTCAAGCAGAGCATACTTTGCCTCAACCTTCGTGTAGAGAGCTTTCTCGGCAGAGATTCGGATCATCTGTAAGCCAATTTGTTTGTCGCCCGGAGGAAGGCTTAACGTCTTAAGTGCAGAGACTTGATTCGGCAATTCCTCAGACCAGTAGAGAATTAGTCCTGAACCGAGAAGAACATCGCTGTTGCTCGGGGCAAGACGCTGACACTCAAGGAGCATCTTTCTCCCCTCATTTGCATCCTTAAGCACGCCAATCCAATCGGTTACCGACTTCGACCGAAGGTCAGATGATTTCAGCCTGGCCCGGTATCCATACGCAGCACCTTTGAAGAAAAGCCCCACAATATCAAATTCGTTTTCTTTCAAGAGTGAGTCGCAAATAGCCAAAGAGCGGTCGATATGACTGTTGAACGACTTCGAATACTTGTCGACAGCAGCTTTATCTGCAATGTTTGGTTTGATCTTCCACCAATCATTTAACGCAAGCAGGAAGTGTCCGGCAGGATGCCCCGGCATCATTTTGGTCAGCGAGGTGAAAATTTCGTTGGCTTTGGTATGGTTCATGTTATACATCTCGTCAAGCCCCTCCTGCACCATACGGTGGGCGGTATCTTCAAGCAGAATCCACTGAGCTTTCGACGAGCGGGGGAAAGCAACCAGAATAACAAGTGCGAAAAATGTGGCGATTGCCAGACTATGTGTTCGTTTCATTGATTCCTCCAGATAATTGATCCAGGGTAGTGTGCTCCCGTTGGGATGCAACGCCGGGATAGACTTACATCATGATTTTAGGTTTGTTCTCCCATTGAGATAGAAGATTTGCAGGGTGTGACATTCCCCTTAGTGTCGCTGACGGCGATAAAACGCCCAAAAATTACGTGAGAAATTCCAGGGGGCTATTTGTATTGTAGGGATAATCGCCAACAGCACTCCACCAACCAATAGAGCAACGGTTGCCCCTATTCCCCCTTCTGGACCAAATCCACCCCCAGTCAGCAATACGTAATTGCTGGAGGTAGTCTGGAAAAACGATTCATCAAACATCCACCCACTTGCAGGTGTTCCGAGAACTAACGTAAGGGTCAGATTCCACACAACGTGAGCGGCTATCGGAAGCCAAAGTCCACCGGTAGCAAGATAACAAGCCGAAAAGAAGATACCGCCGAGAAAGATGTTGAGAATTCCGGTAGTTGTAATCTCTGGATTGCCGATATGAGCTAAGGCAAATCCAACAGAGAAAAGAAACGTTGTCACTCCCCCCCCAAACAGTTCTATCCCACGTTGGAATAAGTAGCCACGGAAAAGAAGTTCCTCACCTATTCCACTCACCACGATAAAAAGGATCCAGTAGAGCAATCGATCGTACCGCTCAATCCCACGGAACTCAACACTTCCAACGAATAATGATGGTGACCAAGCTATCAATGCCATTCCAACGCCGATCACAAGACCCCACCCAATCTCTCGACGAACCCATCGGTGGAGTCCGAGACCAACCCAATCGGAAGGCATTCGATCGTAGTACTTTGCCGTAAGAAGCGTTGCAATCAGAAGAGAGACGTAGAATATTGGACCTTCCCAAAAGCTTGGAATCGAAATCTTGCTGAGAGCAAGCAATCCGACTACACAGATGGTCAGAAGAGCAGAGAGAGCAATTGCAATTCCTGCTCCAGCGATATTTACTCCAGCCTTTCGCCTCACCCAGAACATCATGCCCCTCTCCTCCGCAACATCTTGAACAACCGTGCCATCTCCTTTCGTTCAGCTCGGGTAAAGAAGCCTGTGATGACCAACCAGAGAGGGAAGGCTGCTAAGAGCAATAGCCGCAACATTCCACTCTGAAACGAAAGATCGTTCGAATCTACCAAGAGCAGATTTGCAGCGAGCAATCCTAAAACCCCGAGAAGAATTAACGCCACTCTCCCCCACTCGTAGGGGATCGGATAGTAACGGCGTATGTAGAGATAGAGAACAACTGCCATAATGAGATAGGCACTTACGGTTGCCCAAGCCCCCCCGGCAATTCCAATTGTAGGAACGAGAATGAAGCAGAGAACCGCTTCGATTGCGGCTCCGGCGAGAGTAATCCAGAGCAATGAGGCTGTCTTCTTCTCGATGTAAACTCCGGCGATGAAGTTTGTATACCATCCGTTGAAGAGATATGCCATCAGGACAATTGGCACAATGCCGAGGCCAGACCAATAGACATCCTTGATGAAGGTAGCCCCGGTGAAGGGAATTGGAAAAGCAGCAATGTTTGGAATGAAGAATGAAAACAATAGGAGAATCGCTCCGGCAATCAGGTTGAAGTAGGTGAAGACTCGAGCGTAGAGTTGACGTGCGTTCTCCTTGTTCGCCTGTTGTAGAAAGAATGGACGCCACGCAAATTCAAATACTGAAACGAAGACAATCATCACGATACCGAGGCGATAGTTTGCTTGGTACAGGCCGAGAGCTTCGTGCCCTAATGTTGAGCGAATGATTGTTCTATCCACCAACTGAAGGGCGATCATTGAAAGTCCAGAACCAATTGTGGGCAACCCAAACCTGACCATCATCCGCCGTAAGTCAGGGTTGAAGCGGATTGGCCGCATCAAGGCTACAAAGGGGAGCGTGAGTACAAACTGCGTTACCGACTGGGCTATCCCTGCAATAAAGATTCCCTCCAACTTCATGTCGAGGAAACCGACCAAAATCACGTTCAGAATCACGTTCACTACAATCGAAGCAATTTTCACCACTCCAAACTTGAAAGCTCTCCTCCGCATTCTCAAAAGTCCAAGAGGAATCATGCTCATCGAGTCGAGAGCCATGATAACTCCAGCCATCCGAACTAAGTAGAGATATTCTTCCGAGAGGTTCATGAAGGTGATCTGATTGAAGACCTCAGGGAAGAGAATGAAGAGAACTCCAAGCATCCCGGCAACGCTCCAGTTCACGCCGAGTGCATTCCAGAACGTTGACCTTCGCTCAGCTTCGTTTGTTGCAGCTGCATCAAATCGGAAGTATGCAGACTCCATCCCTGCGTTGGCAAGGATTAACAAGAAGGCAATGATAACGAAGAGATCGGTCTGTATCCCAAGCTCATCCAGTCGAAGGAAATGGGTGTAGAACGGGGTTAAAAGGAATGAGAGAAAACGTTGGACAATGGTTGTTAGACCATAAATCGCTGTATCTCCTGAGAGTTGTCGGAGCTGTTGTCGCATAATGAGCAGGTAACTTACGGCAACCTGAGGTGATTCTACAACGAAGAATACGTGTCAGTCTAAGGATGTGAAGATTGAGGCGGAAGGATTTTCCTCTCACTTCTCCACCTATCTGCTATATAGACGTTGACCTTATCCTCATCACTCAACCGATCAAGCGTGACCTCATCTTTCGATATGCAACTTCGATCCCCCCTCACTCAAAGGTGGCTCCTCGATAATTTGGCTTCACCCCGAGCTGGTCAAAAAATTGATCGGCAAAGGTGCGGCACGAATCGATTCCCCAACGAGCACATCCTGCTCCAAGTGCTTTGTCGGGGAAAAAGGGATTTTCAGTTCCAACCATCATTGGGTTCAGAGGGAACTTGCCGTGAAGAGATTCGTCGAAGCCGGACTTGTCGATCTGCATCAATGTGCTCGGTTTGTAGTGAACCAAGGCGTTCTGAATCCGAATTACTGACCGAACATCGCGGTAGACTGCATCGTCGTGGTCGAGCGGTTCATTTTGCGTTAGGGCAAGTGCGATCTCATACTTTTCCGTTGTGCCGAAACGGGAGCGCGCTCGCACATTGTGCTCTGCGATGATCCGCCAGAAATCTCCTATCGACTCCCGAACAACTGGACTAAGAGGTGCAATGTAGGCGAGATGTTCTTCGTAGGCATCCTGAAACAACTCATTGATAGCAGCCTCAAGGAAGGCAACAGATGAGAAGATGGCGTTGGTAACAAATGCCCGATGCTCAATGCTAAATCGGGATAGGCCATCCCACTCACGTTCAATTCGTGCGGCTTCCTCCACCCATCTGTTGGCAGCCCACAGGTGGTGGGAAGAATAGTAAATGCGTGGTCGCATAGTCTTCCGTTTGAGAGGTTGTTGAACTACCAGAACTACAGTCGAGAAGATAGGAAAAAGAAGAATCTCTCCAGAAAAGGAAATGGTATCTTTGTCGCTTTGATATTCAAACCGAAGTCTCTGGATTGCCGAAGACGAACCACTTCACATACTCAAATCAAGCCTGAATGGACGTATCGACTTTCGTCATGTATGTCGGCTTTGCACTGGCATCCTACTCAGTTGTCGGAAACGACGTCATCCAAACACTTGGAACGTACCTTAGCTCGAATAAGGATCGCCCGTGGTGGATGCTTTGGATTTTTGCCGGGTCAATCTTGGTTCTTGCTCTGGTGCTGGGATACGTAAACAACGACATTACCTACGGTCGACTCGATAAAATTGCAACCCCTGAAGCTCTCTCCCTCTGGTACTTACTCCCTCCACTTGTTCTCCTTATCATCACTCGCCTCGGTCTTCCGGTAAGTACAACTTTTCTCATCCTCACCTTCTTCTCTGCAAGCAGCCTTCCCGGTATGCTCAACAAGTCTCTCTTCGGCTACGGGATTGCTTTTCTCTCTGCTATTATCATCTACTATCTGATTGCAAAGACAACGGAAAAACGGTTTCACGATCACCCACTTGGTTCTAACAATTCGTTGTGGACAAACACAAAGCTCTGGACTGTTGCACAGTGGCTCTCCACCGGTTTTCTCTGGTGGCAGTGGCTCCAACAAGACCTTGCTAACATCTATATCTATTTAGGTGGAGGGAAGAATCTGACTCTTATCGAGTTCATCTTTTCGTTAGTTGTCATTATCGGGCTGTTGGGCTTTATTTTTCGCTCACATGGTGGAGCCATCCAGAAGATTGTTAATCGCAAGACGAACACTGGCGACATTCGTTCGGCAACAGTTATCGACTTGATCTATGGCTTGATTCTGATGCTCTTTAAGTACAACCTTCTCGGTCTCTGGGAAGCAAAGCTCCCGATGAGTACTACGTGGGTCTTTCTCGGTCTGTTAGGGGGAAGAGAGTTCGCGATGCGTGCCCGACTCGGCATGAAGCTGAAGACGAGGGTACAGTCGATGATCTTCAGCGATCTCGGCAAAGCCACTCTCGGACTTATCGTCAGCGTCACTCTGGTAATCCTGCTCTACGTTGCGCAAGGACAGGATCCGTCGACACTCTTTGATTAGAAAACAATTCACTCAACAACCTATCGATGCTCCCGGCGGAACGAACAACTACCTACTACTACTTCACCCTCTTGCTTGTGATGGGATTAGTAGGCGCGATCCTCGGACCGGCTCTGCCAGCACTGCAACAGAACGTTGGAGTTTCTACGGAAACTATCGCCCTGCTGTTCACTGCTAAAGCATTTGGAGCAATGATCGGAGCCTTCGGTATCGGGAGGATGTACGACCGATTCGTTGGGCACAAGGTGATGAGCTTAGCACTTGCTCTCCTTCTCCCCACATTTGTAGCCACACCTTTTATCCAGAGCTTCTCTCTCCTTCTCCTCCTCACTTTTGTTGGTGGCGTTTGTGAAGGGGGACTCCACGTCGGTGCAAATACCTTGCTGGTTCGCCTCCACCGTGAGAAGGTAACACCATACATGAATGGACTTCACTTTGCGTTCGGCATTGGGGCTGTAATAGCTCCGGCTCTTCTTGGAGTTTCCTATAGTATTGGAGCCGGAATTCTCGGCGTCTACATTGCCATTGCTCTTTTCGTTGCTCTGCTCCCCTTCCACTTCATAAAAACTCCAACTCCCGAGCCACACTCTCCCCTCCTTAG
>JBFWSB010000230.1:0-7410 GCA_050248595.1 Kapaibacterium sp. (SeqCode)
ATCAGTTTGCCAACCTCTACCGATCCCGTGAAGGCAATCTTATCAACGTCGGGGTGGGCAACGAGTGCAGCACCAGTTGTTGGCCCATCACCGGTGATGATGTTCACAACTCCTGCAGGCATTCCAGCTTCTTGCATCAACTCGCCGAGACGAAGAATCGAAAGTGAGGTCTGCTCGGCAGGCTTTATCACTACCGTGTTCCCGCAGGCGAGTGCTGGGGCAATCTTCCAGGTCGCCATCTGAATCGGGAAGTTCCAGGGGATAATCTGTCCGCACACGCCAACAGGTTCACGCAGCGTGTAGGCAAGTGCCCGCATGTTCATGTCGGTCTCAATTGTCTGCCCAGAGACTTTCCCTGCCCACCCAGCGAAGTAGCGGAAGCAGTTGATGGACTGTGGCAAATCAACGCGACGCGATTCTAAGAGAGGCTTGCCGTTGTTCAGCGTCTCAAGCTCTGCCAACTCGTCGATGTTCTGCTCCATCAAGTCGGCAATTTTCCAGAGGAGCTTCCCACGGTCTGCGCCGTTCATCTTCTTATAGTCTCCCCCCTCGAAGGCTCTGCGTGCGGCAGCCACAGCCCGGTCGACATCTTCCTTCCCCGCCGAGGCAACCTTCGCGATTGTCTCTCCGGTTCCGGGATAGATCGCGTCGAACGTCTTTCCGTCGGCAGCCTCCACCCACTCTCCGTCAATCAACATCTTGCCGTAGCGGAGATGTCCGTCGTTGTTCAGTTGGTTCAGTTGCGGTTTGCTTACCGCTATCGTTCCGTTTGAAGTCGCTGTTACTGACATTGTGTTCTGATCTTTGTTGTGGTATTATATCGCTCCTACAGTACAAACCGAAAAGATAGCGAATGGAAGCAAGAAGAACCATTGGGATGCGTAAAGGAGTAGGATCAAGAGTGACAGGACTTCTCTCTCTTCTCTCTCTCTGTTTCCCGTGGCCGTTGTTTGCCCAGTCTGCTGACACTCTCCACATCTGGCCACATTGTTGGGGTGAGCTTCAGGGAATGTGGGGTTGCGCTCTCCCTGATATCTGGTATCAGCTCCCTAAGGAGGTTACCGACTCGATATTTCATCTGTCAGAACAACCTATCATTGATGAACTGGATCGGCTTGGTAATAGTATCACCGACGAACCAATAAATGACTACCATCTATATGCACTGAATTCGGCTGCAAGTCCCAATGGTAATCGTAGTAGTGTGCAGTTGGGGCTCCGAGTTGCCGCTTGTGGTAGTCCTCTGTATAACAAAAAAATAGCGGAGAAGGCCTACACCTTAGCACTCCCACTGGTGAGGGAGATAAAAAGACGACGCAGAGCGGCTATCGTTCTGATTCCCGCCGAATCATCAAGCCGAGGGAGACAGATCGTCCGGGTGAACAAGGATCAGGATGGTCACATCTTCTACGCAAGCGTTGCGGAGACTCCAATGCAGTCCCATGTTGAGGAGTGGCTTGCAGGCCATCCTTTCCAGGAGTTCTGCGAGCAGATGTACGTGACTTCTTTCTCTCCGGTCTTCTTGCTGCCCGAGAATGAGAAAGATGTGTTCGAGGATAGCAATTCTTTTTGGTTTTCAGAGCTGACAGCGGAAGAGGTTCCGGAGAAAAAGAAGAGCGAGGAGCAGTACTGCAGTGTTTGGGAGAAATACCCTGCAGATATTGAGGATCCTCCTAACTGGATTATGTCAAACGATAGCAACGCTCTCTGGCTTCAGCAGTTCCTTCACTCTAACAGCTTGACGAGGGAACGACTTCTGAAAGCCTCTACCATCTTAGGTGAAGTCTTCAACCGACAGAGTCAGCATGTGCAAGACTCATTGTTGAGTACAATGAACTTGCCATTACTCGATGAGGCAGGGGTAGAGTTTAACTACACCTTTTTTGTAGAAGCTCTTGCAGAAGAGTTGACCGGGAAGGAAGTCGACTATGATAATCTCCTGCGAATTACCCTGCAAAATTCAGATGCTCGACTCTTTCGCAACGATCCTCCTCCAATAGAAAGGATGCTCCCCTTGATTCCTCAACTGATCGAGAACTATCTACAGACTCCTCACACATTCTATATCATTGCCGACCAAAGTGAGATCGTTGTAGTTGTCGGACTTCGCGAGGCAGGGAGAAGCCCACATGTCTTGCAGGGTAAAACGTTACGAGAAGCTGTAGAGGGGATGACTGAGGGGGATCGATCACACCTGATTCAGGCTGTTCGCGATGAAAATTGTCTGGTTACTCCCGTGACGATTGCTTCGGAAAAAAAGAACTGAACTGTGGAAGATTACTCCTGCATTCACGTTGCTTCAACTCCATAATGTAGAGCTGAAAGTATCATGCTTTATCCGTTCAGAAAATTAGTAAGCTGAAAATCAATGCCAGTCAGCAAAGGTAGAATTTACCCAACAAATTACACCTGCTCCCACTTGTGCATCACTTTCAGGTCAACTCCAATCGTTCCATCCTCTTTCATTTGAAATGGATCGGCAAACTTGGCGTTCCAGACAACTTCGTTGTGGCGGTAGGATGAGCGGGAGTGGACGGTCTGTGCAAAGGTGTCGTCGGTTGCTGAGATCAGAATCAGGAACTCGGAGTTCGATGCGCGGAACTCTTCCTCTCCGATGTTGTAGAGAGGACTCTCTTCGTCTATCGGGTGGACAATTGTCCAGTGAAGTGGAAAGAAGGAGACTCTGCTCCGTTCCAAGTTCAACTGATAGTATTCGCGTCGTCTCCCACCATCCTTCATCACCAGTCGCGTGAAGAGGAGCGTCACTTCCACTTCAATCAGCTGACTCTTCCGCTGGTTTGCGATCCTGAACATGAATGCGTTGATGCCACGGTAAGGGGCTATCAAGCCGTGGCTGCTGTACATGATCTTTGCCGTCGGGCGACTGAAGCGTGCGAAGAGTAGTCCTGTCGCCAAAGCAAAGCCGACCAGTCCCACGAACGCATCGAGAGCCGCTACAACGTTTGCGCTGATGTTTGAAGGACTGATTGCTCCATACCCGACTGTCGTGAAGGTTTGCACGCTGAAGAAGAAGGCACTAAGCCACCGTTCAGTGATCCCAACTTCTTGAAAGTTGGTGAGAGCATCTGGTCCGCAGAGAACAAACGCACTGGCAAAGATTGCGTTCACGACAATGTACCCCAGCAGCAGTGAGAGGTAGAATCGATTCCACGACATCGTCAGCAGCGAGTGGTAGAGGTTCAGCGATTGAAAGAAAGAGAGGCCAGTTCGCTCCACGTTGAAGCTTCCATCTCTATTCAGCAGTCGTTCGCTGCTCTCCTCGGAGACGCGTGAACCGAAGCCGAGGTCGCGAAGATCTTCCGTTGTTCCGTTCTGTCTTGACTTGTTGAACTTGTTGCGAGCCATCAGATTGTTCAATTGTTTGGCTGTGAGAAGAAGCCCTCTTCAACTACAACCGCCAAACATAGCGAAAACGGACTACAGGATAATTTGCTCTCCCTCCTCAGCAATAGTTGCCATTGTCGATTCTACAAGATTCCGTTCAAGACTATCACGATGGAGTGCCGGGTTGCTGTGGTTCAGGTGGATGAACCGAATCTTCTTCCGCTCGCTCTCCGGGAGCTGAGCGAAACGTTCGATGCTGGAACGGATTGTCGGGTGTGGAATCTTCCCCATGTCTCTTCCCGGAAGCTCTCTCTCGTCGAAGAACGTTCCGTCGAGGTAGGCAACGTCAACCTGCGCAATCTCCTCCTCGACTCTCGTTCCCCACGCATCCCAATCTTCCCAGCGATCAATATCAGGAATGAAGAGAACCGAACGCTCCGGCCCTTGAACCCGAAACCCGACAGTCTCGGATTGCTCATCACGGTGGGGGACTAACAGCGGAGTCAGGGTGATACGTTCGTTTAATTGGCAGGGGACATTTGGCTGTAGTTCGTGGGGGAGAACATTCCCGTTTGCGATGAGATCACACCAGGGGAGATTCTGTGAGTGGAACTGCCCCATCTTCGGCATTGTGTAGAGGGGGATCTTCTTCGCATTCATCATCTCTTTGCCAAGAAATGCCAGGCCGAGATAGTGTCCGACGTGGGCGTGGGTGAGGGCGATGCCAGAGAGAAATCCTGCCGGAAGAGAATGGAGAGGAGCAGCCTCATCTAATTGATGAAGCTGCTCCTTCACGTCAGGTGTCGCTTCGATTATCCAACGCTGGTTGCTTGTTGGGTCAACAATTCCAAGGGAGGCTGCGTGACGCCGTTCCGGTCGGTTATTCCACGCAGAAGAGCGTGTCGCGATGTGGGGAACACCCCCATCTTGGGCTATTCCCAGAACGATTACAAACGGCTTTTGCTCAGCTTCCACTATCTTCCTTTTTCTCTTTCGAGACATAGGTCAGGTCCCAACTCAAGTTCCAAGTCTTTCCTGCATCGGTAGAAGTTTGGCTCTTCTGGTTAACCTTGCCACCTTCCATTGGAGTAAGGATCATCTGCGTCTCGGTTGTTACTCCGTTGCTGTCTATGTATGTGTTTGAGAAGACCATTGCACCCTCAACAATTTCTCCACTGTAGACAACAGTATGCCCCCTATCGTCCACCCAAGTCTGTTGCCACTTCTGGGTATTAGGATCGTACGTATTAAAGCTCTTCCCACTCCCCCCAATAGTGCCAGTCCAGTTCTCGTAAATAACACAATCGCCGAGGATATTCTGCACGCTATTTGTCCCAGCAAGATTTCCTCCACGGTCGTAAACGTTCCACTCGCCAACCCAGAAATCCAACTCTCTTGCATGTGGGGAGTAAGCGCAAGGGCGAGCGTTGCGGTCAACTTGCTCGACAATCTTTTTGAAGGTTGGGTTATCCTTCAGCGAGGCGAGGTCGGCATCATTCTCAATGGTGTTGGTTTGGCTAAATCCTCTCTTCGCAGCCTTCTCCAGCCAAGTTAAGGCAGCCTTCTGATCCCCTTTTAATGTGTAGGCACAGCCGATGTTGTACATCGCTACCGGAGCAATTTGCAAGCCATTATCTATTGCCGTCGTGTAGGCCTCGATTGCCCGATCATACTCTTTCAGTGAGTGTAGAGCAAAGCCCATCTGAAACCAAGCAGCAGCATTCTTCGGCTGCTTTGCCGTAATCATTTCGAAGGCCTTCGCAGCCTTCTTCCAATCACCCGATTGGAAGTATTCGGCAGCCTTTTCGGGAGAAACATCATCTTTCTGTGCCAGAAGATTAGAACTGCAGAGGAGAAGTGTTGTAGTGAGAAGTGGTAGAAGTAGTTGCGCACGTTTCATAGAGAACCCCCATGTTGTTGATAAGAGATTATGAATTTTCTTCAGACGGAGTAGAGTGGATCAGGTTCCCACATCTACGAAAGCAAGTCAGGGGAAAGTGTGTGAGTTCACGAGTGTGAGAGTGTATGGGTGCAGGAGTGCAGTGGGTTGGTAGGGGGCAACTCTTCATGTTAGGTCGAGATCGGTAGAGAGAGGAGAATTGCTCAAGGGATTATCGCTCAAAATGAAGTAACGCCTGAAGGTTGCGGGCGAGCAAAGAACAGCTTGTCACCGTGGTGAGCTTCTCGATAAAACTTTCTCTACAAAATCTTTGTGTAAGGGGAGCCTGATGAAAACCCAAACGCTACAGCCTCTACGCATTTGCACTGCATTCGCTATGATGCTGTGTGGATTGTTCTTCACTGCCTGTGCTCAGACTTCGGGCGATTTCTCTTCACCTCAATTGATGTCGTTTTCTGACACTGCAACATTCCCGAGCGACTCAGCTCGACTTCTGATACAAGCACTTCAAGTGCAGTTCGACTCCACCCGCTTCTACGACCCAACCTACGTCAAGATCGACTATCCGGGTGGCGATGTTCCACTCTCCACAGGTGTTTGTGCCGACGTTGTTGTCCGGTCGTTCCGCTCTCTCGGGGTTGACTTACAAGTGCAGATGCACGAGGATATGGGGAAGAACTTTGGGAAGTATCCGAAGAACTGGGGCTTGAGCAAGCCCGACAAAAATATCGACCACCGGCGCGTCGCAAATCAGATGGTATTCTTCGAGCGGAAGGGGAAGGGACTTGAGGTTGCTGATTCGGGAGGGCACGACCCAAAATCTTTTCAACCCGGCGATGTTGTTGCCTGGATGTTACCCGGCAATCTCTACCACATTGGGATTGTTACGCATATCCGCTCGCCATACTCCGACAACCTGGTGATTGCCCACAACATCGGGCGTGGAGCCGAGCTTCACGACTGCCTCTTTACGTGGAAGATTATCGGACATTATCGGTGGTTTGGTGGAGGGAGCGTATAATGGCAATCTCACCATATCTAAAAGAACTTCGGGAGAAGGTTGGCACGCAGCTTCTGTTAATCCCTTCTGTCGGCGCAATTATCCGGGATGGTGAGGGGAATATCTTGCTGCAAAAAGTCAGCTTCGACGAGCGGTGGTCGATACCGGGGGGAGCAATTGATCCGGGTGAGACTCCGGAGGAGGCTGTGGTGCGGGAAGTACGGGAAGAGACCGGTTTGCATGTGCACCCCTCGCACATCCTTGCGGTACTTGGGGGAGAAGATTTTCGCTACACCTATCCGAATGGTGACCAGGTAGAATACCACTTCCCCCTCTTTGGCTGCAATATCGTTGGGGGAGAGCTTGGCGGATTGGACGACGAGACAGAGGAGCTACGCTTCTTTCCAGTTGATGCCTTGCCAGAGTTTGTGCTTCCCTATCCGATTGATATTCTCAACTCTCAATAGCGTCGATAGAGATTGTTCAGAGATTGCTCGTCACTATTGAATGTCGACCTTTACGTCGGTTGACTCTTTCTTCAGGTGTGGCGTCGAGGTCTGTTTCTTCTCTTCTTGACGCAGAGCGTCTAACAGTTGCTGTGAGTTCTCTTTTGCTGTTTTTGTACTTACCTGCTCGGGAGCTTCTGGCTGCTCTATGGCCTTCTCTCCCTCCTCTACTGAGGATGTAGTCTTACCTCGGGATCGGGAAGATGGTGCAGTATCAGATGAAGTTGGGAGAGGTATCCTCTCCATTGCTTCCGGCAACATCTGTACTCCACTGCTCGCTGAGTCTTGGTAAGTCGGAAGTATCTCTTGCTCCGTCTGGTTCACATTCTTCTCACCCTCCCCTTTGCTTTGCCTGAAGAGTGGCCGAGCAAGGAAAATGCCTACCACAATCCCGAGGAGACCGATAACACTGATTACCGTGATTCCCACTTTCGTCCCAAAAATTGTGGTGAAGACGCTCCCTCCTCCCAAACTGGTTGCTCCGGGTGTCGTGGAAAGCTTTGCGGTGAGGGCGGGGGGAATCGCGATGGCATCGACGGCTCTGTTAAGGCCGGCATCTCGTTGAAAGGCGTTCATCAAGGCGCGCTCAGCTTCAACAGATCGACGGAGCATTGCGTCTCGCTGCAATTCCTGCTCGAACGGGATGCGGAGATTCTCAG
>JBFWSB010000231.1:0-7364 GCA_050248595.1 Kapaibacterium sp. (SeqCode)
CTATAAATGTAGACTGTATTGTTGATCTCATAGTCATGGTATCCTTGAATGTTCATCAGGTCAAGATACCTCGACCCCTGAATTGTCACGGAAGGACGGAGAAATAATTTGTTGGATTGCAGTCGCACGACGCGATTGCAAATCAACCCGAACTAACAGACCACAGAGCCGAACGTCATCGGTAGCTGTCTCATACTTAAATGGAGTTTTGTAGAGGAATCGCTTGATCGCCTCCTCACGTACCATCCCAATCACTGAATCGTATGGTCCTGTCATGCCGAGATCGGTTAGGTAGGCTGTCCCTTGCGGGAGAATTTGTCCATCGGCAGTAGGAACGTGCGTATGTGTCCCCACAACTGCCGAAACACGACCATCGAGATACCACCCCATAGCAATTTTCTCAGCCGTTGCCTCAGCGTGAAAGTCAACAATAACTGGAATGTCCTTGTCAATTTTTCCGAGTGCCCAGTCAGCCGTTCTGAATGGACAGTCGATATCTTGCATAAAGGTTCGCCCTTGCAAGTTGAGTACAGCTATCTGGACGCCACTATCGAGCCGCTTCACATAATATCCATTGCCTACATTACCGGGAGGATAGTTCAATGGGCGGAGAACATCGGGGCGTTCTCCCAACACCTTCTTTGACTGCCACTTTTCCCAGACGTGATTGCCCGTGGTGATAACATCTGCACCTGAAGCAAAAATAGTGTCTGCATCAGACGGCCGTATCCCCTTCCCATCGTAGACATTTTCAGCGTTGACAATTGCGCAGCCAACATTTAGTTCGGCCTTCAGTCGGGGAAGATGTTTCTCCACCGCTTTCAGTCCCGGCGTTCCAACAAGATCACCGACAATAAGGATATTGATAGAACTTTGATCCGTTTTGGGGAATTCCACTATAGTCTCTCTTGATTCTGTTTTGTAGATTTGTTGTTCTTTACGATTGAGGGTCCGGTAGACTCTACAACGATATGTCAGGTAAAATCTACACAAAAACTGGCGACGATGGGACAACGGGACTCTTTGGTGGCCAGAGAGTTCGGAAAGATCACCTTCGCATCGATGCGTACGGAACAGTTGACGAGCTGAACAGTCTTATCGGGACAGTGAGATCGCACCAACCCATTCCCGAGGCAGTAGATCAACTTCTGAATAGAATACAGGGCCAGTTATTTGTTCTCGGTGCAGACTTAGCGACGCCGGATCGGAAAGAACGGCAAAATTTTTCAATCCCGCGTGTTATATCGGATGATGTGACGTGTCTTGAGTCCGCAATAGATGAATTTGAAGGGACACTTCCCCCACTTCAACACTTTATTTTACCCGGTGGGACTCAGGCAGGTGCTCTGCTTCACGTAGCTCGAACAGTTGCTCGGAGAGCCGAACGCCTGATTGTTTCTCTTCAAGTTGAGGAGCCAGAAATTGGGGAACTACCTGTGCAGTATGTGAACCGACTTAGTGATTTACTTTTTGTTTTAGCCCGTAGCGTAAACCACTATCAAGGGGTAGAAGAGCACCATTGGATACCAAATCCGGCGAGTAGATAAGCCTTGATTTTTAGATGTGAGAGTAATCTCAATAGGTTGGCTAAACTTCATCCCGATGCTTGTGTCCTTGTGACCGTTCCGAAAATGAGGGGTGAGAAATTCCCCAAGTAGAAAGAAAGTTTTTTGAATTCAGTAAACCATTCAACATACGTATATGGTCTTCGCCCGTCGCGGGATCACTTACGCAATTATCACAAAAGGAGATACGAAATGAAGTTCAAACATCTTTTGATGAGCGGCCTGATTATGGCTTTTGCCGGCATGTTTGCAGTCGGCTGTAATGAGAATCCTGTTGACAATCCGGATCCAGATCCAACAACTGTAGAGCCAGCAACCGGCCTTCAAGCTCTTTCCAAAAATGGAGCGGTGATGCTTCAGTGGACAGCTTCAACAACAACTGGGGTTACGTATACAGTTGAGTATAATGAGAAGGGATCCACAGATAAGACTACGTTGACTGATGCCACCTCACCACTCGAGGTAACATCACTAACGAATGGAACCATTTACGAGTTCTCTGTTACTGCTGTCAAAGGAACAGAATCCTCGACTGCTGCAACAATCGAATGGGCACCAGCCGACCGCTATACAACAGATACCGATCCTGGAAGTGCTGTTTTACGTATTTACGAGAAGAGTGCTCCTACTGGAAAAGGAAGTGGACTAATCATTGACCCTACTAAGGGTGGACCAAGCAATGAGAGCGTTGCAAATGGTGTGATTGGTAACATCCAATTGGTTGCCGATGTTCAGGGAAATCAAATTCTCATTGGACCAGGAAACGCGCCTGAGTTTGATGGTGTTTTTAGTAACTGGGGCAACTTTGACAACAACGTTCAGGTGTCTGATAATTTTGAACCAACATCTGGACTCAATGCATGGTATCTCGATTCAAAGCTGGGTGACTTGTTCACAACGAGCCGAAAGAGTGCCTATACTATCGCAAATCAACAGAGTGGAAACCAGGGTGTAGCATTTGCATTCCGTCTCGGGACTGCAGGAAACTTCAGGTATGGTAAAGTATTTATCGTACCTGGAACGAACGGACAATTGGTTCAGAACGACGGCAACAATTACATCGTTCTTCAGATCTCGCTCCAACAACCAAACGTCCCTTACGCCAAGTAAACCACACAACCTTGTGTAAGACCATGCGGGGGTGCTGCAAAAGCATCCCCGCTTTTTTTTACCTTTGTCAGAAACTGAGTGAGATGATTTCTCCAACAACCTTGAACATATGAACCGCCGAAACTTTTTCAAGCGATCAACGCTTCTGATAGTTGGTGCTACAGTTGCTGAACGGCTCTCAACTTCTCATCTCTTTGCCTATCCTGACAAGGGGGAAACAACCCCCTTTGAAGGCGAGGATGCCTTTCGGCAGTTAATCGAGGAAGCAAAAGAGAAAGGCTGGAGCGGAAGACCTATCGGCGAAGTTATGGGGCATGTAGGTCTTGCTCTACTAACTACCCCTTACGTTGCAGGTACTCTCGATAAATCGACCGAAACGGAAGTTTGCACCGCCAACCTTTTAGGACTTGACTGTGTGACCTTTTTTGAAACGACGTTAGCAGCAGCCCGGATCATCAAAGGAGGGAAGTCTGAACCGGAAGATCTCCTGAGCGAGCTTACCCGAATGCGATACCGAAATGGAGAAGTGACCGACTATACATCTCGCCTCCACTATGTTGTGGAGTGGTATAGCGACAACCAGAAGAGAGGAATCGTTCAAGACATTACCTCAACCCTGCCCGGCGCAAAGAAGTACGATAAACTTATCAACTTCATGAGCAGGCACACCGACGCCTACAAACAATTGAAAGGGAACGCAGAACTGATCGAGAAGATCAAGAAGGTAGAGGATTCTATCAACGAAGTAGAACACTACTACATTCCGAAGAACTCGATCAGAGAGATGGAAGATAATTTGCAGACGGGTGACATCGTCGCAATTACTACCACGATTATTGGCCTCGATGTCTCGCACACTGGACTTTGCTATCGAGATCAAGATGATCGACTCCGCTTACTCCACGCCTCGTTAACTCAGAAACAGGTATTCCTCGACACTGATTTGCATACCTACCTTGCAGGGAATAGCAAGCAGACCGGCATCATGGTTGCTCGCCCTCTTGAAGTCGGTGCTTAACCCATTAATTTTTCTGCTGTAAGAAAAGCCACTTCACACAAAAAGCCGTAAAGGAAGTTCTCCTTTGCGGCTTTTTGATTGCATATCATCTCGCTAAACTCACAATAGAAGCTAACCTTCTCAAAAATCTTCTTTGCGCCTTTGCGCGAGGCTCTCTGATAACTACCCGTAAAACCCACCCCCTGCCTTCTTCCCGATACGCCCCGACTCCACCATCTTCTTCTGAATTAAATGTGGCTGGAAACGAGCCTCATTAAAGTACTGACCGTAAACCGACTGCGTTACCGCAAAGTTGACGTCGATACCGATCAAGTCCATTAACTCAAATGGCCCCATCCTGAATCCGACAGATTTCAAACAACGATCGACCTGTTCGTGAGAGGCCGCCCCTTCACCAACTATCCTGAACGCCTCACCGTAGAAATTTCGAGCAACTCTGTTGACAATGAAGCCGGGTGTGTCTTTCACGCGCACAGGAGTCTTCCCAAGTTCAATCGAAAGATCAACAGTCCGCTGCATTACCTCTTCAGAAGTAGCATAGCCCTTGATCACTTCAACAAGTTTCATAATGTGGGCAGGATTGAAGAAGTGCATACCGACAACACGCTCAGGATTCTGCAAACCGTTGGCCATCTCGGTCACTGCAATCGATGAGGTGTTCGTCCCAATAATTGCATCGGCACTCAACACTTCTTCAAGCTTGCGGAACAACTCTTGCTTTACATCGAGCCGCTCAACAATTGCCTCCACAACAATGGTGGCTTGAGACATTTCGCTTAAGTCAGTTGTCCTCACCACTCTCCCCCGCAGCTCCTCCCCTTCTTCCTCAGTCAACTTCCCTCGTTCCACTCCCTTCGAGATGAAGGCATCAATGGTTTGCCCAGCCTTTGCAAGTATCTGATCGTTCAGATCATATAGCCGAACATCATACCCAGCAGCAGCGGCAGCGTAGGCAATACCAACCCCCATTGTACCAGAACCGCAAACACCGAATTTCTTTCTCACCATTAGTGTAGTCTAATTCAAAATGAAAATTTCAGGAATAGGAGCAGGAGAAGCTGGGACATCTCGTGAAGAAGGTTCAAAATGAAATTCAGAGTGCTACCTGGATGTAATTGATAATCCGAAACCATCCCTCTTAAATTTTTCATTTTGAACTTTGCATTCTCCCCTACTCTCCTCTAAACTCTGCCTTCCGTTTCTCAACGAAAGCCTTTACCCCTTCTCCGTAGTCATACGTTCGACCTGCTGCTTCCTGCATGAAGACCTCATACTCGAGGGCGTCGTCAAGTGATGTGTGCTCTGCTCTCTGGAGCATTTTTTTGATGTAGCCGTATGCCTTTGTTGGACCTTGTGCGTAACGTGTGGCAATAGCCATCGTCTCCTCCATCAAGTTCTCGGCAGGGACTACGCGGTTAACAAGACCGAGAGAGTGTGCTTGGTCGGCGGTAACCTTCTCTCCAAGCGTTGCAATCTCAAATGCTTTTGCGTAGCCTACAGTGTGAGACAGGAAGTGGGATGAACCAGAATCTGGAACAAGCCCGATGTTCACAAATGCTTGAATCAGAGATGCGTTTTCTGACATCAGCCTAATGTCACCTGCAAGAGCGAGAGAACATCCAGCCCCAGCTGCAACACCGTTGATTGCCGTAATTACAGGCTTCGGTATCGTGCGCAGCTTCCGGATAATTGGATTGTAGCGACGAACTAATGAGTCGGCAAGCGACCTCTTTGCCCCCGGCTCTGGAGCCTCCTTCAAATCTTGACCAGAACAGAATGCCTTCCCTGCACCGGTGAGAACAATTGCTCGGACTTCGCGGTTGGTCTCCGCCTCTTTCAATGCCCCCCGCAAATCGGTTGTCAACTGCTCGTTGCAGGCATTATAGCTATCGGGTCTGTTCAGCGTAATCGTCAAAACACCCGAATCTATGTCGAAAAGAATCGTCTCGAAATTCACAGATAATCAAGTATCAATTAAAAGTTCAAAAGTAAAAATTCAAAGCCGATGGCCACAGGTTAGATTCAAAATTAAAACTAAGGTAGCTCTTGGAGAGAAGAGGAATCAAGTTGCATCCCGTCCATCCCTTCCTCTCTGTTTTCCTTTTTTTGCCATTTTAATTTTGAAGTTTGACTTCCCAAAGCTTACTCCCCTTTGAACTCTGGTTTCCGCTTTTCCATAAAGGCTTTCATCCCTTCGTGCGAGTCGTGTGTAGAGAAGAGGAGATAGAAATTCTTTCGCTCGTGTTCCAAAGCATCTTGTAGGGAGGAATCGAATGCTTTCAGCACAGACTCTTTTGCAAGTCTTGCAGAGATTGGTGGTCTGGTCGCCACTTCACGCGCTAACTTCATTGCCGTCTCTAAGTAGAACTCAACTGGCACAACTCTGTTAACAAGACCGTACGCCATCGCCTCTTCGGCTGTTAACATGCGCCCTGCAAGCACCATTTCCATAGCGTGCGCTTTGCCAACAGCACGGGTTAGGCGCTGCGTTCCCCCTGCCCCCGGCATGATGCCGATGTTAATCTCAGGCTGGCCAAAGCGGGCGGTTTCGCTCGCCACGATCATATCGCAGATCATCGTTAGCTCACAACCTCCACCGAGCGCGAAACCGGAGACAGCAGCAATCAACGGTGTTTTTATTCGGCGTATCCTGTCCCACCGTGCGAACTGATCCCGCAGAAGCATATCGACGGAAGTCGCCTCTGCCATTTCTGTAATGTCAGCCCCGGCAGCGAAGGCTCGCTCGTTCCCGTGGATCACAATACAGCGGACTTCCGGGTCTACCTCAAGTCCCTCCAGAGCCTCCACAAGCTCTACCATCAAGTTCAAGTTGAGAGCGTTTAAAACCTCTGGACGGTTCAACTGCACAGTTGCAATCTTCCCCTCGTGTTTCGTCACAATGATGTGTTCAGGCATACCTGATTCAATCGGATTCGTGTTAGATCAATGCTGAAATTTCTGAGAGTCTTCTCTCTGCCATCTTCAACGGAGTTGTAGGGAAGCGAAGATAAGGAATCCAGATCGACTGTTAATTTGCATTGTATGTATGCTCCGAAGTTTCCATCTTGGGTTTTGATTATAGGTACGGCAGATCATTATTGGATATGATGAGATTTTTTGCTCTCGCTCTGGTACTTCCCCTGTTTCTCTTCGGCTCCCAGCTTCAGGCACAGCCCACTATCTACGTGAAAGCAGAAGTCATCCCTTCGCAAGATTCGATGAACACCGCAATGGATTTCCTCTGGCAACTCCCTTCGTTCGATCCGCACACGCTCTCAATTACTGAACGTCAAACGCTTATAACGATTCTCTCGAAAGATGACCTCGGTACGTTGCGAAGCAAAGGATATGAAGTGAACGTGATCGTTGAAGACCTCCAGAAATTCTACGCTCGCCGCGCAGCTGAGTTCGAGCTAAAGAAAAGAGAGAGTCTAAACAGATCACCATCGAATAGTCCGAACGAGTTTAGAGAAGGAAGCGTCGCAGGCTTTTATTCTCTGGAGGAATTGGAAGGCGAGCTTCGCCGAATGAAAGAACTCCACCCCTCGCTTGTCTCCGAAGTTCGCTCTATTGGTAAAAGCGTTGAGGGGAAAGACATTTGGGGAGTGAGAGTGACTGCAACTTTGGATAGTATAAACACTCCAGCCGTTCTCTTCACAGGAATGCACCAC
>JBFWSB010000232.1:0-7362 GCA_050248595.1 Kapaibacterium sp. (SeqCode)
GACCCGGGCGGGGCATACCAGAGTGAGAGTGTTAGTGAGTGTATGAGTGTAGAACCACCAAAGAGGCTTCTAAGATATCAGACAGAGAAGAAGAGCACACTTCACGTTCTGTCTCCTCCACTCTCACACTCACGAACTCATTCACTCATATACTATAAAATCAGTACTCCCCCCCCACCCGCCTCTGATTCCACTCTGTTGTTTTGGGGAATTGTGGTAGTTGGCCTGGACCTGTTGTAGTGCCGACGGTGTCGGTGAGCGATCGCATGAACGCGATTAGGTCACGCTTCTCTTCCGAAGTCAAGTTCAATCGATCTGCTGGGAGCGTCTGGTTCGGCAGATTAAATCCAAGCCCAGCACCCCCACCTCGGTCGTAGAAGTCCACAACTTCTTCCAACGTCTTGAAGACTCCGTTGTGCATGTATGGTGCTGTCAACTCTACATTCCGCACCGTGACCGTTTTGAATGAGTGCTTGTAGAGTTGATCGTGGTGGATGTCGAATCTGCCGAGGTCGGCGTCGAGCGTTGGGTGGAGCGTGTCGGGTGTGGCAGGGACTCCAAGCACTTCCGTTTCTGTTTCGAGATACTTCGGCGGAACTACACCACTGAAGAGTGGAGCGAAGTGACATGTGCCACACGAGGCTTTTCCCATAAAGAGGTTAAAGCCTCGCTTCACCGCAGGATCAATCTCCTGAAGGTCTCCGCGCACATATTGGTCGAAGCGTGAGTTCATCCCAACTAAGGTTCGCATGTACGACCCCAACGCCCGCGTAACAGCATACTTCGTAATCGCTGTGTCGCTCATCCCACGATATGCGTCGGCAAACATTTCACGATAGCTCGAACTCTGGCGCAGACGCTCGATAATTTCCTCGAATGTCATCCGCATCTCCGAGTGGTTCAACAAGACGTTCTCGATCTGATGCTCTAAGTGTTCAGTCCGCCCATCCCAGAAGAACTTGCTTTGGAATGGAACGTTGACGAGTCCCGGCGTATTCCGTCCGACATTCTGCGCTCCCGATATATCCAGATTCTTTGCCAGTCCATCCGAGAAAGCCTTCTCCGGGTGGTGGCATGAGGCGCAGGAACGGCGAACGTTCTGCGAGAGAATCGGATCGAAGAATAAAAGGCGACCCAGCTCAACTCGCCCATCATGCCGTGAATCGTTCGGGTCGGGCGAGTAGAAGAATGGATCGAATGCCTCTACCTCGAAAATGCTTGGCACTTCGTATCGAACCGGACGAGTGTATGGAGAGGCTTCGGCAAAAGTCTGGTAGCCGAGACTGTAGTGAGCAGTGAGCAATTCGGCGTAGAGTGGGTTGAGATAGTCTCGAATAAATTCAAGTCGATCAAACGAATCGAAGTCATGCCCGGCAGCTATATATTCAACTCCCTTCTCTACCTGCTTCTGCAACTCGGTTGCAACAGAAGGAGATTCTTTGCGGAGAAGACTCAGATAGAGTTTCACTCCATCTTCTACACCTCGCATTCCCTCTTCGGATTCGGGGATCGAGTTTGCAAGCATTGGCGAATCAAATCCCGTAAGCCCGAGAAAAGCAATTCGTAATATCTCCTCCCGCATCGCCTCGAACAGATAGCGGTCAGTGATCGTTACCCGCTCGGCAAACGTCCGCATCTTCTTCAGGCGATAGCGAAGTCGATCACTCAGTTCCACCAACTTCTTCTTCTCTTCAACAGGATTCTCTCCGAAGAGAATCTCCTCAATCACCTGAAAGCCTTCCGGCTCTACAATCGTTCGTTGCAAGTCGCTCTCGTTTACCTTCTGGAGTGGTGCTCCGTTCAGTCGACTCTCGGCCTGTGAATCGAAGTAGCCAACCAAGAATTCAATCCGCTTATACTTCAGTCGAGTTGCAACAAAGGCGTTGGAAGCTCTTTGGATTGCTTGCGGAGAACTATCCAGATTTTCAATTTCTTGATTGAACTTCTCCACAGCAACTGCCAACGAGTCGATCCCCTTCAAGTAGAGATCACGCCCCCTCTCCGCTTGCGAGTCGGCTAAAGGCTCGGGACGGAATGCCATCAAACCCAAAAGAAGAACGAACGTGATGATCGGTGAAAAACGCAAGAGTGCTGTGAACTTCATTTATTCAATTTCGAATTTTTGATTGCGGATTGGGGATTGAACGACCGCTGCCCGAAATCCGCAATCCCAAATCTACAATCAAGATTGAACGAACTTCTTTCTGCTCTATTTCGGATTGCTGATTGCGAATTGCGGATTGAACGACCGCTGCCCGAAATCCGCAATCCCAAATTCGCAATCAAGATTGAACGAACTTCTTTCTGCTCTATTTCGGATTGCTGATTGCGAATTGCGGATTGAACGACCGCTGCCCGAAATCCGCAATCCCAAATCCACAATCGAGATTGAACGAACTTCTTTCTGCTCCATTTCGGATTGCTGATTGCGAATTGAACGACCGCTGCCCGAAATCCGCAATCCCAAATTCGCAATCAAGATTGAACGAACTTCTTTCTGCTCCATTTCGGATTGCTGATTGCGAATTGCGGATTGAACGACCGCTGCCCGAAATCCGCAATCCCAAATCCACAATCGAGAAGGCCGAGGATGCCCGTCTCCGGAACACCCTCGGCTCATCTATCTTTCTATTGCGGACTTTTGATTTCGGATTGTGGATTGAACACCTGCTGCCCAAAATCCGCAATCCCAAATTCGCAACTCCGAAATCCCAAACATTCCACCTACTCGACGATCAACTTCACCACATTCCCTTCAATCGTCTGAACGTAGTACGCTCCCGGTGTCAAATCAGAAACGTCGAGAGCTTCAACACCCTGCGCAGTCCGTATCTGCTCACCCTTCGCGTTGTATATCGCAACGTCCACCTTCTTCGAGAAGTTGAGCGTGCCGATGGTTGGATTTGGATAGATACGGAAGGAAGGGTTCCCAACCACTCCGGGATTAACAACGCTGCTCAAGTCAGCAAATCCAGTCAGCACAATCGTTGCTGATTTGTTAAATGGCTCGGGATTCGATCCGCTCGGATGTTGGATGTTCACGAAGTATGATTTGCCATCTGGTGTAGGACGACCTCCCGTTGTCTCGGCTCCGTTCGGGCCAATCAACAGACGCTTCAAGTCGTCAACTGTCGGGTTCTTCAGCGAAGCGTCGAGAACGTATATCTCGCAGATAGTCCGTCCGGCTGCCTCGGCTTCAGGGCTAACGCGGCCAGCACTCCGTCCGTTCAAGTCTTCGTTGATAATCAGCCACTCCTTCCCTTCAATCGATACCGTAACCAAACCATCTGGATTGGAAAGATTTGTTCCCGGATCCCACGTGCTGTTTCCTCCTTCGAGATAGGCGCGCACTCTATTCGTTGCCGGATCGAACTCCAGAATACGCCCGTAGTAGTCCTCGTAGGAATAGCTGGTTCCACTAATCTTCCGTCCACTCAAGTGCTGCGCTGGGACACCACCTTGAGCAACTGCTCCATCCCAGTTGAACCCGTCACGTCCCGTCTCCGTGATGTAGATCTTTCCGTTCGCCTCCGTGATCCACTCCAACCGCACAAACAGCGTCGCTCCACGGCCTATCGCCACATCCCGTATCACCTTCAACGAATCGAAATCCATCGGCAACGACAACCACTCGCCCCCCTTTCCATCACCACTCTGCTTGTATGCATACAACTGCCCCTCTGTGAAGTCGTTCGCTACCTCCGCCTCAAACTTGAAGAACACACCCGGACTGTTGTCATCGCTCAAGTAGACCGTCTTCCCCCCATTCGTCACATACGCTCCCTCGTGCGAATAACGCCCCATCTTCCACAACTTCCGTACTGCCTGCGCGTTCGCCGGGTCTACCTCTACCATCCATCCCATATTCTCATATCGCTTGATCGGAAACTCCTTCCCATCGTAGCTCACCATCACATCCGTCGTATCACGATAGCTCACGCCACCTTTGTACAGATCTTCAGTCGATGCCGGTGGATACTCTTCTGCTGTCAACACGTGACCGTTCGGCACTTGCGCACCGCCGCAGTTAACGAACGTCCCACCGACGCTTGAGAAGTCTACGTTCCGATAGTCGCCGACAACCTGCCACTCTCCGTTGATTACTTTCGCTTCGAAGACGGTCATCCCACCACCGTCGCCGAAGGTGGAGTTTGAGTCGCTGAGTTCGTGGTTGACGATCACGTAGCCATGTTGGCTCGATCCGTTGATTGGGATATATCCGGTGAAGTCGTGGTTACCCCGAGCAAGACCTTGTTTCCCACCCGATGTCTTCACGATGCTCTCATCTTGCCGGAAGAGAACTTTATACTCGTATGGGTTTGCAGGAATCACCACAGTCTCTCCTGCAAAAGTTGTGTCGATTGGGGGAAAGATGTTGAAGGTCTCCCCGGCGATATAGTCACCAAATCCAGTTACCACAATCGTTGCTGATTTATCGAATGGCTCAGGATTCGATCCACTTGGGTGCTGGATGTTCACGAAGTACGACTTGCCATCTGGTGTAGGACGACCTCCCGTTGTCTCAGCTCCGTTCGGGCCAATCAACAGACGCTTCAAGTTATCGACCGTAGGATATTCGATCTTCGGATTGATTGCATAGATTTCGCAGATAGTCCGTCCGGCAGCCTCAGCTTCAGGGCTAACGCGGCCAGCACTCCGTCCGTTCAAGTCTTCGTTGATAATCAGCCACTCTTCGCCATTCACTTCCATCGTCACAAGGCCATCTGGGTTGGAAAGGTTTCTGGAGCGGTCTGCAATTCCATAACCTCCTTCGAGATAAGAACGGATGCGGTTCGTTGCCGGATCGAATTCGAGAATACGCCCGTAGTAGTCCTCGTAGGAATAGCTCTCTTTGCTGATACGAACGCGGTCGAGATGCTGAGCAGGGACACCACCTTGAGCAACTGCTCCATCCCAGTTGAATCCGTCACGTCCCGTCTCCGTGATGTAGATCTTTCCGTTCGCCTCCGTGATCCACTCCAACCGCACAAACAGCGTCGCTCCACGGCCTATCGCCACATCCCGTATCACCTTCAACGAATCGAAATCCATCGGCAACGACAACCACTCGCCCCCCTTTCCATCACCACTCTGCTTGTATGCATACAACTGCCCCTCTGTGAAGTCGTTCGCTACCTCCGCCTCAAACTTGAAGAACACACCCGGACTGTTGTCATCGCTCAAGTAGACCGTCTTCCCCCCATTCGTCACATACGCTCCCTCGTGCGAATAACGCCCCATCTTCCACAACTTCCGTACTGCCTGCGCGTTCGCCGGGTCTACCTCTACCATCCATCCCATATTCTCATATCGCTTGATCGGAAACTCCTTCCCATCGTAGCTCACCATCACATCCGTCGTATCACGATAGCTCACGCCACCTTTGTACAGATCTTCAGTCGATGCCGGTGGATACTCTTCTGCTGTCAACACGTGACCGTTCGGCACTTGCGCACCGCCGCAGTTAACGAACGTCCCACCGACGCTTGAGAAGTCTACGTTCCGATAGTCGCCGACAACCTGCCACTCTCCGTTGATTACTTTCGCTTCGAAGACGGTCATCCCACCACCGTCGCCGAAGGTGGAGTTGGAGTCGCTGAGTTCGTGGTTGACGATCACGTAGCCATGTTGGCTCGATCCGTTGATTGGGATATATCCGGTGAAGTCGTGGTTACCCCGAGCAAGACCTTGCTTCCCACCCGATGTCTTCACGATGCTCTCATCTTGCCGGAACAGAACCGAATATTTAAAAGGGGAGCCGGGAAGACTTACTGTTTTCCCAGCATAGTTTGTGTCGATTTCAGGGAAGAGTGCTTTTTGTCCCCAAGCATTTGTGTAGGTTCCTGCCAGAACAAGCAGAAAGAGAAGGTAGCGGAACATCTTCATAAATAAATAATTGCCTTGTGGAATACGAGTAGTATGTAGAATTCGATTAGATGTATCTGACAAAAGCCATCAGAACAAGGATCAGGAGAGGTCAAACACCCCCTTCCTTTCCCACAGGCAAAAGTAGAGTCCCGACATTACCTCGGTATTATGCTGGTATTATCAAATGAACCTCGTATTATTACGATAGGACAACATGCTCTTCGTCCCCTCCCCCACTATTGTTATCGAGAAAGAATTTTAAGAGAACTAACAGATGTAGTCAGCACTATGAGAACGCTTTTTTCCATTCTCTGCGCATTTTTTCTGGCTCCGGTGCTTCTTTCAGCTCAGGGATCGTGCTCAATCACGGTCACCACAGTGAGTGGAACGGCAAAAACTACCAACTCTTCACTTGCGGTGGGAGCCTCACTTGCGAAGGGGGATACAATATATGTAGGGAGTGGTTCTCTGCTGGAGCTAAAGGTTGGTGCTGGAGCAATAACCAGAATAGGTGCGAACTCAAAGGTCTACGTTGATGCCTCCTACTGTCCAGATGCCTCCACACACGCAGTACGGCTGAAGTTGGTTTCCGGCAATCTCTGGGCAAAAGGACATTCAGGAGTTGAAAAATTCCAGATTACCTCTGAACACTTCCTCGTGATGGTAGGCAATAGCACGATTAGTGCAAACGCTCGCTACCTCGACACCACCTTCACTCTCTCGAGACGTAGTGAGAGGATTGAGACACGAGATTGGGCAGACACCGTTGAAGTAGAGAGCTATACATTTCCGTTCGTCGGGCACATGTCCGCAATCTTTGCACTTGCTGGAGAGCCAATTCTGATTCCCTGGGGAGGGACAAAAGAAGTTCTTCAAGTTGGAATGCAGTCAACCTTTGGTTTTGATGAAGCCCACATCTCAAGCAAGCCAGAAAAGATTGAGCCGAGCCAAGTACTCTTCACAAAAGAGGGAGACTACCGTAAGGGAAGTTGAGGCTCTTCTTCGGCGACTCTTCTCCACTTAATTTTTTGTGCTAACACAAAACATCCAAACGTGAAGAAGGGAGCCGCCACCACATCAACCGTGTAGTGAACGTGCTGCATCAGAAGCATCACCCCGAGCAGAACTGTCAGCAAGAGAAAGATAGATTTGAAGCGACGTTCCTGTGCAGTCAGGAAGAAGAGAAACATTGTGGCAGTGTGCCCGGAGAAGAAAAGATCGTTTGTCATTGCCCCCCCTGGGCCGAGGCCGGCAACAGGATCTCGCAGAAGTATCATCCCGTCGGGCTGTGCAAAGGGGGCAAGGAACATCACAACAATGCGCACAAGCAGAAGAAGCGTATAGGATCGAATCGTTAACAGAAGCGCATCGGGTGAGGGGAGAAGTCGCGTAACGGCAAGCAGAAGTCCTCCATAAATCAGCGCGAAAATTGGCCACGTCAAATCAACTGGAGTTATAAGGTTGAGGATTGGGTCATCCAGCACCACCCCAGAA
>JBFWSB010000233.1:0-7357 GCA_050248595.1 Kapaibacterium sp. (SeqCode)
TTTTGAGAGAGAGTGTGAACCTTCTTACCCTTTATACTGGCGAAGGTATTCCAAGCGTTCCTGCAATTGAGCTACTGGAACTAAAAGTTGATCTTTCCCGAAAATGGCGTCGTCAACATTGTCGAACACCAACTCATAATCTCTCGACATCACAATGGCCTCTTCAGGACAGGCTTCCTCGCAGTAACCGCAGAAGATGCAGCGAAGCATGTTGATCTCGAACTTCTCAGGATACCGTTCCTTCTCTTTCGAGGTCTCTCCTGCTTGCACTTCAATTGCAATAGCTGGGCAGACGCGGGAGCAGAGACCGCAAGCCACGCACCGTTCGCCATACTCTTCCTGTACTAACACCGGACGCCCACGATAGCTTGCCTCGGGATGGAATTTCTCCTCAGGATACTGGCGCGTAATGTTCGGCTTCAGCATCTGCTTGAAGGTGAGTGTCATCCCCTTTGCAATCTCTGGAAGGTAGAGCTTCTCCCAGAAGGTCATCCTCTTTGCCGTCCGTTCTGAAACTGTTTGCGTTGCCATGCTCTATAGTTGCTGATAGTGATTGATCCTGACTAAATATATCGGCTACCGACGCAAGGTGTGAGTTGTGATTGCAGTAGTGATTACCTGCAACCTACTGCATTCCTTCAATGAGTGCCAAAACAACTGCTGTTACTACGGTGTTTCCCAGCGCAAGTGGGAACATTACTCTCCAACCCAAGTTCATCAACTGGTCGTAGCGGAAGCGGGGGATCGACCACCGAACCCAGATGAAGAAGAAGACAAAGAATACTGTTTTCAGTGAAAGTGTGCCGAACTGAAGGAGAGCCAACGCAACTTTGTTCAACGTCGCATCCCCTTGGAAGAAGGCAATATCTTGAATCCACGGAGCATTGTATCCACCGAAAAAGAGGGTGGACATGATCGCCGACATCATAATCACGTTCCCGTACTCACCGAGGAAGAAGAGACCGAATTTTAGACCAGAGTACTCGGTGTGGAATCCACCCACAAGTTCTGGCTCAGCCTCTGCAAGATCGAATGGTGCGCGGTTTGTCTCGGCAAATGCAGCAACCAGGAAGATCAAAAAGCCGAGTGGCTGGACGAAGATGTTCCACTTCGGGATTACACCCCACCAGTAGCCACTCTGTTGCGTAACGATATCGGAAATGTTTGTCGACCCCATAATCAGCAGCAGGCCGATCAGTGAGAGGCCCATTGCAAGTTCGTAGCTAATCATCTGCGCCGATGCGCGAAGCCCACCCATCAGCGAATACTTGCTGTTCGAAGCCCACCCAGCCAACGCAATGCCGTAGACCCCGACCGAGCCGAGTGCCAACAAGAGGAGGATACCAACGTTCAAGTCGGGGGCGATCATTCCATTTATTGGAGTTCCATTGATCTCAATCGGTGCAAAGAAAGGGACAAAGGCCCAGACAGCAACGGCAATTGTGATCGTAATCAGCGGAGCCAATCGGTGGAAAAATTTGTTGGCATTCTCTGGAACAATGTCCTCTTTCAAAACCAGTTTCAGCACGTCGGCGAATGACTGTAGCGAGCCACGCCAACCAACCCGGTTCGGACCGACGCGATCCTGAATCCAGGCCGACACTTTCCGCTCGAGCAGAACAACGTAGGCTGCACCGATAAGAAAAACGTGCAGAACGACGAGTACTTTCACGACGAGAATTATCCAGTACCAGAGAGTTGCTGACATAGTTGGTTCAATTCAAAATTCTAAAGTAAAAATTCAAATCAATTCAAAATTCAAAAGGCAAAATTCAAAAACGAGGGGAGAGTTTGTTGATAGCAAGGCTTGCTCTCTCCTCTCCATTTTTTGCATTTTTAATTTTGCATTTTGAATTCCTCCGCCCGCATGATTTGCGGACGGTACTCGTGCGGACGATATACCTGACCGTGAGGCTCAGGATTTGCCCCTTTGCCGAGACGGATACCACGATAGGTGTCGAGCTTCTCGTAGGTCATCGCCGCGAACTGTGAGTTCTTCTGGCTCAGCTCTTCGAACAAATCTTCTGTCCACTTATACTTCCACGTTGTCCCCATCAGTCGAGCAAGTGCTTGCAATGCTTGCCAAGCTGGTTTGCAATCCCGCTTCTCCCCTTGAGTCCACCGGTCGTTGTCGGCTCCGAACTTATCGAGACGGGAGAGCTTCATTCCCATCCGATGTTCGTTCTCCTTCGTGGCGATAACCGCGTCGAAGTGCTGCACAGTCTCGGTGAGGTTCACCCAAGTCCCCTCAGATTCAGCCCAGGTAGAGGTTGCGAAAATAACGTCGGCAAGTTCGGTGAGTGGAGTTGTGTTTGAGGCGTGGACAATCAACGCCTGCAAACGCTCGAACGCTTCTTCGATTCTATCGTTCATCGGAATATCTTGGTCGAGAACGCAGACTCCCTTGATCTTCCCCTGCTCGATCCCCTCGATAATTCTTTCAAGATCTTCAAAGTGCTCAATCCCGGCAGCCTCAGCACCACGCGAGTTCGGCGACCGATCTGCAACGCGGAGCTTGTTATCTGCAAATTCTGGGTCAATATGCCGCAGATAGCCAATGTGGTGCGAGCCAACAACTTCACGTCCAAATTTTGCGAAGGCATAGTTGTCCTCGCACGTAGCCCGAGCAGAGCCGATGAAGGCAACCTCAGAAGGCTTCAGTCCACGGAGCAAGGCAACTGCCTCGGAGTAGGCTTCTTCCCAACTAACGCCGATCTGTCCATCACCCCGCTTAATCACAGGTCCGTGGAAACGATTTTCGTTTACGAGTGGATAGGTCTCTAAGCGTCCCGGATCGCACATCCAATATTCGTTTACCTTCATATTGGTGCGTGGATCAAGCCGCAAAATCTCATTGTCGCGCGCGCCAACGTGTGTGTTACAACCACGAGCACAGCCGGGGCAGATCGACTCGTTGAAGGACATATCCCAGACGCGAGCCTTGAACCGGAAATCGCTTGAAGTAAGTGCGCCAACAGGGCAGATGTCGATCACATTCATCGAGTAGGGGCTGTTGAACTCCGTGCCGGGGAAGGTCTCAATCGTGACGTGGTCGCCACGTTGCACGAAGGTGAGTGCCGGTTGTTCGGCAACTTCCTCAGCAAAGCGGATACAGCGGGAGCAAGATATGCAGCGCTCACCGTCGAAGAGAACTTCTGGCCCCAACGGAACCCGCTTTTCCTTCCGGTTCTTCATCTCGTCGAACCGGCTTTCGCCCCGACCGTGAAGGAAGGCGTAATCCTGAAGTTTGCACTGCCCTGCCTCGTCGCAGATTGGGCAGTCGAGTGGGTGGTTGATCAGGAGAAACTCCATGATCGCCTCGCGCCCCTTCACTGCCCGTTCGTTTGTTGTGTGGACAATTTGTCCCTCGGCAGCCTGCGTTGCGCAGGAGATTTGGAGCTTTGGCATTCCCTCTACATCGACAAAGCACATCCGGCAGTTTCCGGAGACCGAAAGAGCTGGATGCCAGCAAAAGTGAGGAACGTCAATGTTGTTTTCGAGGCAGACCTCGATGATCGACTTACCTTGTTGGAAGTCGTACTGATTACCGTCTATTGTGATCGTCGGCATAGCCCGCGTGGAATTGATTCACATCGACCTATGAGTGGCGTAGGCTCACCACTCAATGAATTCAAAAATTTATTGGGGGATTCAAAAATTAATCGGGGCAAAGCTACAACGAAGTGAGAGATTACGGAAACCGATAGGGGGGGAGAGGAGCCTGGTTTTTTTTCTACTCCGGCTTTTTTTCTTTCTCTTTAGGGCGTAAAAGCTCAACTTTTTCGTTCTGTTCGGTTTGTGGTACTCCCCGAGTTTTGGGTCGCCTCTGCTCAGTCTGTCCCGACTTCTCTTTTTCTGCTCCCGTATCTCCTTTCGGTTGTGTCGGCGAGGCCGTGTTCGCCTCACGGACGAATCCTTCGTAGAACCACCACCGGTCTGCTACTGGGCGCAATGTGAAAAAGCTCTCTTTTTCAAGAGGAGGGAAGGATGATGAGTCGGCAACGAAGAGAAACCCCATGGACTTCTCACCCAACGATCCAATCTCGAAGAGAGGAAAAACCATATCACCCTGTCGGTAGCGAAGGATGTGTGTAATCCCATTTTTCGCAAGTCGCCCGATAGCCGAGGGGTTCAATCGGAAGATGAAGAGATCAGTGGCGGATATCCCATCGTCGAGAGGATCATATTCTCCAACGGAATCGTTCATGATTTTGTGAAGGTCAATCGTGCTCCACGCCTTGGAGCGGGTGAGTTGATCGGTAAGTGCTGAGGCATCAACCCTAACCGTAGCAAATAGACTCCTGAGGTCTTTTTCAGAGAGGAGAAGTCGAGTCAATTGCGAGCGTTTTGTCAGAAATGCCCCACCTGCCGTATCGAGCGAAAGCATTTCCTTTGCGATGGCGGCTCGTTCTTCTGGGGTCGGAAATTGTCGCCACGACTCAATGCGCCATATCGAATCTTGCACGCAGAAAAACGTAAGGTTGTCGTAGGCTCCGGCGATATAGGTTGTAACTGATAAAACTGATCGCCGGATCGTATCAATTCGAGGGAGGATCTTCTTCTCGGCATCTCCCGGAATCTTGCGATACTGATCTGGGAGTGAGATAATTGTGTCGATGTAGACATCGATATACTCTTTCCACAATCCACGGAAGCTCTCTGGGTCGAGTGTTGCAGCCTCACCTGTCAGTCGAGTTTTCGCAAATTCTTTCCGGTCGATACCCTTCTCTGGAGACCCAGTCTTCTGTATGAAAGTCTTCACAAGTTGCCAGGCGGGGACATCAGCTGGCAACTCCTGCGCCAAGAGATTGAGTGCCGGAACCGAGCCAAGAATTAAGAGAAGGTGTGCTTGAAAAAATATCCGCATAGTGGTCATACTTATCGGCGCGCAAGATACGATCCTCTCTTGGTTTTCCTAACTTGGGTGGAGTTCTCAACAGAGTAGAATTGAAATAGACATGACTAATCGACAACCGGCACGACCCCGCAACTTTCTCCTAAGCATAGTAACGCATCTGATTGTGGGTGTGGGGGTAAGTTCTATCATCACCTCAATTGCCTTTGCACTGATCAGTTTCTTCTTCGGCGATTTCCGTCCAAACGATGTCGGCGAGGTTGCCTCGCTTCTCTTTATAGGGGTTCTCCTCACAACCCTCTACTCGATTCCTCTCGCCTTACTTTTGATTGTGGTAGGAGATTATATCGACAGACGGGTTCCTGCCATTTCAAGCAAGGGAATGGGGTTTGTCCTGATTATTGGTGGGCTTGGATTGGGTTTTGCACTTCTATCAGCCTACCTTCTGGTTGAAAGCTTTTCGTTCGACTTTCAACAACAAGTAATTCGGAATGCGATGATTTCTGCGGCTATAGGTGGCGGAAGTGCTGGGACGGTAATTGCGTATCGAATTGGAGGGAAGCGATGATGAAGACCTTTAGCCTGATACTTCCGGCTGCTGGTGTTGGAAAACGGAGTGGTTTGAACCGACCGAAACAGTATGCAGAGATTGCAGGGGAGCCGATGCTCCGCTGGACGATTAAGGCATTTGCTCAGCTTGAGGAGTGCCGAGAGATTGTTGTGGCGATTGATCCAGAGTGGCATTCGGTAGCTGAGAATTCTGCCCGAGAGTTTGCAAACGTCCGATTTGTCGATGGTGGTAGTGAGCGGCAAGATTCAATCCGGAATGGCTTGGATGAATTGCGAGAAGAAGTTGACGTGATTTTAGTCCACGATGCCGCCCGTCCTGCAGTCAGCACTGAACTGATTCAACGGGTAGTGGAGCGTGCTGCTGAGTCGGGTGCTGCAATTCCGGCTATGCCAATTGCTGAAACGGTGAAGCGCGTTCGAGAGAACCGAATTGTTGAGACTCTCCCCCGTGCCGACTTAGTAACGGCACAAACTCCACAAGGCTTCCATCCTGACCTTCTTCGTCAGGCCTATGCTCACGCCCTCGAAACCGGCTTCATTGGAACTGACGACGCCTCGTTAGTAGAAGCTCTCGGAGAGGCCGTGGAGATTGTCTCTGGCGAACCAACAAATATCAAAGTGACTTGGCCAGAAGATTTTGAGCGGGTGGAGGAGATTTTGGGGGAGAGGATCAACGGTAGGTGAATCGAGTGCGGGCTTTTGAAATACTTCTGCATTCTGCCCCTCCGGGGCGAGAGAATATTTTATGCTTCATTTTCCGGGGATTGTCATCCCCGGCCACACAGCAGTTGCCCCTCCGGGGCAGTTTATCTATTCAGTTCGATCCTCGGAAGCTCTCTTTTATGGTCGATACTCAAGATATCTGCTCACTGCTCGCTGACCATCTTGAATCTACCATCACTCTCGTAATTCTATTGTATGTATGCGAAGTCAAGCTATCCAATAACACTTTACTTGTCACTCAGAACGGAGCGAAGCGGAGTGAAGAGTTTCGCAAGTCTATCGTAAAGAGTCGGTTACTCCCCTTCGGAGCGATTTCTATTCTGCTCTACTTTTCATTCGAGATGCTTCAGCAGACTTCAGCATGACAGTCTTGTTGTCGTATACGAAGGGGGCAAGCTTTGCATAACTTGTCACTCAGAACGGAGCGAAGCGGAGTGAAGAGTTTCGCAAGTCTATCGTAAAGAGTCGGTTACTCCCCTTCGGAGCGATTTCTATTCCGCTCTACTTTTCATTCGAGATGCTTCAGCAGACTTCAGCATGACAGTCTTGTTGTTGTATACGAAGGGGGCAAGCTCTACATATCATGCGGGAAACATATCGCAGAACAAAAAAGGCATGAGATGCAGAATACATCTCATGCCTTTTCGATTCACGATCTTCTTAGGGAAAAATCGATTGCGAAACTCTTCTTCTACTTCTCGAACAGGTTGGCCAGCTCTGTTGAAATTGTCGAGCCTGGTGTGTCGTCCTCAACTTCTTCAATCCGGCCAAGTTCTGAGTCACCTTGCAGCAGCAAGAATGTTGGTGCAACGTCGATGTTGTAGAGCGACTTAATCTCATCAATGCCACTTAGCGGGCTATCGGTCAGCCAAAGTTCAATATTGTCGCGCGAGAATCCAGCTTGATCGAGCGTCTTCATCACGCGTGGCATTTCCCGCTGTGTATGTTGGCAACCACAATTTGGCTTCAGTACCATAATCATCTTGTAGTTCCCCTCACCTGCGTTGAGCTGCGCTGCAATTCGGGTGACTGCGCTGTTGAATCCATCAACATCTTCCGATGGGTAGGCATTATATCCCGGCTCATACCAAGACATATAGAAGGTATTCTTGAAGAACTCATCCAAGGTGGTTTGTCCGAGGTTGACAGTAGGATCAACTGGAGTGATTGTGCATGCGCTCATCAGCAGAGGAAGAACCACGAGTGCAG
>JBFWSB010000234.1:0-7308 GCA_050248595.1 Kapaibacterium sp. (SeqCode)
TATGCAGTTCGCCGCATTAAAGATTTAGTTGTGACTGTCTCTCTCTGGAATCCTACTCTCTCCTCAAAGGGGATGAGTGTGAAGTCGATTCCACCTTCTACTACAAGTATTGTTGTAGAGGAGAGAGCCTTCCGTCACCGTTCGCTTTTGATAGCTGAAGGACAGGATGCGGTTGTTGATCTGACGTGGAATGTCCCCTACGCTGATTTAATTGAGGGAGCCAGTCTTCGCTATCAAATCGATCCCTTCTTAATAGCGGCTCTGATTCAACAGGAGTCAGGATTCAATTCCGAGGCAGTTTCCGTTGACAGTGCGTTGGGGCTTGCTCAGATGATTCCAACGACTGCTGAGATGTTAGGGGTGATAAATCCGCTTGATCCAGCACAATCGATTGATGGTGGTTCACGCTACCTTAAGATGATGCTTCGCCGGTACAACGGCAACGTAGAGTTTGCATTAGCTGCCTACAATGCAGGTCCCGGGGCGGTAGATAAGTATCGGGGAGTTCCCCCCTATGCTGAAACGCGCGATTATGTCCGGCGCATCATTAGCCGCTGGAAACAGAAGGCAATGGGGAAGTATGCCGATGCAGGATCGAAAGTTGGTTAGTAGAGCAAAAGCGTAAAGAAAAGCCCGGCAGGATAGGTCGATCTTCATCGGCATCTTCCGCCGGGCTTTTCTGTGAACATCTCTATCGAACGCTAACAAAATGGAGTGTGACGGGTTAAGTACGTGCACAAGAATTATCATATATGGGAAACTCTGACAACGTGAAAAAAATCTCTTCGATAGGGACTCTCTTCCTTATTCTTTTTGCTCTCTCTCTCTTCATCAATAATCCGATTCTTTCTGCTCAGAAGAAGGAGGAAGGGGCAGTTGCAATTGTCAACGGTGTAGAAATTCCATACGTGTCGTACGACCGTGCGCGTCTGACTCGGCTTCTAAATCTTGGTGCTAATCCCGATGACACAGCAGCACTCGATCCCCTTGAAGATGATGGCATTTTTCTCACACTGGTTGATAGTGAACTGCTCCTTCAAGAGGCAAAAAAACGTGGAGTAAGTGTTAGTCGTGATGAGGCAATCGAACTTCTGATTGCAAAGCCACCAGCCTACATCCTTGAAATATTTGAAGGTGGAAAATATCAGCCGAGTCAATTGCGCAAGCTGGTTAAGGAACCTCAGACTATTCTTCGGTATGCTTCTCGACCCGGCGTGCCGAAGTCCAAAATCGTGAGTGACTGGGAGGGGGATGTCAACAATCTTCTACGGTACTACAGTGTGGAAGAATCTCGTCGACGCCTTTTGAACCTGCTGTATGAGCAGAAACCATTAACTCAAAGTCAAATTCGCAATCGGTATTTTGCTGAGAAGACAATCCTCAGCGGCTCAGTAGTTCGCGTGCTTCACTCAACTGTTCCGGACTCCGCTACACCCGTTACTGAAGCCGAGGCTCGCGCTTGGTTCAACGACCGTCGTGATGAGTATGCAATCCCCGAGTCGCGCCTTCCGCTGGCAATAATTCTTCCTATCCATCCATCCCCCTCAGACTCAGCAGAGCAGCGGGAGCAGATGGAGAAGGTGAAGAACATCGTTGAGTCAACCCCGATTTCCAATCGTTCTGAAAAAGTAGCCAATCTGTTATCTGACCTTCCGCCGAATCGTATTCAGGAAGGGCGTATGCTTTCTCCTGCAACGTTCCCGGGTGAAATATCAAGGGATCTTGTTCACGCGAAGGTTGGCGATTTACTTGGCCCTTATCCAACCGAAAGCGAGTCCCTGTTCCTTTACGTCGATGCCGAAGCTCCATCGACAGACACGATTATCCGTGCGCGCCACATTTTGATGAGGACTGGGGGAGATGGAGAGATTGAGGCAGAGAGTCTGCTGGCGTTTATGCGAGAATTGCGGGATAGCATCGACTCTGAAGAGGAGTTTATGACTTCTGCCAGGGTCTACAGTGTTGATGATATTAGCGCACAATTGGATGGCGATCTTGGGTATGCTGCTCGTGGACTATTCGTTCCAGAATTTGACTCTGCCCTCTTTTCTGCTCCGGTCGGGAAGGTGTTTGGCCCAGTACAAACTCGTTTTGGCTACCACTTGATTTGGGTAAACGAGCGGGTTGCTAAGGACTTCCAGCTTCGAGAGCTTCGCTTTCCACTACGCCCTTCTCCCGATGTTGTGCAGAAGGTAAAGGCTGATGCTGAAATGTATGCTGAGGCACTTCGTAGTGGAGAGCCAACCGATCAGTTGCTTCAGAAAATTATAGCGAGCTATCCTTCCGTTGTCGTCGATTCGATGACATACCTTAAACGTCTTGAGCCATACGCTGATGGGTTAGTGGTTGGTGAATTTCTCTTCAGGACGGATGTTGGAGATGTTGGCGTTCTCCCCCTTCCCTTTAATCGGATGGCCATCGTTAAGCAGACAGCTTATTGGCCGGGAGGAACTCCAACCTATGAGGATATTCCGCAATATCCGACAGCACACGTTCGCCGGAAAAAGCAACTGGATATTCTTGAGCAGAAGCTCGCAGATTTTGCCTCGACAATTACTCCAACAACTCTTCTCGGCCCAATTCGTGAGGTTGCTCCAATGGCAGAAATTCTTGGAGTGCGCCAGCAGTCGATTCCAGTAATGGAAGACGAAGATCCACATTTGCTCGACACGCTTGTTGCCATTACGAACATTGGTGAAGTGTCTGGCCCTGTTCGGGGAATTCATGCACTCTACTTTCTGCGGGTTTCGGATCGGTTTGGTCCAGATGAGGCAGCCTATCGTAAAGAAATTGCCAGTTTCTCGGAACAATATCGAAGCCGATATCGTCAACAACTACTCGATGACTTGCTCAAGAGTGCCCGTGCAAATTCTCAGATCAAAGACTTAAGGAACTCTACATTGATGATGTTGGGAATTGGTCATCCATAGAATATCCATTGTGGAGACTAACATTCCCTACATCCGAGATAGCGAGTATGAATCACCAGAATCGTTCAGATACGTTTTTCGGGATAGCCGATCAACTTCCCGATCCCAGTTCTACATTAATGAATTGGGATGCCCCCTGTCCTGAAATTGGTTGGCCCAATATGGTGACCAATGCAATCGCCTCCTCTGTTCGCTTCCCTCAACATCATGGCCCACTCTCTATCAAGTGTGCGTTCAATGGAACCGAGACCTACAATGTTGGAAGAACTTCATTTAAGGTGAACGATCGTTCCTATCTGATTCTCAACGATGGTCAACGCTACGAAAGCTCCATTGATGAGTTTGGGGCCAACTCTTTCTGCATCTTCTTTCGTCCCGGTTTTCCTGAAGAGGTTTTGCGCAACGTAATATCTCCCGACGACCATCTTCTCGATAATCCAGTTGACCAACGCTCACAAAGTGCTGCTGCATTCTTCGAGAAACTCTACTCACACGATCGAATTATCTCTCCTATCCTATTAGCACTTCATAGAAAAAGCTATAGTGGGTCTGTAAACAAGATGTGGCTTGCTGAGCAGTTCCATGCTCTTCTGGATGGGATGCTCCGCGTTCACCGCAATATCTCGCGTGAGATAGACTGCCTTACCGCTGTCAAACGTTCTACTCGCGTTGAGTGTTACCGCCGCTTGCAGCGAGCAAAGGAATATATCGATGCCTACTACAGTGCAGCTCTGACAATACCTGAGATTGCATCCGCTGCCTGCCTCTCCACACATCACTTTCTCCGCACATTCAAACAGGTTTTTGGGATGACCCCCTACCGCTACATCACGCACCGCCGTATGGAGGAAGCACGAAACCTTCTCTTAAAAACCGATCTACCCGTCTCCGCCATCTGCTACGATATCGGATTCGAAAGTCCCGGTTCATTCAGTTCTCTCTTCCGCCAGCAAACTGGAATGTCTCCAGCGGCCTATCGTGCCGATCATCGGCGGGGCTTGCGTCCTTCATAGTCCTCCAACAAGTAGCGATATAGTCTCATTGCTACTATAGTCTGGTGTCTGACTCAAAAAAAGCAAAATTGAAGAAGCCGAACAGAGGTTGATTTGCTTGTTTGTCGAGAAGTGCTCAGGGGGCACATATCTCGTAAACAATAACTATTAACCTGACGATAATTCTAATGGCTCACAGTTCCTTTTTCCGCAGATGGTTATTCCTCTCTGTTCTCTTTCTACCGATAGCAGCCTTCGCTCAATTCGGACCCGCACCTGATTTTCCGGGTGGCCCAACCGATGGCTGCTTCAGTTTTGTGATTGGCGACGTTGCCTACGTTGGGGGTGGACTCGGAAGTTCTCACATGTTCTCGTTCAACCGCACTACCAGAGAGTGGAAGGACTTGGGTGTGATGCCGGGAAACATTCAGAGAATCTGGGCGTTCGCATTCTCATACAATGGTAAGGGGTACATCGGCGGGGGAGCGTTGGGGGGAGCATCAAACGTTACGGATCAGTTCTTTGAATATGACCCTGCCACTAACACCTGGACACCGAAGGCTCCATTCGGGGGTGGAAATCGAGATGGATGTTTTGCCTTTGTTCTCGGGAGTAAGGCCTATGTTGGGACAGGGTTCGATGGTGGTAATGTGTTGGCTGACGTTTGGGAGTATGATTTCGCAACGAACAATTGGTCTTCCGTTGGGAACTATCCGGGCGGACCGAGAATCTTTCCTTCCTCTTTTGTTCTGAATGGCAAGGGATACGTTGTTGGTGGGGCTGTCGGTTCAGTAAATGAATCGGCGCAGTTGTACGAGTTCGATCCAGCGTCGAAAGAGTGGACGCAACGTGCCTCCTACACCGGTGCTGCTCGCCAAGCTGGCATTGCCTTCGAACTAAATGGCGTTGCCTACTATGGGGCAGGAATGGCTGGCTACACGCAAACCTTCCGGGACTTCTACACCTACAACGCAGCTCAGGATCGTTGGACAAAGTCTGCCGATCAATTTCCTGATGAGTATACTGCTTGGACAGTTGCCTTCTCATTTGGAGATAAGGCATATGGTGGGCTTGGGGCTGCCTTCATCAACGGTTCGCTTGACTTCTCCGATAAGCTCTACGCCTATCCTCCTGATCCTGTTAACCCGCAGGTTGCGATTACCCCACAAAGCTTCTCGTTCGGTTCTGTAGAAATTGGCAAGACAAAGAGTAGCTCGTTTACCATCCGTTCAGTGAGTGATGCTCCGCTACAAGTGAACAGCATAGAGCTGGATAATGCAGCCACAGCCGCCGGTTTTTCTCTTGGGTCAATTCCCACTCTTCCACACACAATTGCACCAGACGGTTCTCTTGAGGTGATGATCTCCTTCTCTCCTCAATCTTCAGGGGCTGTAGCTGGTGAGGTGGTAATCGGAACAAACGATCCAGCCAAGCCAGAGGTGAGCATAAGTCTGTCTGGACAAGGTGCAGAGCAGGTGTTGCCCGGAGTAGTTCTCAGTACCAGCAGCTTGAACTTTGAGGACGTTCTTCTCTCCGGGTCGAAGGTTCTCAACTTTACGATCTCTCCAGAAAATTCTGCCGGACTGGAAGTGCAGGGTGTTGAGTTTACCGATTCCCATCAAGCGTCAGCCGCCGGGTTTTCAATGACAACTGTTCCATCAGTTCCAACAACGCTTGCTCAAGGAGAGAGCGTAGACGTACAGGTGACATTCCAGCCAGTAGTTGCTGGAGATGTGTCGGCCAATATATACATCACCTTAAATGCCCCGGCTGATAAGACGGTGTCGTTGCAGGGGAAGGGAGTTGATCCTTCCTCCTCAGTTGGTGAGGGAACAACTGTCACGAACGTTGCTGTTGTTCGGATCATCGGAGAGAATCCAGTCAACGACCTTCTTCACCTCTCTTGCCAAGGCTTTGCTTCAGGTAATCTCGATATTCAGATACTCGATTTGAAGGGGAGAGTGCTTCAAAGCCAATCAGTTGAAATCTTTCATAGAGGGGAGGAGGAATTTGCTCTTAATGTCTCACAGCTCCCCTCGGGGACATATCTTCTGAAGGTCGGGACTGAGAGCAAATCTTCTTCTCTCCTCTTTACGAAACAACAATAGGTGTGGTCCGATAGGTTTTTTTCTGTTGGACAAGCCGGGTTGGAACGTGAGGAGACTCAATGTTCCAACCCGGTTTTCTTTGGCAAGAATGGAGTGGCATCATACAAACACAACACCAAATGATCTCGTGACTGAAATCTGTATTCCTATCCTGTCGTGTTGTTAGGACGTTGTCAGTTGAGCGTCGGATCCAATAAATTTTTTCTCTCGTGGAATAGCTGCCGAGGTTGTTGGAATAGTAAAGCATCAAGTTTGAATGGATAGTAAAGGAATATCGTTCCTGCTCCTCTACTATCTCTACCACTTTTCATATAGATGCTATACTACAATCACATGATGCGTCTCTCTCTCTTCTTCTCACTGAGCTTGCTGGCTCTTTCCTCCACGATCTTTATTGGAGGATGTATCGGGACAGATTATCTCCAGGATCCGGTCTTCGAACCAAATTTGGAAATCTACACTACTACCTCGGCTCTGCGTGTTGGTGAATCACTCTCCTTTGAATCGGTCTACTATGATGCTTCTGGAAAGCCTACTCCTGCTGTAGTTCAGTGGAGCAGTTCTAATCCCTCCATTGCTTCAATTGATGAGAATGGATTGCTTACCGGCCATCAACCGGGGCAGGTAAGTGTCAGAGGTTCTGTAGGAGACTTGGTTAGCCCTCCTTTGCTGATAACTGTGGTGGAGAATGATAATGCAGTGGCTAACGTGATGATTTCGCCGGGAACTACTTCTCTTTCTCCCGGTGAGTCTTTTCTCCTCACTGCCCAAGCAACCTCTATTGCCGGTGACATCGTGGTTCCAACAACTCTTGAGTGGTCTTCTTCTAACCACCTTGTGGCGACAGTAGATAGTGAAGGGCGCGTTCACGCAGTTGCCGAAGGGAGAGCTGAGATCATTGTTGTTGCTGACGGTGTAAGTAGTAATCCGGCTATCGTTACTGTAGAATCCGAAGAGAAGATGCGCGTGGGAACGTTCCAGAAAAATCCAGGTACTTCCTATGAAGTAGTTGGGAGAGCTTACCTTGTAACCGACGCTTCAAAAGGTGTGCAACTCATTTTTGCAGAGGATTTCTCAAGCAGTAGTGGCCCACGACTTAACGTCTATCTCTCCAAAACTAATCGGATTGAAGATGGGAGCTTAGATCTCGGCCCACTTCAAAGCACAACTGGTGAGCAGACCTATCAGCTTCCTGCTGGAGTTGGCATTAACGACTTCGATGTTGTGCTTATTCACTGCGTTCCCTTCAATGTCACATTCGGATTTGCTGAGTTTGCC
>JBFWSB010000235.1:0-7296 GCA_050248595.1 Kapaibacterium sp. (SeqCode)
ATAGATACGGCTCTCCTCTGGGAACTTCTTACTGTTTATCCGGTTAGAATTGCGATCACTGAACGAACTTGCGATTGTATTGCAGGGGACTGCATAGTCGGTTAACTCAATCTGGACTCTTTCCCCAATAGCGAGTATCGTTCCGGGAACCATCACACTCGCCTCGAGTCCAACTGTGGTAAGGTTTTCACCTACTGAACCGGGGAAAATAGGATGTCCTTCTTCCTGCAACTTGATGATTGTTTCCAACCGCAAGAGGCAAAGATTTTGAAGAGGGCCTCCGTGATGTTTCTTGTCAGCCTGATCGTCAACCGTAATTCCACTCAGGCTAACCTCGGCTTCGTGCATTCCAAGTTTTGGAACACCACCGTTCGAAGCACTGATTTGAAAGATGTGAGCCATGAAATCAATTCAAAAAATGAGATTTATAGATTCGACGCGTGAAGCATCATAGAGAAGTCGTGGATGATTCTTGGTGGTTCTTTGTCTCCTTGGTGTTTTATCTCTTACCATCACACTCTACAACCATTCTACTCATTACACACCCCAATAGAATTAGACGTTTTGAATTGGACCCTCGATCATCGTTCCGATGCCAAGGATTCCTGCTGGATCCATCGTCTGTTTTACTCTCCGCATTTCTTCTATCCCTTCATCACCAAACATCTGGCGGAGATATGGTCGCTTGATCTTTCCAATTCCATGTTCAGCCGATACAGTCCCACCAAGTTTGAGGGCTTCGGTTACGAAGAGGTCGTACAACAGTTTCGCCTTCGGAATTTCTTCTTCATTTGATGGGAGGATGTTTACGTGGAGATGGCTGTTGCCGATATGACCCCACGTAAGGTTTGCTACACCAGAAGTGGCAAGTTGTTCCTTATAGAACTTGTACATCTCACGGAATCGATTGTCGGGAACAGCCATATCTGTTCCGAACTTTCTCACGCGGTGCTCGGCGATGTATTCGTAGGCAGATGAGGGGACAGCATGTCTGAACTTTCGCATACGTTCTTGGTCGCTCTCGGTAAGCCCGAACCAAGAATCGTTGGCGAGTGATGTGTGGCGTTCAATCAGTTCAGCCCAAGCGGTAATCAGTTGATCTTCCGAACCCTCTGTTGTCTCTTGCTCAAACCAAATTGCCCCCCCAGCCACACTTTCAGGAATTGTTGGATATGTCTCGCGAATAAAATCGAGCGCATTGGGGTCGATAAATTCTAAGGCTCGGACATCGAACGATTCACTTACCTCACGTTGACGATTTGCCCGGCTTCGATCGCGAGCTTCTTCAACGAAGCTCAGCATCTTCTCTTCATCGTCGAAGAAAACGATTCCACTAAAGAGTCGTTCTGGCTTCGGTATCAGGCGAAGTCCAATCTGCGTTACTACTCCAAGTGTCCCCTCACTTCCGATGAATAGATCGAGTCCATCCATATCGGGAGCAGCGAAATATCCAGCCGCATGTTTGCTTGTAGCTGGCATGTTGTAGCGAGGAACGGTAAGCTGGATAGATTCTCTCTCAGCCGGTATTCTCAAGCTATATCCGTCGGCGCGGCAAACGCCTCTTGCAAGGCTAATCTTCTCACCATTGCTCCGTATCAGGTCTGCTCCGGCCACCCAACTCCGCGTGGGTCCATACTTGAATGTCCGCGCTCCAGAAGCGTTCGTTGAGAAGTTCCCACCGAGTTGACCTCCCCTCTCTGTAGGATCGGGTGGATAAAGGAGTCCTCTCGACTCAACTTCGTTTTGAAAGTCTTGAAGTATTACCCCAGCTTCCACGATTGCGTGCCCCCGCTCCTCATCGATTTCGATAATTCGATTCATCCGCGCCATCGAGAGAACTACACCACCGAACGGAATACGCCCTCCGGCCAGACCCGTTCCAGCACCTGATATGGTGACAGGAATGCGATCACGAGAGCACTGGGCGAGAATCTCCTTCACCTCATCTTCGGTCTCCGGTTGGTAGACCCGTTCGGCATATCCTCCAGAGAAGTTTGAAGCATCGGTGAGAAAGCCCTCTATCTCACTATCGTTCTCACGAATGGTCATTGCAGTTCTGTAAAAGGGAATTTAGGAAGAGATCGTGATTTCGTCTGCGGCAAGGGAGCGGGCTGCCTGCTGAGGAGAAATCTCCCGCGAAACAATTCGGGGAACCATCTCTTCAAGGAGTCCATTCCGTTCTTCTGTCCAAAATGACCGGTGAAGTAAAGCTTCAGTTAACTCTCGAACACGCTCCTTCTCACGGTGCGCGCGGCGCGGTTCAAAGAAGTTATGCTCGAGCATAAACTGGTAGTGCCCTTCCACTCTATCAGCAAGTGTGTCGATCCCTTCGCCAGTTGTGCCAACAGTTCTGATCACGTCGGGATACCATTCCCCTACCGCGTGAGTAATCCGCATCGTCAGGATAGTCTTCAGTGCAGAAACGGCTTGATCGGCTCCATCCCGATCCGATTTATTCATCACGAAGAGGTCGGCAATTTCCATCAAGCCAGACTTCATTGCTTGGATTGAATCGCCAGATTCTGGGACAAGAACGACAACTGTAGTATCGGCTGCATTGGCTACATCAAGCTCCGACTGCCCAACGCCAACGGTCTCCATAATGACAATGTCGAATCCGGCTGCATCGAGCAGATCGGCCACATCCTGGGCCTTCGTGTTCAGTCCACCTAAACTTCCTCGCGTCGCCATCGAACGAATGAAGACCCCTTCGTTCATTGATTCTGACTGCATTCTCACCCTATCGCCGAGAATAGCTCCACCAGTGAATGGAGATGTTGGATCGACAGCAATCACCGCCACCTTTTTCCCCCTTTCACGATAGTATCCAATCAGCTTTTGCGTAATCGTCGATTTTCCAGCACCAGGTGGGCCGGTTACCCCTATCCGGTATGCTTTGCCGGTATGTGGATAGAGGTGCGAGAGAAGGTCATCCCATCCCTCTCGTTCATTTTCTATTCTCGTAATTCCTCGCGTAACCGCTAAGCGATTACCTTCGAGAATTGCTGTTGCCTGCTGCTTGATCTCTTCTTTCATAGCTTCATTTAATTTCCACTTCTATGGTTCAGAAGTTACGGAACAGAGAACAAACGATCTCTTCAGGCGAGAGATTAGGGCAAAAAGGAACGTAACAGAAGAACGTATCTTGAAGTCTTGCACTTGGATTCGGTAGAACAATCCAATCGAACCACTATTGCACTACAGAAATCAGGAGTAACAGGTGAAGCAAGGGAATCTGCCAATTCAACTTTACTTTTAATGAAGATGATTATGTGTTTGAAGCACCTACGTTTGATCTGCTTTCTCACTCTGCTCACCATCTTTGCTGCCCCACATGCTGAAGCACAGTTTGAAGGTGATGGAGATTCCGTTCAGTACGGAGAACGACGGAAGAAGACAGAACTCCCCTACTTCGGAATTGGTGGAGGATATATGGGAATGTATTCTATCGTCAACACCGATCCACTGAACCGTATCGCAGAAGGATTTGGCCTTGATGCCTCAAGCCAAAATTTGCTTCTCAATGGTGGGACAGCATATTTCGGCCTATCTCACATTCGTCTCGCCTATTTTAACGTTGGTGGTGGTGTTGAGTCGAGTGAAACTGTTGAGCTAAATAATGTGGAATATCAACGGACATTTCGATTTAACAGGAACATTACTGGGGTACAGATTGGCGTTCCCCTTCCCATTGTTCGACCTGTTCTCTGGGTGATACCTGAGATAATGATTGGAGGGATGAAACAATCAATTCAAGTAGAACAGTTTCAAAAGGGTGAGCTACAGTTCGATTCCCTCTACAATCCAGATTCCTTCAACGGTATCAGGCAACACTCAAACTTGAGCATAAACTCAACAGAGCGGTCGTTCTTCCTTCAACCATCAGTTACTGTTGAGTATGGGTTACTCCCCTACTTCTTAATCCTCCGCGCTGGAGCTGGATATGCTTTCAACTTTCACAACGATTGGGAAGAGACATCTGGGCACGTACTGCAAGATGGCCCCACGATTGATGGAAACTTGAACCTCCATTTTGGAGTATCACTGGACCTCGCAGCTATTCTGTTCTATTCGGCAAGTGAGTCTGTGAAGGATATTCTGAATTGAGGTAATAGGTTGAGCTTCCATTACGTGAGTATACTATGGTAACCAGTACAGTCGTAAAACAGATTCTACACGCTCTACTTCAAGTTTTTCTCAAACTTCTCGCGTTGCTTGCAGCTTTAACTCTTGTTGTGATTTTTGGCGACATTGCTATTACTGAAAGTGGATTGCACGATTGGGATTTGCTCCTCCCCTACCTCGGGTGGTTTGTCATTATTCTCTTCATCATCATCGCTTGGATTATCTGGATTATCGTTGCTGCGATTAGTGCATTTCGAAAAGAGAAGAACATCAACGGATTCTTTCACGCAGGATTTGTGGCTCTTGTTGTTGGCCTCTGCATTGCGAACTCTCCTTGGAGAGGTGAGGATAAGGAGGTAGAAATCCAGATGCCAATTCCGGCTGCCCCTGAGAATTCTAACACTCAGTCTGACTCGTTGACCGAAACAACACCATAGGATTCATCTTCTTCCCTGTATTTTTGAGAAGAACAAAGGTATATCTCCATAGTTGTTGTGATTACGAAAACCAACCATACCAATAGCAATGACCACCTTTAACTGTTCCCTCCTACTCACTCTGTTGATAGTGCTTGCAGCCTTTGGCTCTCCTTTTGCTTTAGCACAGACTGAAGAAGTTGAGGCGAAAGATTCAGTGGATATGGTGGACGATTCTGAACTCCCTTATTTTGGTTTTGGTGGTGGATATGCCATCGCATACTCTTTTGTCAACTCGGATGATTTAAAAAGAATCGGAAATGATTTTGATATTTCCTTGGATGGACTCTATCTCTACGGAGGTACTGCATACGTAGGATTTTCGAAAGTGCGAATTGCCTACTACAGTGTAGGTGGCACAACCGAAGCAACCAGAACAATTGTTATTGATAGCGTTGAGACTCAACAAACCTTCAGTTTCTCTCGGGTGATTAATGCTGCACAAGTAGGTCACCCATTTCGCATTACACCTCCATCGCTTTGGTTTATCCCTGAAATAATGGTTGGCGGATCAACACAGAATTTGATTATTAAGGATAGGCAAGGTGAGAAGAACATAAAACAACTTTCATTCTTCTTTCAACCATCCCTCACTGTTGAGTATGGATGGGGAAATGTCATCATTTTTCGGACTGGTTTAGGCTATGCCTTTAGCTATGGTAGTAACTGGAAAGATACGTCTGGACAGGTAGTGGCTGATGGACCCGAAGTCAATGGAAATTTCAACATGCAGTTTGGGGTATCATTTGACATTGCAGGTCTGTTGATATTATCAGCCTCAGGCATATAAGGAGAGGGGCGGCCCTTTATGAGAAGAAAGGAGTGTATAACCAATCCCGCTTTCAATTCACCCTATAACATTCTATATTCCACCTCTCTTCTATCTTTGATTTTTTTCACGTTGAACGTATCTCAATGTCCGACATACAACAGTTGATCAGTCAGGCTCGGTCAGTTCGAGGAGTCCCATTTTCTGGATTCAAGACAGCCTATACCTCTCTCGGCGATTTGATTCTGCATCAATGCCGCCAACAGAGAGAGAAGGATTGGTTGATCTGGTACGACGAGAATGGAGACCGTCGCCCGTTTACCTACGGAGAGTTCTTTGACCTGGTAAACGCAACAGCACGTTTTCTCTTGACTGAAGGTATTACGCGAGGTTCGCGGGTGGCAACTGTTGCTCACAACCACTGGGAGACAGTTGTTCAATACTTCGCTGTTTGGCTCTTAGGTGGAACTGTTGTTCCGATCAACGTTGGGGAAGATGATGAGCGAATTTCCTACATCCTCAATAATTCAGGGGCGGCACTCACATTTGTTCGGGCTGAATATCTGGATAGGCTTGGTGAGTTGAGCAAGGATATTCCTTCCCTTCGAACAATTGTTGCCTGCGGCGACCTCTCCGGGAGGAGTGACTCTACGGAGTGGTACGAGAACTTCAACGATGTTCTCGGTAAAGGTGTTGGCTCTCCACCAATCCTCCCCCGACGCTATCTCATCGACCACGAGTGTCTAATCGTCTACACCAGTGGCACAACCGGTGCTCCGAAAGGTGTCCTTCTCACGCACGGCAACTTACTTGCAGACGCCACAGGTATTTCGGATTGGCATCTCATTACCGAGAAGAGTCGGATGATGTGTGTTCTCCCGATCCACCACGTTAACGGAACTGTGGTGACACTCGTTACTCCGATGTTTGCAGGGGGCAGCGTTGTCCTAAACCGGAAGTTCCAAACCGGTACTTTCTTCCAACGAATTGCCGACGAAGGGGTAGAAATCGTCTCAGTTGTCCCCACACTCTTAGCATATCTCTGCAGCTCAGCAATTGACACGTCGACACTCGACCTTCAATCGCTTCGACACATTATCTGTGGAGCAGGACCACTCACCTGTGAGCTTGCAGAGCGGTTTGAGGATCAATACAAGGTTCGCATCCTCCACGGCTACGGACTCTCCGAGACGACCTGCTATAGCTGTTTCCTGCCGGTTGCCATCTCCGACGAAGAACATCGTGGGTGGATGCGAGATCACGGTTTCCCGAGCATTGGCGTCCCGATTCCGCAGAACGAGATGGCTATCCACGATGAGAATGGAAATGCTCTGGAAGCTGGTCAGCGTGGTGAGATTGTGATTCGGGGCCACAACGTGATGCCGGGCTACTACAACAACCGCGAGGCAAACGAAAACGCTTTCACTCACGGCTGGTTTCGGAGTGGTGACGAAGGGTTTTTCATGGTAGATAAGAGTGAGAATACCTACTTCTTTATCACTGGAAGGTTGAAGGAGTTGATTATTCGTGGAGGTGTGAACATCTCTCCACTTGAGATTGACGAAGTGCTAAACAGCCACCCCGGTGTTGATGCCGGGATTGCCGTTGCGTTCGAGAATTCTTGGTATGGTGAAGAGGTTGGGGCACTCGTCAGAAAACTGGATGATTCGTTGACAGAAGAAGAACTTCTCGCCTTCTGTGCCGAACATCTCCCCTTCCACAAACAACCGAAAGTTGTCATCTTCGGAGATGATATTCCAGTAACTTCTACCGGAAAGTATCAGCGGAACAGAGTGAAGGGATTGTTTGCCAACTACAAGGAAGTACAATTCAAATCTCAGAAGTAAAAAAACAAAAATGTTCACCCCGCCACGTAGAAGAGTGAAATGCAGGTCATTCTCTTTTTTAATTTTGAATTTTTCCTTT
>JBFWSB010000236.1:0-7295 GCA_050248595.1 Kapaibacterium sp. (SeqCode)
GCAATCGACAGCTTCAGTTCTGGTGGGGGGGGGGCAGTTTCTCGGCTACGAGTTCGCCGAGTGCATACCTATGAGGAACACCTCTCGCAAGGGCCGATCACTGCCGCTCGATTCAGTCCTGATGGAAAGTATGTAGCAACGGCAACCGAAAGTCCTACCGACCAGATTCGCCTCTGGGAAACTCTCGACGGAAAATCGAAGCAAACATTCACGCCAGCAGGTGGAGTGCGCGATCTGGAGTTCAGTACTGATGGGAAATATCTGGCAGCGGTGATGAGCAACAACGGGTGGAAGGTCTTTAAGGTCAACACATCGGAAGTCATCAGCGGAGTAACAACAAATCCTGTTGCCGTCGGAATGAGTCCACCCGGAGGATCACTTCTTGCAACCGGAGATGGAGCCGGAGCAATCACGATCTGGAGTCTGGACTGGGTTACTCGCTCTGGAACTGCCGTTCGAACGTTCCAGACCGGAGTTGGAGAGATTACTTCCATCGAGTTTCACCCTCAAGTTGGCTTTAACGAGCTGGCCGTCACCGGCATGAATAACGACAGCATCAAATTCTTTACCCTCAACGGAACCCCTGCCTCACCTGCGACTCTTCCCAACTTTGCCGGAGCAAAAACTCATACTCCGGGACTCGGAATCACGTCGGCCAGATATTCACCCGATGGGAGCCGAATTGCCTCGGCTGGGAATGGCGGGGATGCCTACACGTGGGATCGCTTTGGGGGGAAGTGGCGTGACTCTCTCTCGGGACACAACGATGCGGCCTTCAGTTTTGACGGGAGCAAAGTTGTGACTGGTGCAGGGGATCTCCTTTTCTCTGGAGGGAACTTACCTGACACTGTCTGGGTGTGGGATGCCGAGAGTGGTGAGAAATTGGGGTATGCCTTGGATCCTACGAACGGACACAGCAAAGCTGTCACCTCGGTTGATATGACAAGATTGAGTGGTAGAGAATACATTCTAACAGCCGGACGAGACAGAACTGCAATCGTGTGGGAAATTGAAGAGGGGAGTGGAGAAGGAGAGGGTGGAGGAAGCGATGTCTCCGACAACCTTTGGGCAATTGTCGATGCGCGGATTGAGGCGTCGTCTGTAGACTTCGGAGAAGTTCTGGTAGGGAGCGCGAAGGATTCAACACTCATCGGATATATTCGGAACAGTGGAGGGATTGCCGTGGAGATCGACAGGCTCAACATTGTGGGAGGCAACAGTTCCTCTTTCGATATTATCTCTGGACTTCCCCCCTTCACTATCCCGCCGGGCGACGTTCACGAGGTGGAACTACGATTTGCTCCGAGTGCTGTCGGTTCTCACAACACGACACTCGAAATCTATTCCAGAGTGGACACGCTCACCCCCTCTCTTCTCGGAAAAGGAGTTGCCCCCCAACTTCGGATTGATGCCGAGATTGTAGACTTCGGTTTGGTAGAAGTTGGCGACCTGAAAGATTCACTTGTTCAAGTAGTAGTAACGAATATCGGTTCTGCCCCACTGACAATCACCTCAACAGTTCAGAATGGTCCTGATATGGAGTCGTTCTTTATCCTTTCGGGAGAGGCACCCTTCACCCTTGCAGCGGGAGAGTCACACTCGATGAATCTTCGATTCGCTCCGGTTGTAGCAGGAAGAAGAAGTGGAACGATTCTCTTCGGGTTCAACGGCCCTGGATCACCTGCCACAGTTACCCTCTTCGGCACAGGATTTTGTTCAACCACAATCACCCGCGCAATTGCTACCGCCGGAGAAATCTCGGGCGCACCGGGCGACACGGTATCGCTCCCCTTCACTCTTGTCTCGCTCGATCCTCCAGCACCATCTCCCCCCGGCACACCACCAGCAGGGCCACTCGACTTTACAGCACACTTCACCTTCAACAACAGTCTGTTGACGCCGGTTGATCGAGATGCGATCACTGCTGAAGGTGTAGAGAATCGAGAGGTTGCTTGGGGTGGAAGATGGAATCCACTCGATAGTTCGATTACGTGGGAAAAGGGTGCTCCTGCATTCATTGCAGCTCTGGGAAATTCAGAGTCGACATCGGTAACGATAGCAGAGATTGAGTGGAGCAGAGGTTGCCCACCCGATGTTGCAAAACGGGATGGCTCCTTTACCCTCACTCAACTTTGCCGCGACGGTGGTACACGCCTCTTTAGCGTTGATGGAACGTTGAAGCTATCGGGAGCAACGCCGAACCCAGCAATTGAGACCACCACAATCCGCTTTGCCCTGATTGAAGAGGGAGTGACGAAACTTTCACTGGTAGATATGAAAGGGGAGAGAGTGGAGGTGTTGTTCAACCGGCTAATGACACCCGGCAGCTACACAGCAACATTCGACGCGTCGAAGCTAAAGGGGGGAAGTTATCTGATTGTGTTGGAGACACCGACGGCACAACTAAGTCAGCAATTTATTGTGCGGTAATCGTAGAGGGCAAAGGTTTTTGCCCCCTACGGACTTCCTCCAGGACACCTGTTACCGTTGAGGCCAGACAGCTTTTTAGTCCTTCCAACGCCTCCCGATCAACTTCGCCACTCCACTCATCCATAAATATCTTTTTGAACTCGATGGCGAGCACGCAGACGGAGTCGGGATATCGCTCGTGAATTCGCCGTGAGAAGTCTCCCCCCTTGAACTTCACGTTCTCCCTCACATCAAGGTCTCTTCCCAAGTAGTCGGCGGACCTGAGATCATTTATAAATCTCTCAACGATTCCTCCGAAACGTTCACGGTTAAGGGTTCCAGTTCCAACGTTTACCTCTGGGTTCCCTAACGGGTCAGCCACCTCACCCTCCGGTCCATTCCGCCGATGGTTATAGCTGTGCAGATCGTAGACAACCACCTTCCCATATCGCGCTACCCACTCATCGAGAAGATCGAAAACCGCGCTGTTAAAGGCATCGTAGGTTGCAAGACTTCGCTGAACAACATCTTCTGGGAGATCATCTTTCCAGACTTCAAGTCCCCACGCATCTTCCGGTATTCGGTAGACTGCTTTTTCACGTGAACGATTCAGGTCGACTTCGAATCGGGAGTGGTGGACGACAACTTGCGTTGTGGCAACTTCGGCAAGCTCACCGGTATATGGATCCTCTTCCCGCAATCGTCCCTTGCCGTCGAGAGCAAAGAGAGATTGAACTTCTGGCCGAGCTGTGTGCCCATCGTGAATTGCCGTGGCAATCAACGGACCGTCGCCACGAATAATCTTCCACCTCTTCTCTTCCTGTAATGTCATCAGGTTCTGCAGTTAGAATTATGCAAAGCAGTTGAGAGATAATAGACCAACGACACTTCCGCTCAGGTATCGCGAAAGTGTCGTTGTTCGAAAATTAGCTGAAATGTTTGGGAAACCGAGAGAAAGATTTAGCGATTATTCTTCGCCTTTGCTTTGTCGGCAATTCGCTTTGCGCTTTCAACCGCGCTCTGCGAAACGTCTGTCACCTTCTCTACCCCTTGCCGCGCCAACTCACTGGTTTTGTCCACTGCCGTTGTCAATCCTTTGCTGGCCTCTTCACTCAGGCGACGAACCTGATACTCTGCCTCGCCGTAGGCCTTCTTTGCCCGCTTAACGAATTTTTTGCGCCGATACTTTCCACTTTTTGGATCAAGAAAATACCAAGCGGCTGCCGCTGCCCCAATTGTGCCGAGAATACCGAAAACTTTCCCTTTCGTCCCTTTCTTTGCTTGTCCCTTACCTTTCTGTTCTGTCATAGTTCTACCTCATTTCATATGTGTGGTTGATAGTTTCTCAAACTGGGAGTGAAAAAGTACTCTATCTACGCGATGGATCAGTTCGTGTTACGAACGAGAAACTCTTAGTAATCGTGTGGTGGGGAATACTTATACCAAATTCAATTGAAGAAGCCCCGTATCAGCCAATTCTATCGATGTCACTTAGAGTAAAACGTAGAAAAGATCCCCCAGCCTGCACAACACAACCTATCTCTTCCACTCCTTAACTTGATCTTACCTCAATATCCCCTGCCGGGGTAAACCTGGTTGCGTAGCTCATCGCCGACAACAAATCGATTCAGGTTATCGAGGAAGAGATCAGTAACTCCATTCCCAAAGCCGACAAATCCCCCCGACGAATGAGGGGTAACGATCACGTTCTCCATCCCCCACAATACAGAATCACTCGGCAGAGGTTCCTCCTCTACAACGTCGAGAGCCGCACCGGCAATCGTTCCATTTTCCAGAGCTTCGATGAGATCATCCTGCCGAACGATTTTTCCCCGAGCGATATTCACTACAAATGCTGTCGACTTCATCTGGCTGAAAACAGACTTATCGAACAGACCTTCGGTCTCTGTTGTGAGAGGGAGAGTAATCACAACGAAATCGCTTTCTGCGAGAAGTTTGGGAAGCTCTGCTGAACTGTAGAGGTGATCGAGGCTCGGCTCCATCGCTACATTCCGCTTGGTTGCTATCACGCGCATCCCAAATGCCTTGCTCCGCTTTGCCACAGCCCTACCGATTGCACCGTAGCCGACAATGCCAACCGTTAGTCCGCGCAGTTGGCGGCGGTCAGGGTGTTCTACTGTTGTGTAGCGGTTCCACTCTCGCCGTTCCATCCACCGTATCTGCTTTGCAAGACTCCGGTTCAGCATTACCAAGTATGCAGCTACTTGATCGGCCACGGAGTCAGCCATTACACCAGATGAGTTTGTGAAGTAGAGAGAAGGTCGTTCGATTCCCTTTAGAGAGAAGAGGGTATTGACCCCAGCCCAGGGGATATGAACCCACTGAAGTTTCTCAGCTTTATCCCACTGATCTTGACTCAGTCTTCCACCTAAAAAAATTGTCGCCTCAGAAATGTGCTCATCCAACCGCTCGATAATCTCCTCTGAACTCTCACCAAACGAAGTTGGGAAGAACTTCCCCCCAAGTTTCTCCACGCAGTCAGCAATCCGTTGATTGTTCTCCAAACTGAGTTGATAGCTGCTGAGGATAAACATTTCTGATCTCTTTCTTCAATATGTCGTCGACAGTAAAAACCACGAGGGGGTGCGTGTTACCGCACCCCCTCACTTCATTGCGAACTTTTTACAAGATAGGATATTCAATGTGGAGAAAAGAATTCCAAGTTCGCACCTTGTGTAAAGCTAAAATTCAATGGTGGTCTAACAACAAGAGGGGGGAAGTGAAACGAATACATAAGGCACATCAGTACTCCGTTTCACTTCCCTTGTTCCTCCCTGTAGTAACTGTAATAGCAGATACTGCCATCTTCCCCTAATGGCAACCCTTATTCAACGCGCGTTGCCTGCATGAAGGAGTTTGCTTCAACGGTTGTTGTTCGCCCTGTGCCAGCCGCACTTTGTGCCCACTGCAACTGAACGTTATCTGCGGTTGTGCTGGTTACAACGATTCCGCGGAACCAGATTGCAATGTCTGTTGCTGTACCGCTGGTCACATCGATTGCTCCAGATGCTCCCCCGTCCGTTGAAAGGAATCCTCCCCCCTTAATGTTGTTTGCCCCATCGTAGGCAACGTAGGTCATCTTCATTGTTGAACTGGCTGGCACATCGAATCCGATAATCAGTTCAGCATTGTTGACGTTCGAGTAAACGTAGAGGAAGCCCTCAATAACATAGGTTGTGCTCGCCGCTAAGGGCAACACGAGGTGGTCATCGTTTTGCAGTGTGCCTACATTCGTGATACTCTCATCGGCAGTCTTTCTCGCAAAACCTTGACTACCAACACTCCCATTTTGATTTGGGTTTGTCCAACTCAACGTACCCGTTCCGTTGTTTGCGAGAACCGAGCCAGCAGCCCCTTGTACCAGCGGCAGCGTATAGGTAATGTTTGCTCCCTGCGAACCAGCCTTGAAGGCCGTATACTGCGTTCCTCCGGCACTCGGCTCAGCAAAGCGCAACTCACCTGCGGTCCCGGTATTTGAGAGAAGTACATTTCCATCTTGCACTTCCACTTTCTGTCCCGGATTATTTGTTCCGATGCCAACACTTCCTGTGCCTGTAATCCGCATCCGCTCCGCGTTGTTCGTTTTGAAGACGAGAGAGATGTTGTCGGTTGTTCCAAGGAAGTTGGTTCCGGCTGTTGTGCCACTGTTGCCAGTAAGCGACCAACCACTCCCCCCTGAAATCGAGGAGACTGCACGAGTACGAATTGCGCCGGTTCCATCAACTACCAGAAGATCTGTCAACGCATTGTTCTGCGTTAAGCCATCAATGTCGAGAGTACCGTTCGTGACGTTGATGCCAACAGTTCCTCCGGTTGTTGCGTCGGAGGCGTTCAACGTAATGTTGTCGCCATTACCGTCACCAAGTATCGTCGTGCTATTTGCGTTAAGCGTGGTAAAGGCCGCAGTGGAACGGGTTGTTCCACCTATCGGCGTAGCGTTGATTGAACCTCCGTTCACCACCGCACTCGAGAAGGTCTGCTGTGCCGTCCACGAATTTGCATTCGCTAAGTTGAGCCCAAGTGGACTACCGCTTGATCCATCTCCGACAAGTGTGCTGTTCCGAGAGACTGTCACACTTCCACTCAACGTTGTGGCAAGTGAGGCAACCGATGTTGTTCTGGCTTGGTTCGATCCATTCAATGTCACAATCGAAGTCGGTGAGGCTGTTGGGTCGAGACCCTGCAACGTCAACTCCCCTGTTCCCACGTTCACCGTCACGTTGTCGTTTCCGTCACCAAGCGTTGTCACACCATTTGTCGAGAGGGAAGTAAACTCACCACTACTCCGAACCGAGCTACCAATTGCCGTTCCGTCGATAGTACCACCGTTTATATCAGTACTGCTAAAGGTCTGCGCCACCGTCCAGCTATTCGGATGGTTCAAGTTCAAGCCGAGCGGACTGCCGGTTGTGCCATTGCCACTCAGGGTTGCGTTCGTCGTTACGGTAATCTGATCGTTCAACTCATTTGCCAGATCGCTCAGACTGGTCTGCCGCACCTGATTCGATCCGTTCAGCGTCATCACACTTGTTGGAACTGCATCGGCATCAATGCCGCTCAACGTTAACTCCCCTGTTCCCACATCTACGGTCACGTTGTCGTCGCCGTCACCAATATCTGTTGCGCCACTTGAACGCAACACTGTAAAGCGACCAAGTGCTGCTGTTGTACCGCCAATTGCTGTTCCATCAATCGTCCCACCATTCACATCAACACTGCTGAACGTCTGCGCTCCCGTCCAACTGTTCGGATTCGTGAGGTCGATCCCAAGTGGACTACCACTTGTCCCGTCACCACTCAACGTTGCGTTTCTGCTGACTGCGATCTGACCACCCAACGCTGTGCTCAAGCTGCTCACACTCGTC
>JBFWSB010000237.1:0-7277 GCA_050248595.1 Kapaibacterium sp. (SeqCode)
GGCGCAGACTCCCGCAATGTGGTCGTTCAAAATCTTGCAGAGGTCGAGCGTATCTTCTGGCTTTGCCCAGTAGCTGAACATAACCGGGACAGTAGAGGGCACCTGCATTGTCACTTCCGTCGCGTCACACTCTTCAATTCGTCTGACAGGATCCCAACAGTTGTCTTGAATCTCTCGAAAGTGGCGACCGTCGATCATCATTTTTGCGCGGCAGGGGGCGTGGTGCTCAAGTTGCAACCAACCTCCGTAGCCATAACGTTCCCGCAAGTTTGGCCAGTTCTCTGGAAGAATGTGTGTGTGGACGTCGATCTTCATTGCTCTATGTTCGTTCTGAAATATTCCTTGAGACTATGATTCTTCGTCCATCCCGTCTGGATGGAAGTGAGGTAGCAGAGGCTGAGCTATAATCTGCTACCATCTACTCCTTACGCATTCTCGTCGACCGCAACAGGTGCTGGTGGCTGCATTACTGTCCCGCAGTTCTTGCAGGTGCGAGCATCTTCATTTGCCCAGAATGCCTCGAAGACTGGCTTGAGCTGCGTCGTGATGTCGGTTAGCTGTACGAAGTGGTCGTGCAGTTTCTCGCCGCAGTTCTCGCAGTACCAGACAAAGCCGTCAAGCTCACCACCTTTTCGTTTCCGCTCCACAACCAGACCAATCGTATTTGCTGGACGTTGTGGCGAGTGAGGAATTCCGGGGGGGAGGAGGAAGACATCCCCTTCCTTAATGTGAACGTCGTGGAACTCACCATCTTCAACGATCTTCAGCGTAATATCTCCTTCTATCTGATAGAAGAATTCTTCGCTCTCGTCTACGTGGTAATCCTTCCGTGAATTCGGCCCGCCGACAATCATCACCATGAAATCTGGGTTCTCATCTTTCCAGAGCTGATCGTTGCCAACCGGTGGCTTCAGCAAGTGGCGATGTTCGTCGATCCATTTGTGTAGGTTAAATGATGCAAGTGCCATGATAGTATGTAGTTGTTGGTTAGTGGATAGTTGTTAGAAGCTATGGTAGCGTTGTTAAGTGCGATTAAAGATACATTCACTCAGAACCTCCTATAGGTAATGGGCGAATACGAACGCGATCTCCATCAAATGTGACTACTGCTCCTCTTCTCAAATCATCAGCAATTTTTGATAGATTCAATACCAGTGCTGTTGCATAGGATTGTGGCCCTTGAAAAACTACAAGTCGTCTGAATAACACAAAAGATGGTTTTCTACTTTGCCGTAATGCAAGCAAAGCTCCAAAGTCAGTATCGGCTGAGATTATCACATATCCTTCTTGAGCGGCAAAGTTGAATATTTCTTCGTCACTGGCAGATTGCATTTCAAAGTCCCTAACATGTGCAGCTTCATGTCCACTTTCAGCTAACAATTCTGCAACTATGGGAGGTAATGCATTATCTACAAGAAACTTCATGCAGCTTTTGTAATGATAGGAATCTGCCGTTCATAGAGAGCTTCAGCGGCATAACGAAGAGCCTCACGTATATCTTCGGATTCAAGGTCAGGATAGGCATGGAGAATCTCTTTATTGCTCATACCCTCGCTGAGCATACGGATAATCATTGAGACGGGAATTCGTAGTCCTCGAATGCAAGGAACGCCCCCCATTTGTGCTGAGTCAACGGTGATTCTTGTATACATAGTTCTTGTGTTGCCTATTTTGTGTTATCTGCTCCCTACGCGTTCCCCACATTATCAAGTTCTTCAGTTAAGACCTTGTGTCCCTCAAGGTTGTCAACTCCCCAGTTCTCAAGTTCTTCTGTTGTCCATAGATCCGGGAAGAAAATTCTTCGTTGGTATCGTGGGTGCATGTAGCGTTGCCAGTCGCTGCCGCCGGTCGCCTCAACGGCTTGTTCTCCGCTGTTTAGATATTTCCCCGCCGCATTGTAGTGCGCCATTACCCAGAGAACGTTGACCGTGTGGTCGTAGTGGCGCATGGCGTTTATCAAGTCGAGATGTTCTCGTTGCTCCTTCGGTAGCTTCTTGTATGTTGACCACAGATTTGTGGTGTTGTACTCCTCCATCACTCGGAGGAATTCTTCCTTGTATTTCTTTTCAAAGTTCTGAAGCAAGGTGGAGGTTGTGCCGGTTTCGTGATCCTTCCCGGCTGCCTGCCAGTAGAGGTGGTTGAAGGCATGTTCGTAGGGTGTATCTCTGTCGATAGTTGCCCGGAACCGATAGTCGATCAAGTTGATTAGCTCAGTGGAGCAAAACTCAATGATTCTGTACTGCGCACTCTGGAAGCCACTTGCTGGAGTGAGGGTGTTTCGGAACTTCATGTACTGCTCAATCTCCATTCCATCACCCATGATTGTGAAGGATTGAGCTAACATGTCGAAGTAACGGCTGATACGTCCCAATCGTGAGGCGAAGAACTCAACGGTCAACTCAGGGTTCTTCGCCACCTGTTCGATCTCCCACCGGATCATCTTAAACAAAAGCTCGTTGATCTGGTGGTACATAATAAAGATCATCTCGTCCGGCAGGGTTGTTCGCTGCACTTGCAAGTTCAACAACGCATCGGTCTGGATGTAATCCCAATAGGTGATTGGCTTGCTCCAGAGAAGCCCTTCGAGGTGAACTTCGGGATTCTGTCCCATCCCCTGATACTTCTCCTCGATTAACTCTAATATCTCGTGCTCTTTGTCGGTCATGCTCTTCTGATACTACTCTGATAGTTGTGGTAGTTGTATACCGGGATGTCGTGACTACGATACCCGAAACTCGGCACTCTCAAGTTCATCAACCAATACTCGCACGTGATCTCCACGCTTCAGCGGAACGGCGGCAGTTGCTCCACCGGCAAGTACTACTTGGCCAGCCTTCAATCCTTCCCCTCGGCGAGCCAACATGTGCAGAAGCTGAACGAGCGAGCGAAGTGGATGCTCGTAAATTGCCGAACTATTTCCAATCTGCTCAGCCTTACCGTTTACTTCCATCACGATGCCGAGGTTGCCAAGATTGACCTCGTTGACTGGGCGAACAGTTGAACCGAGAACGAAACCGGAAGCCGATGTATTGTCGGCCACAACGTCGGGGAGGGTAAACTTAAAGTCGCGGTAGCGACTGTCGATTACTTCCAGTGCGGCACAAACACCTTCAACGGCGGCTACTGCCTCAGCATCTGTCACCTTCCCTTCAATATCTTGCTTCATAACGAACGCAACTTCTGGTTCAACGCGAGGGTGGCATCCTCTCTCGATAGAGAAACTCGCACCGTCGTTGATAATCATTCCATCGGTCAGCCGACCGTAAATTGGTTCGTGGACACCTACCTGTTCCATCTTTGCCTTACTGGTCAGCCCCATTTTCATTCCAACTAAGCGTTCACCACGTTCGATCCGCCGGTCGATCGACATCTTCTGGATAGTGTAAGCATCTTCTACAGTTAGGTCGTGATGCTTCGCTGTCAGTTGTTCGATAGTCTCTCCTCGCACGGCCGCCGTGTCAACGAGGAAGGCCAGTTCCCGCATACGTTGTTCGTTCATGAAATTCTCTTCGTGAATCGGAAAATCAAAAGGGAATATAAGGGGCTGTGGGGAAACTTGGCAGGAGTATTCGTAGCGGAGGAGATTTCATGGGAGATCGGCAGTGGCAAACAGTCGGTCGACCTAATATTTTCTGCAATCTTCTACGTTCCTATCATTTCTTCACAGAGATTCTCTCTTGAGATTCTGACAGATTGTGCTTCTCTTTCCAAGAATTCATTATCTTCAATTCCCATGCAGTCTACCATGTCTGGAATAATTCATCTAAAACTGTTGAGTACTCTGGCCGACAATGAGTATCGGCGAACAACTACGCAGCGCCCGCCAGGAACGCGGGTTCTCGCTTGAAGATATCGCGCGACTGACGTACATCCGCGTCAATCATCTCGAAGCTATAGAACGGGGAGACTATTCCTCGATTCCGGCGTCGCGTCTTCAATATTTTGTCAAAGATTATGCCCGTCACGTCGGATTGAATCCAGATGCCTTAATAGGAGATCTTCCCGATACATCTGCACCACTTCCTTCCCCTCCAGCACCGGAAAAAACGAAGCTTCCTCGTCCGAATATTTCCATACCGAAGCCAAAACGGAAAGAGGAAGCAAAGAAGAAGGATAGAACAACCGATGAGAGATCTTCCGATGCTTTTATTCCGGCCACTCCTCACCCGGCAGTTTCAGGTGAGCCAAAACGTCGCCGACCTCGCTACAGACCGATTGACCAAGGGAATCCAGTTTTAGCTCGTGCGCTGATGATGGTGGCGGCTGCTCTACTTATAGGGCTTGGCATCTACTATGTAGCTGGAGGATTTGACGATTCTACGGAGGAAACTTCCAACGTCATTGCTAACGACACTGCCTCGCCAACGCGCATCCTCTCCCGTCCGGACGGATTAGAAGATTCTGAGGGTGAAGAGATTCCCGTTGGAGATAGTTTGGTTCTGGAAGGACGCTTTGTCGACCGAGTTTGGTACAACATCAAGATGGATGACCAACGTGAGGATGAGGGGATTCTCGACAGTGGTGAGGTGCGAACCTGGAAGGCATCAGAAAGATTTTCGGTCTCGCTTGGGAATGCGGGAGGGGTAGAGTTCAAACTCAACGGCAAGTCGATAGGGGTGCTTGCTCCTCTCGGGAAATCGATTAGGGGAAAGATCATTACTGCCGAAGGTGTTGAGGGGGCTGGGGGAGCCACTGCCGCAACGCCAACTCAGCCAGCACAGTCGGCGCAGACTTCGCAGCCACGGCGGCGTTCAACTTCAACGCGGAAGAATAATCGCAGCCAAGAGGAGAGTACCGACGGAGGAATCCAGCGACCGAAACCGGCGCAGACGGAGCCTCGGAATGTAGTGGAGCCGGATTAGATTTAAGCTGGTGGAGCTATAGGGCTGCGTGTGAAGTATATAGAAATCTTCCTCCCTTGGTGATCCTTCGTGTTCTTGGTGGTGAAAAACTTATACCACCAAGAAAACACCAAAACCACCTATCATATCTGAACCACTAACTCCTATAACTCAAGGAGATTGCTTCTTCCCCTTCAACCAGAGCCGAGGTACGCTAAGAAGTTTTCGGTGTAGAGGGACGAAGGCACGTCGGGAGAAGACATCGTAATCGTTCTGTTCAATAGATTCGAGAATTGCCGCGTAGTTGTGGCTCATCAATTGCACAGTAAGTTGGCTATCTGGCTCTAACATCGGAATGCCACTGTTGGCCGAAGAGTAATACTGCCGTGCCCTGTCGATCTGGAAGCTCATAAACCGTCGGAACTCTGGAGTAATTCTTCCCTCAACCAGATCCCCATTTTTCAGACCGAACTCTTCCAGTTCTTCTTGAGGGAGGTAGATGCGGTTCATCGCGGCATCTTCGCCTATATCTCGAAGAATGTTCGTAAGCTGCATGGCAATCCCAAGGTCAACTGCTCGGCTGTCGGCATCTTGGTCACGATATCCAAAGATGCGGCTTGTCATCAGCCCAACGACCGAGGCCACTTTATAGCAGTAGTCGTATAATTCATCAAATGTCTCAAAGCGGACAACCGGGCGGATATCACTCATACACCCTTCTATCAGAAGTTCCGGTAACTCCTTCGGAATATCGTAGCGATTCAGGACATCAGCCCAGGCAAGCATTACCGGTTCTTTCTTCTTCTCTCCACTGTACACCGATTCTAAATCATTTCGCCACTGTGAGATTGCCCGTTCCATAGCAATGTTTGCCATCGGATTCTCAGGCTCTCCATGCTCGTCGGCAAGGTCGTCAACGTAGCGGCAGAAAGCATAGACTGCGTAACATGCAGCCCTCTTCTGTTTGTTCAAGAAGAGAGACGCGAAGTAAAATGTCCGGGCGTGAGTTGCTGTCACACTCCGGCAATAATCGTAGGCCAGCTCAATTTCAGGTTCCATAGTGAGTGTCTGATTCAAATCACGTGATTGTCTTCAGGCAAACGGATTGTATTTTCAGGCTTCACGTTCTGCGCAGGCAGAACAATTATGTGATACAAACGATGTATCGAACCAAACAGTTCTCGCCTGCTGCAATACGATAGAGAAGCGAAAGGAGTGTAAAGCGGGAAGAAAAGAGTAGCTACAGAAGGGGAGCCTTGTTTGCCTCCATTGCTCCACGGTGCTGAAAAAATTATGGCGAAACAACGAACAAAGTACGTCTGCAATCAGTGTGGTGCAACTTCTCCTCGATGGCTGGGTAAGTGCCCGAACTGTGATGCCTGGGATAGCTACGTCGAGGAAATGGTTGTTTCCGAGCCTACGGCAAATAGTCGTGGGGCAAGGTCGAGTGCCACCTCAGCGAATGTCACCTCCCTCGCGGAAGTCTCCGTTGAAGAGGCTTCCCGCATCACAACCGGCATTCAGGAGTTCGACAGAGTGTTAGGGGGGGGCATCATGCCCGGCTCGATTATTCTGGTTGGAGGAGATCCGGGCGTCGGTAAATCTACATTAATGGCGCAGATGTGTGCCGGACTGGATGGAACAAATGTCCTCTACGTTACCGGCGAAGAGTCGCTCAGGCAGGTGAAACTTCGCGCAGCTCGACTTAGTGTCGATCTCCCCTCTCTTCTCCTCTTGGCTGAGACAAATCTGGAGTTGATTCTGAATGCCATAGCTGGCACAAATCCAGATATTGTGATTATCGACTCGATTCAAACAACATATCATCCCCGTATCGAGTCGGCTCCCGGATCGGTCTCGCAGGTGCGCGAGTGTACGGCAATGTTAATGCGCTTAGCTAAAGATCAAGGCGTGGCAGTCTTCGTTGTAGGGCACGTAACCAAAGAGGGAGCAATTGCCGGCCCCAAAGTCCTCGAACATATGGTCGACACGGTCTTGCAGTTCGAGGGGGAGCGAACCCACCTCTACCGAGTGTTGCGAACAGCCAAGAACCGTTATGGATCGACTAACGAGATTGGCGTCTTCGAGATGGGGGAGAAGGGGCTGGTAGAAGTGGCCAACCCAAGTGCTCTCTTCCTCTCGGAACGGAACTATGGTGCAAGTGGCTCGGCAGTAGCAGCTACCATGGAGGGGACGCGACCGATTCTGGTGGAGACGCAGGCATTGGTGACCCGAACCAGTTATGGAGTACCGCAGCGAACGGCAACCGGGTTCGACTATAAGCGATTGCAAATGCTCCTTGCCGTCCTCGAAAAACGCCTCGGTTTGCGGCTTGGTGAGCACGACGTGTTTGTCAACATTGCCGGTGGCGTTCGGGTAGACGATCCGGCAGTTGATCTGGCCGTAGCTGCTGCAATTGTCTCAAGTTTTCGAGAT
>JBFWSB010000238.1:0-7269 GCA_050248595.1 Kapaibacterium sp. (SeqCode)
GGAGGAGGCGGGAGGATCGCCACGAACTGGTGTAGATGAGAGCAGTTGGCTCCGCGCGTTTATCAACACCCGCCGCAAAGTGTTGATGCACGCTACCGACCCCGATACAAGGGAGGCTTGGGCAGAGTCCGTCTCCCGCGTCGACGCACTGTTAGAGCTTCTCAACGCAAACAACCTGAACCTGAGTCCACCGGTTATCTTCTCGCTGTATGGTACTACGTATCGCTTGCCGATATAACTACCTCTTCGGCTCACCCTAATGAGTAAGTGTGGAGATGAGCCGAGAGCATTGGCAGGAGAGTGTGACCTCACAGACTTCTTCGGTGAATCAGTATTCGCTACATTTGCTCGACAGCAAACTTTCTAAGCGGACGAACAAGGATAGTACTATGCGCACAGTTCTACTGTTCACACTCCTTCTGTTCACGACGGTTGCCTCTTCGCTTCGGGCACAGAGTCAACCTCCAGTCTACGTTGTTCTCTTCACACACATTGAGGATAATCAACCCTCTTCCACACTCGGAACACCAGATGCGGCAATTCAATATCGCTCGGCTCGGTCGAACGCAATCGCGATGGGGAGGCTTGCCGCTCGCTACGGTGTACAGTGGGTCTACCAGCCAGACTGGAAGTTGTTGAGAGCAGCCCTCATCTACGAAGATTCTGCAATGCGGTCGAGTACTGGCGGACTCAACCTCTTCCGTTATCTGCGTGATTCTCTCGGCGTAGTAATCGATCCACACTCTCACGAAAAGCTTGGCTACAACTACACAGACGTTGCTCACTTGCTCGACTCACTTGGAGTTGGGGGGAGCAATGTGATTGGGGGGCACGTTTATGACCCAACACTTCCACAGTTTCAGGAGTGGGATAGATTTCGCGATACGGTTGCTGGAACTACCTATCCGTGGGCGAAGTGGCGTGGAGAAATTTTGATGGGGAGTGGCACACCGAACCACGTGGACGATCCTTGCCCAAGTGGGGTCTGGCGTCCGATGGATCGATTCAACTACTGGATGGATGACCCTGCCGGAAATATCGTTTGCGTTGGACAGTACAAAGGAGATATCTCAAGCATTGCCGAACTGGTGGACTTCTACCGTACTGGAGAAGTAGATACATCGAAGATGTTGACGGCCACCTACCACATCAACCCGTCAACTATTCAGTCCAGCGCGACGCTGGCTGCTGTAGAGGATACCGTTCTCAAGCCACTGGTAGCGATGCGTGATCGGGGAGAGGTGGAGCTGACCGACTTTACGTCGTTAGTCTCAACGTGGCGAAGTCGATTCGGCGCACGAGCCTATATCTACGACTGCAAGGGAGTAGTGACAACCAGTGCGGAGTCGGAGAGGTCAGCGAGTGGGATGGAGCTTCGGGTTGTTCCTCATCCAGTTGAGAGGTCTGCAACCTCGGTTATTGAGCTTCTCACTCCAAGTGAAGGAGATGCAACGCTGGTGATTCATGATATGGTAGGAAGGGTTGTATGGGAACATTCTTTTGAGCTTGAGGGGAAGAGAGAATATCAGTTTAGGCTTCCTGAATTAGATCCGGGAATGTACGTTCTGTCGTTTGTGACATCTGGTAGAGTTACGTATCGACCGTTTGTTCAGATGTAGGATGTGACGAATGAATGTTGTTGCTTTTGCTACGATCAGGATCAGGGCATAGACCACGGATTGCACGGATTCAGATCTGTGTTAATCCTATAAATCCGTGCAATCCGTGTACGATTTACTCCTCCACGGTTTCCTTCGACCGACCGAAAATCCCCCAGGCTAACGGGACAGCAAGGGTTGTACCAACGATTGGCCCGATAACGTAGAGCCACTGGTGGACAAAGTTCCCAGCCGCAATTGCAGGAGCAATGGAACGGGCCGGGTTCATCGAGGCTCCGGTGATTGGTCCGGCAAAGATCGCCTCCAACGCAACGACGCCACCGATAGCAAGTGCTGCCGTAATCCCCCGTTCCTGCGCACCGTGTGCAGTGGAGAGTATCACGAACATCAAGAAGAGGGTCAGGAGAATTTCCATTACAAGTGCTTGGAGTGGGTCAACTGTCGGCAGTGTCATTCCAAGTGTCTGGTGCGTAGGGGCGTACCAGAGGAGAAGCAGACTTGCAAGGATTCCACCAACTGTTTGCGCCACGATGTAGAGGGGTACTCTCCTCCACGGGAAGCGTCCCGCCACGGCAAAGGCAATCGTTACGGCCGGGTTAATGTGTGCTCCCGACCTATCGCCGATAGCGTGGATTACCGTCATAACAATTAACCCAAACGTTAGGGCCACCCCGAGGTGGCCAATTGCTCCCCCCGACATATCGTTGAAGACGATGGCTCCTGTTCCGGCGAGGACAAGTGCAAATGTGCCGACAGCTTCAGCAAGTCCATCCCGCAAATTCGTATCGATCATAGACCTTTGATGTTGAGTGTTATCGTTCTTTAGTGGTAGTCTTCTCTATCCTGAGTAGAGAGCGTCTCAAAGAAGTTGTTGAATTCTTACCGGAGTTTCAGAATCTCCTCCACGTTCAAACAACAGCAAGAGCGGGGCATCGATTTGGATTCTCACCCTGTAGGGGCGGCTGAACTACAAATCAATCCTACTCTGTTGGTTCATTCTGCCCCTTCGGGGCGGGAGAATTATTAATGCTTCATTTTCCGGGGATTTTATCCCCGGCCACACAACGGTTGCCCCTCCGGGGCAGGCAGTGCAAGCGACTCTCCTCGATAGAGAACTGACGTCGAATCTTTCTCTGCTTGAGCATTCACAATCTTCACTATAGGAACCAACAATTATCGAGCCGCTCCCGTAGGGAGCACTGTTACGTGGCCGTGGGGAAAGCCGTAAGGTTGAACCCCACGGAGCTCACTATTTGGTCCTCCGCCCTGGAGGGGCGGCTGAACTGCAAACCAATCCTGCCCTGTCGGTTCATTCTGCCCCTTCGGGGCGAGAGAATTATGAATGCTTCATTTCCCGGGGATTTTATCCCCGGCCACTCATCGGTTGCCCCTCCGGGGCAGGCAGTGCAATCGACTCTCCTCGATAGAGAACTGACATCGAATCTTTCTCTGCTTGAGCATTCACAATCTTCACTATAGGAACCAACAATTATCGAGCTGCTCCCGTAGGGAGCACTGTTACGTGGCCGTGGGGAAAGCCGTAAGGCTGAACCCCACGGAGCGTGTTCACTATTTGGTTTTCCGCCCTGGAGGGGCGGCTGAACTACAAACCAATTCTGCTCTGTTGGTTCATTCTGCCCCTTCGGGGCGGGAGAAGTTTCAATGCTTGGTTTCCGGGGATTGGCATCCCCGGCCACACAACGGTTGCCCCTCCGGGGCAGGCGGAATAATAAACTTTCTTTGATGGAACACTAATAGCAAAGTTCTCTGTTCTCTAACATCCACATTCTTCACGGTAAAAGCCAACAACCATCGAGCTGCTCCCAAAGGGAGCTTTGATGTGTGGCCGTGGGGAAAGCCATTAGGCTGAACCCCACGGAAAGCATTCGCTATTTGAATCTTCCGCCCTGAAGGGGCGGCTGAGCCGGATGTGCTGACATGTACTCTCGATTTTCTAATGCTTGGCTTCCGGGGATTTCATCCCCGGCCACACTTCAGTTGCCCCTCCGGGTTGTTCGATAAAGAGATGAGAGTTTGAAGTGATTCCCTCTCAATCCAACTCTGCCCGGTGTGACTCCTTCATTGTCAATGTCACCACGAATCCGATCAGCGCGGCGGCACTCAGATACCAAGCGAGTGCAAGTGCGCTTCCGGTTTCGTGGATGAGCCAAGTGGCAACCATCGGGGCAGTTCCGCCAAAGATTGCTAAGGGGAGATTGTAGCTTAGGCTGGTTGCGCTCACGCGAACATTGCGAGGGAAGAGTTCGGAGAGAGTTACCGGAATAACTGCAATGAATGTTCCGAGAAAGAGTGCCAGTCCGATCTGCCCGAGCAGCGCAATTGTTGGATCGGGTTGATGCATTAACCGGATGAGTGGATAGCTGAAGAGTGCCAGTCCACCAGTTCCGACCAACAGAAATGGTTTGCGTCCAAAGCGATCGGAAGCAAACGCAACCACTGGGATCGTTAGAAGGGTAATCCCCATGCTCAATGTGTTGATGTCGAGAGCTGTGCCACGACTAACCCCATCCTCGCTGACGAGCCACGTACTGATGTAGATGAAAATGATGTAGAACCCAACTGCGTTGGCGATATTAATTCCGAAGCTCTGCAACAGCTCGCGTAGATTCTTCTTCACAGCTTCGGCGAGGGGAGACTTCTCCTGCTTTACACTTCCAATATCTTCCTCGATCCCTCGACGAATCAGCCACCCTGTTCCAGCAACTAACAGACCTGCAATGAAGGGGAAGCGCCAGCCCCAACTGGCGAGTTCAGCTCCGGTTGTGAGATTTGTTGTGAGAGCACCGACCGCCGAGCCGAGGAGGATGCCAGCCATTGCGCCAGTGATGCTCCACGAACTGTAGAGTCCACGCTTGTTCTTCGGAGCTTGCTCACTGAGGAAGACAAACGACCCAGTATATTCCCCCCCAACCGACACGCCTTGAATCATCCGTAAGAGTACAATCAGAATTGGTGCTGCCATCCCTATGTCGTCGTAGGTCGGTAGAAAGCCAATCAAAAAGGTTGGGACGGCCATCATCATCACAGAGATCATCAACACTTTTTTGCGACCGAGAAGATCACCAATGTGTCCGAAGAGAATTGCGCCAACTGGACGCATAAGAAAGCCCGCAGCAAACGCACCGAACGAAGCGATTAAGGATGTGGTAGCATTCCCTGTCGGAAAGAAAAGAGTTCCAATCGTTGAGGCAAAGAAGCCGTAGACGGCAAAATCATACCACTCCATTACGTTGCCAATCAGCCCAGCAGATAGAACCCGTAGTTTCCCTCTTTCCATTTTCTACTCCAGAATGTAGATGAACGTTCGTTGTGGTCGATCCGTAGGGGGCTAACTATTGTTACGGGCGAAGTTGTATATGCTCAAGATTGATTGCAAGCCGCAAAAGTACAGAGAAAAAAGTGCTTGGCATCAAATCGTTCCCGAGTCGGTTCATGTGGTGGGAGTAGAGGAATGTTCATTCTCTCTTCCACCCGTAACGGAGATCTAACTGCTGGGTTGATCTATCCACGTATATTAACAGAAGGTAGAAACCCGTTCACAGAAGGTCATTATCGATGCGGAATTTTCAGTTATTCTTTGCATCATTCCTGTGTGTAGCACTCATCTCTGCACAAAAACTCTCGGCTCAGCTTGACAGGTATCTGATTCTCAGCGAGGACACTGCACAGTTTGATGTTTCGTGCGGTCAATCCCAGTGTCAGGATATTCTTTTGCGGAATATCTCCAGCGGGCCACTGCGAATTCTTTCGCTGACTTCTCCGCAAACACCATTTTCGATTTCAGCTGTTCCCGCATTTAATACGCCGGTCACCGTCTCGGCAGGGGCAATTGTCACTCTGCAGTTCTGTTTCTCCCCAACCATTCCAGGTCTAATCGGAAGTCAGAATAACCTCGTGTTGACTGTCGACACAGGAGATGCCGCGAACCTTGCTCGGGATACGCTCGTGTTAACTGGACTCTCACGTTCGGCTGCGGTCGATTTTAATCCAACAGAGATTAACTTTGGGGGCATTGTTCTGAACAAGCAGACATGCCAGCAGGTCACGATCAGCAACAGTGGGAACGAGCCGATCGCTCTTTCGGAAATTCTTCCGGTTGGAGCACCTTACAGCATTTCTCCGGCCATCACCGGAACGCTCTCTCCGGGAGCTTCTATTACCGTCGATATATGTTTCTTGCCAACGGTGGAAGGCCTCTATCCCGACACCCTTAGGCTGGCGAACGGAGCATGTCGTCGTCCGGCTGACTTAGTAATCAACGGGGCTGGGATGAACTTAGCTCCCGACATCGGTCCAATTTTGCAACTCTCTCCCCCGCTTCTCGACTTCGACACAACCCGGTGTGGGACAACGAAGTGTCGCAATATCACGATTCGGAATGTGGGGAGTTCGACGACGGTGATATCTGATGCCGACCAGATTATCGCCCCATTTTCTGGAGCATTTCCCTCGTTGCCAATCAGTCTTCCCCCCGACAGTAGCATCACTATCAATGTCTGCTATTCCCCCCCAGACGCTCCTCGCATTGATACCCAGCTTGTCCGCTTCACAGCCGACAGTCGGTACTCGTTAACGATTGCGACGGTGTTTGATGCCAGTGGAAGTATGGATGAAAAATTCGGAGCTGACTCTACGATAAAGAGGCAGGCAGCGCGTGATGCTGGCGTTGAGTTCCTAAAGAACTTAATTCGCGATACTCTCCGCGCCGTTGTTGATACTGCGGCAGTCTATCGATTCTCAGATATTGGTGATTTCGCGAGGTTAGCTGGTTATACAACTGATCCGGTTGTCCTCCAAAATAGTGTGCCAGATACTGCTATCAGTCTTACATGTCTTTGGGATGCGTTGTTGAGGACTATCGTGGAACTCCAACGTGAAAATCTTCCGGGAAGACGAGTAATTGTAGTCTTGACCGACGGAGAAAACAGTTGCTTTGTCGGCTCGCGCGCTCAAGCAATTGCAGCCGCGAACGCAGCCGGTGTTCGCATTTATACAATTGGTATAGGTGATCTTCCTCCTCAAGCTCTAAACGATCTTGATAACGTTGCAGCCCAAACGAGAGGGCGATCATTTCTTGCTTCAGATGCTGCTTCACTTCTGGATGTCTACAAACAAATCTCCGAAGACCTGAGCAAGTCGGCAGCAGGCTATCTGATTCTCCGTGGTGAGGGGGCTGCGCCAATTCTCCAGATGACACCTTCAACAATCGACTACGATTCAGTTCGAGTAGATAGCAGTCGCTGCCTTAATGTGCAGTTAACGAATGTTGGGAACGCCCCCTACCCGGGTGGGCCGTTAGTAGGAATCGATCCTCCCTTTGCTACGGCTACACCAATCGCGCCACCTCTGCTTCCGGGAGAGTCGACGACGATTGAAATCTGCTTCGGGCCCGACAGGCTGCGCATTCGTCGCGACACGGTTTTGCTTCCCTACGTTAGTTGCGCGGAAGATTCTCTCGCTGCTGAGTTAGTTGGGGTGGGATATGATTCCGTTGTTGTCGAGATGCGAGATGTTTACACCGGACGCCCCGGAAGTATTTTCGACATCCCGGTCTACCTACTCGACCCGATGCCTGATCTCTACGAAGTCGATTCACTGCGCGTGCAGATCAAGTTCATTAAAACGATGT
>JBFWSB010000239.1:0-7254 GCA_050248595.1 Kapaibacterium sp. (SeqCode)
TGGTGGTGGAGTGATTGCGGAGGCGTTTGATTGATTTTTTCGAAATGATTCGTTGGGACATGGCGCGCCATGTCCCAACGAATCATTTCATCGGTATATCCCCCGCTTGCAATAACACCCCCACCCTCTTACCTTTGCACTCATGGTTGACGAAACACAAAAACCGGTCAAGATGACGGTGAAGGAGCTTGTGGCTCACTTCGAAGGATTTCTTGTTGAGTGCGAACGCAAACAGAAGCAGACGCACGGAACGTATCAACGGGCACTTCGAGAGTTCATCAAGTGGTTCCCGGTCGACAAGCGCTTCAGGTTTACAACTCGCGATGTTGAGCGATACAAACGCCACCTCGTCGAGAAGAAGGGCTTGCAGAATGTCTCGGTTGGAACGTATATGACCGCTCTCCGCCGCTTTTGTCAGTATCTCATCGACATCGGCGTCCTGAAGGTGAATCCTGCGAAGACTGTTGTTGGTGGTCGCCGTCCATCACGCCATTCGCGAGAATTCTTGACATATCAAGAAGTTGAAGACCTGCTCGAAGCTGTTGATCGTGAGTCGACCCAGGGAAAACGGGACTTTGCTATCATCTGCATGATGCTCTACTGCTCCCTCTCCGAACACGAATGCCTTCACGCCGATGTTGGCGACGTTCGGGCGCGAAGCGATGGGAGTCGGTTGATCTATGTGATGGGCAAGGGAAAGACTTCAAAAGATCAAGGAGTCATAATTTCCAAAGAAGCAGAAATTGCCCTCGATGAGTATCTTGAAAGTCGTTATCGTGAAGAAGAACATAACCCTGCGGCTCCACTCTTCCCAAGCCTGAGTAATCGCACAAAGGGGAGCCGAATGACATCTCGTGGAATGCGAGAAGCTGTGAATCGTTGGCTGAAGGCAAGTGGCGTTAAGCGTGGTCGGGATAGACGGCTGACCCCTTTTTCACTACGCCATACATCGGGCGTAATGATGGTTGATAAGGGGGCAACACTCGAAGAAGTAATGTCTCGCATGAGAATCGAGTGGCGACCGACCGCACAAATCTATTTTAAGCTGAGAGGATCGCTCGGCACTATAGCACCCAAACCCAAAAAGAAAAACCTATGAACTCGTACCTCACCACCCTCGGAGGCGATCTCCTCCACCTGATCGCACCATCACTCTGCCCATCGTGTGACGAACCAATATCGACCAAGCTCCGCGGCATCTGCGAATCTTGTCGCGCAACACTCACAACAGCCCCATACCCTGATGAGATGTTCGAAGGTCTTTTAAAACACCATCACCCTGATGAGCTTGCTCTCGACGCGATTGGCTCACTCTTCACCTTCGAACAAGATTCACCAGTGCAGAAAATCATCCACGCAATCAAGTACAGGGGATGTCGTTCGCTTGGCCGTGCAATGGGAGAAGAACTTGGCTTGGCGTTAATGGCCTTTCAGGAATTTTCAGGGATTGATCTGATCCTCCCTGTTCCACTCCACAAAGCAAAGCTGAGAGTGCGGGGATACAATCAAGGTGAAGAAATTGGCGTTGGCTTCGCTAAGGCATGGGGAATACCACTGATCTACTCCGGTTTGAAACGGCGTCGCCATACCCAAAGCCAGACAACGTTGAGTGCGAAGCAACGACTTTTGAACGTATCTGATGCGTTCACTGTAACGACAAAAGAGGTCGCCGGTGCAAGGGTGCTCCTCACTGACGATGTCTTCACAACCGGAGCAACGTTAAATGCATGTGCCTCCGCCCTGCTGGTTGCTGGGGCACGTTCTGTAGTGGCCGCAACTGTCGCATGGGATGAAGTCAACCGAGACAACCGTACTGCCGTCGATTGGGAATTCAATTTTTAAAGAAAGTAGAACAGAGAGAAGGTGTGCGTGATGATGCCGATATTGACATCGAGCCAGATGAATGAGGCCGACAAACGAGCAATTGAAGAGATCGGTATCCCCGGATTAGTTTTGATGGAGAATGCTGCCCGAGGATGTTTTGAGGCAATTCATCAGGTTGTAGGGGAAGAAGAATATCCAACAATGCTCGTTCTCTGCGGTGGTGGCAACAACGGTGGCGATGGTCTGGCTATCGCTCGCCACGCAGCAATTCACGAATATCAGGTCACCTGCCTACTCCTTTCTGACGAAGAGAAATTGAGCAGTGATGCTGCCCTCCAGCTTCACATTCTCCGCCCCTTCGACGTTGAGATTATCTCGATAAATACTGACGCACTCGACTTTTCTGAGATATTCCCCTCCTACTCTGTTGTAGTCGACGCAATGTTGGGGACAGGCGCAACAGGAGAACCACGCTCTCCATACAGAGAAGCGATTCACTTGGCGAATGAACTCGATGGATTGAAAGTTGCCGTTGATATTCCAACTGGTCTCGATGCTGACAGTGGTGAATCGTCATCAGAAAGTTTTCATGCCGACATAACAGTCACGATGGCTGCACTAAAACCGGGGTTATTGTTATGTGATGGTCCCGACCTATCAGGAGAGATTCTCGTTGCCGATATTGGTGCTCCAGAGTTTCTCTATCATGAGAGCAAGTGCCAACTGATTGATGAGGGTGTTGCCTTTGAAGGACTTCCAATTGTGGAGCGGAGACGGCACAAGTATGACCGTGGGAAAGCTTTGATTTTAGCTGGTAGCCAAGCAATGCCGGGGGCTGCTGTCCTAACTGCCTCGGGTGCAATCGCAAGTGGGGCTGGATTAGTTGTGCTGGGATCACCGGCATCTGCTCTACCCGGCATCCTACCAAAACTTCCACCTGAAATCATGTCGCTCGACGTGGAAGGCATTCAGGGAGAGTTTGCTGCCGATGCCTTCGCAAAGATTGCTGAAGAACTCGACCGATTTCGCGTGATTGCTATTGGACCTGGTATTGGGCGCAGAGGATACACACAGCACTTTGTGAGAGAAGCTGTGCAGAACTCTCCCCTTCCACTTGTTCTCGATGCTGATGGCTTGAACGCCTTCATCGATGAACCAGAAGGACTTCAGAAAAGAGAATCTCCTTTGATTATCACTCCACACTATGGTGAACTTGCAGCACTTCTCAGAACTGAAAGTGCAGAGATTGCAGCCGACCCACTTGGATATGCTCGTTCGGCTGCAAAGCAGTTTGAGGCGATTGTTGTACTGAAGGGAAGCCCTACTGTCGTGGCAGTACCCGAAGGTGAGACTTGGATAAATAGTACTGGAAATCCCGGCATGGCAACGGCAGGTTCAGGTGATGTGCTGACCGGCATTATTACTGGACTTGTGGCGGGTCGCGACGCGAACGACATGCTTCCCGGAGTCCTCACCGCTGTCTACCTCCACAGCCGCTCAGGTGACCTTGCTGCCGAAGAGCTTTCACCCCACGGAATGGTGGCGAGCGATCTTCTCAACTATCTTCCACACGCATTTGCAGAACTTTATTGATGGTACAGAATAGCGGAAAAGGAATCGTACTCTACGTTCTTCCACTTCTCGTCTACTGCGTTGGGATATTCACCCTCAGCTCATTCCCCCTTCCTGAAATGCCAAACTTTGGCTTTGACTTTCAGGACAAGCTCAACCATATCGTCGCCTACTTTCTGATGACTCTTCTGGCATACCGTGCAATAACATGGCTCGGAAGAAAGAGTCAGTTTGAACGAGGAAAACTTGTCCTCTTTGCCTTTCTCTTCGTAGCTCTCTACGGGGCAACAGATGAAGTTCACCAGATGTTTGTTCCAGGTAGAACCGCAGATGTTTTCGATTGGATCGCTGATTGCGTTGGTGCAGGACTATCAATTCCATTCTTGATGAAGCTCCCCCTAAAGCTACTTGGATACCAACCAACAGATTATCCAAGAACAGCCGACTAACACCTCTCAAAAAAACTTGGTGTCTCTTGGTGTTCTTGGTGGTAAGTTTCACCACCAAGAGCACAAAGCCTACTCGTACAACAAATACTCTTCCCGCTTGGTGATATACTTCTTCAGGTCACTCTGCCACCACTCGACAATATCTTTGAAGGATTCACCTGATAGCAGCTTCTTCCGAATCTGATCGGTTCCACAAACTTTGTCGAACATCTCCCAACGATCACTCTTCACGTTCGCAAGCAACTTCTGATCGGGATACTTATCCCTCAATGTTGTCAGCAGAGCAATTGTCGCTGTGAATGGGGCACATTGTTCGCCAACCTGAAGCAGCTGTACGCCGCCACACATCTGCCCGGATGACATTGCATAGAAGGGTTTGTAGCTTGTTGGGCGGAAGTAAATGCCAGGTACTTCCAGCGCATTCATATATCCGGCAAACTCACGTCCATCCATCCAAGGTGCGCCAATCAACTCAAATGGCGTTGTGTAGCCCACGCCGATATTGATAATTGAAATCTCACCAATGGTTCCCGTTGCCGCAATTGCAAATGCACTCTCAGGCTTGGGGACGTGGGGTGATGTCGGTATCCAGAGAAGTCCAGTCTCTCGCCATGTCATTGATCGAGTCCACCCCTTCATCCGAATTACTGTGAGATCACACTTTACTTTACCAGGTAACCACCCCTCCTCGTTTGTCATCATTGCCAACTCACCAACGGTCAACCCGTGAACGTATGGAATTGGAGCAGGACCAACGAATGACTTGAAGTTCATATCGAGAACATTTCCATCAACGACATCTCCTCCAATCGGATTTGGACGATCCAGTACGATTAACGGAACTTTTTGCTCGGCACATCCCTCCATCACCTTTAAGAGAGTGGATATGTATGTGTAGCTTCTAACGCCAATATCTTGAATGTCGTAGATCACCACGTCAACATTCTTGAGCATCTCCTTTGTCGGCTTCTTTGTGCTGCCGTAGAGTGAGTATATCGGCAACCCTTCGCGCACTTCCGCATCAACATCCTCACCGGCAAGAACTCCTCCATCAATTCCATGCTCAGGGGCAAAAACAGCTGTGAGTTTGCACTTGTCGGTGGCGAGGAAGGCATCGAGTGTCATGTGGCGAACATCTCGGCGAACCGCCGTTTGGTTGAGAACCAACCCGACTCGCTTCCCCTTCACTTCAGCGAAATCGTTTTCGATGAGAACATCGACCCCGGGAAGGACTTGCCCCTGTAAGAGATTTGAGAGCAGAATTGTGAAGAGAACGATTGCTGAGAAAATGATTTTCATGAACAAACCTACAGATACTTTCCTTCGTGTTCTTGGTGCTTTTTGTGGTGCTCCAATATCAAAGCCCCCGCAAAAATCTACACAAGAAACCACGCAGATTATGGTCGAACAAAATTTAGAAATGTCTCACTATCCTCTAACGAATCAAGGAGGAGATCGGGATCGTGTGCACGCAACTCGTCGGTTGAAAGTCCACCAGTTGCAACAGCTATCGAGCGGATCCCCCACGCCTTCGCACACTCTATATCGCGATTCGAATCCCCAATAATAACCGCATGGTCAAACGAGAACCTACTTCCGTTTAACTCGTTAGCACGTTGCAGCGCAATTGGTGGGAGATCGTTTCGGTTGATGGCATCCGACCCAAATGCACCAAAACGGAAGTACCGATTCATGTTGTGTGGTTCCAACTTTGCTCGCGCTCCATCGGCAAGATTCCCAGTCAGAAGTCCGAGTGTCATCCCTTCGTCTTCATGGAGAATATCGAGTAAGGAGGCAACGCCGGGGAGGATACTCACCGTAGTAGAGTTAAGGTGGGCATTCCACCTCTGCATTAATGAACGTTCAAAGGTTGGTATCAAAGGAGCAGTCCGGTCTCTTGAGTGACCGAGAAACTCACAGAGGTCGAGAAAGATTGCATGATCGGTTCGACCGTGAAAGCGATAGGTTTCTGGAACGCTAAACTCATCTTCTCTCCCCAACACCTCGTTAATCACCTCAATCACAAGCCGGTGTGTCAGTTCGCGTTGAACCTTCAGAATTGTGCCGTCAATGTCGAAGAAAAGAAGTTGATGCATAGATGTTGATTGTGCGGAAGGACGCCCCCTGATAATAGATTCAAGGGCTATCATTTCCTGCAATTTGTTTAGCGCGAATGGTGTTTGCTAACTCAAGTGAAGATTGAATATCAGAACAAATGTACCCTTCTTCAATCACATGAGCTTTCAACAATTCTGATCGAATGCTCGGTGATACACCCGATAGAATCACACCGGTTTGTTGTTTACGATAGGACTTTACTACTTCACGAAGTCGGAACATACCTGTAGCATCAATCATTGGAACGTGCCGCAAACGGAGGATAATCACGTTGATATGTTCCTGTATATCATTCATTGTCTGCTGAAACTTCTGTGAAGCACCAAAGAAGAGAGGTCCCTCGATCTCGTAGATCACTACACCATCAGGTATCGCAGACAACTCCTCCTCGAACGTATGATCTCCGTTTGAATCTTGATCGCCATCAGTCTCGACAACCCCAATGTGAGCAAGATCACTCATCCGCTTCATAAAGATGAAGGATGAGAGTACAATGCCAACTTCTATTGCTACGATAAGATCAAAAAGAAGAGTTAAGCAGAAGGTCGTCAACAAAATAATTCTGTCATATCGGTTGCTTCGCAAGACAGAAAAGAAAGACCTCCACTCCCCCATGTTGTAGGCAACAACAACCAAGATCCCTCCGAGGGCAGCTAAGGGAATCAATCTGGCGAGGGGAGCTGCTGCAAGCATTATTAACAGCAGAACTCCTGCGTGAACAAGTCCGGCAATCGGCGTTCGCCCGCCACTCTTAATATTCGTTGCCGTTCGAGCGATAGCCCCAGTTGCAGGAATGCCACCAAAGAGTGCTGACGCAATATTGGCTCCACCTTGGGCTACAAGCTCCATATTCGACCGATGCTTTCCCCCAATCATTCCGTCGGCAACAACGGCGGAGAGAAGCGATTCGATCCCACCAAGCAACGCGATAGCAATAGCTGGCTGGAGCAGATCTTTAAACGTAGCGAAGTCGACATCAGGAATTTTAGGCAGGGGGAAACTGTTTGGTATTGAGCCGAAACGAGAGCCTATTGTATCTACTGGAATTGAAAAGATCGCAACAACCGCTGTGGCAAGAATAATCGCGAGGAGTGCCCCCGGAACTCGTGGTAAAACTTTTGGAGTGAAAAGAACAATGAGAACGGTCCCAGCAGCAAGCAGCAATGAGTATAGATTAACACTCGCAACAGCCTGAATGTATACTCCCCACTTTTCAAGAAAATCGGCTGGGACTTCACCGGTTGTAAGCCCAAGAATATCTTTGATCTGAGAAGAAAAGATGATTATAGCA
>JBFWSB010000240.1:0-7251 GCA_050248595.1 Kapaibacterium sp. (SeqCode)
GAACGAGGAGCATCGACTAGAAGTTGACGATGTCGTTGTGGTCGTTGATGACAACTTTCGGAACCTGAAAAATCCAGGCGAGGTGCTCGCTCATTCCGTCACCGAGAGGGCGTAGTTCGTAGCGTTCATGTTGGTACGCCGAGTGTTCGGTTCGTTTCTGGGCTGGCAAGTCGACAGCGAACGAAGGTGTTGGAACTCCCGGAGGAGAAGGGGGGCGCAGACAGTGCCAATCTTGCCCAAAGTCGATAATGCCGGCTGGCTGACAGGAACAGGGGTGATCGGTTCGTTCAAACGAGTGAGTGAAAAGAGAATCGTCGTGTCCATCCGTTCTGCGGCCGAAGTTGATCCCTTGTGCAAGCCGCCAAATCTTACCTGTTGCACTGTCGGCTTCGGAAGTTGCGGAGATAAGCATAGGGGGAGAATAGTTGAGTTGATCGGCCTCCACTTTCTTGCTGAACTTCTGATCTTCCATCGTTTGAAGAATCTCCTGAGCAATCTCTGAATCTGCCGCAGAGTTCAAGGCAATCAGGACATCTGGGAAGGAGAACGATTGTCCGTTTCGCTGAATAACAACGCCGCGATCGTTGGATGCGGTTTGTTGGCGGAGAAGCGGCTGATCCTCCGCTTTCAAGAGTGAGAGGAAGGCTGATTCGAGCATTAGCGCACCCATCGAGTGTCCAATCAGGATAAGGGGAGATTCAGTCTCCGAGGATGAATTCTTCAGAGGGTCTTTTACTGCGACCACAATCTCTTGGAGGGTTCTTCGCAGTGAATCTTCCTTGCCGATATTCTCTGCTGTTTCGTATCGATCCCAGAAACTCAAATTCTTCAACGGCCCTAATCCAGCCAACCACCCATCGGCTGCCCCACTCCACCCGAGGTAGATACCGAGAACGCGCCGACCGGACGCCTGCAGAAAATAGCGTTCGGCCTCACGCAATGTTAAGTGGCGAAGTATCTCGCGAAACGAACGGAAGTGTGTGTCTCCCTTTGTTCCAGAGGGATCGTTGATATCCCAATCTGCGTTGTGGTGCCACCCGTGAATGAAGAGGAGGACAAGTACTCCATTCGGATTATCGGTTCGTGCTTCCTCGATTGCGTTGAGAGTCCGCTCAAGCTGGGCAGGCTCTGCAAACGATCCGTCGTCAAGAAACTCGATGACAGACAAATCATACGACTGGTCGTTCGGGCGGCTTTTCTGCTGACCCTTAAAAACAGTGCCGTCAGCACCTACGGTGAATACTGACTCTGACGGAAAAAATGGAGAAGGCATAGCTTGATAAAATATGTGGAGGTTATCTGTGAATGCTGTTGGATGAAAACGATTCTGAGTTGAGCGTTTCTTCCCTGAAGAATCTGATTATTCTACAATCTGCCCGAATGCCAAATCGTGCCCATCTATATCCTGCACTCCAAACTCCAGAACGCCATAGTGTTTCATACCAAGTTCGTAGTCGATGATTGCCCCACTCTTCTGGAATTCTTCGTAGAGTCCCTTTGCATCATCTACCCAGAAATATGCGTTCCACACATTCTCTACCACTTGCCAGTGGGGAAGATGTTCTGCATTCGCGGGCAACTCGCTGAGCATAAGAGTGAGGCCATCACGCTCTACCATACAGAAGTCGGGAGGATCTCCCCAAAGCTTGTCGTAGGTAAAGCCAAGTTTGTCTCGATAATAGTTTGCGGCATCAGTAACGTTGCGAACCAAAAGAACAGGAGCAGTTGCGAGAAGTGTTGGCATAGTTATGTTTTGGTGCTCGTAAAAGTAGACTAACCTGATAGAATCTATTTCTCCAAACGTACAAAAGATTTTTGGAGAAGAGTTGAAGGAATGAGGGGATAGATTGGAAGAAAAAAGCACTCCGGAATTCATCCGGAGTGCTTCCTCTGTGAGTGCAGACGGCAAAGCCTGCGTGGGGGGGCAAAGGCTTGGGGTTTCTATCGAACGATCTCAATCGGACGAACTGAAGTGATGTGACCATTAATTGTCAGGCGGGAGAAGTAAGTTCCCTGCGGAAGCTCTGAGAGGTTGAGCGTTGCGGAATTCTCCCCTGCACTTCTCTCCTCCTCGATGAGTGTGGCAACCTTCTCACCACTTGCTGTCACGATCTCAAGCGACACTCTCCCATCTCTCTTCATCTCGAAAGTGATCGTTGCATTCGTTGTTGCTGGATTCGGGCTAATCGTTTCCAATTCACCATCTGTTGATAACCCTTCGGACAGGCTCTTTCCACTTCCTGACTGGAGGCTATTGACCTCATATACCGTTGTTGTTCCACTGACTTCATTGGTGACAATCAACAGAGGGGAGTTTGTTGGGCTTGAAGATTGGTCAACGAAGAGAATCCCTTCCGGTGCGAGATCACCGGCTGTCCCATCCTCTGCATCCCCAGAGAAGTCGCGGTTGTTCACATACTCAACAAAGCTCGGCGCACTTGGGTTGGTAATGTCGTATACCATTACGCCCCCCATTCGCTCAAGTCCAATGAATGCGTAGGTGCGTCCTCTAACTGTGCCGAGTGCCAAGCCTTCCGGTTCTGGCCCTTTGTTGTCGCTCCGATTGTCGAAGGAGCCATTCTCATCGTTTGTGGAGTTGAAGTCGTCGGGGTAGAGTAGAGCAGTGATCTGCTCGAAGTCATCTTCGCTGTCGTAGACCAACGTTCCATCGGTTGCGAAGATCGAGAAGGAGCGAGCACCGAATGCGTAGAGTTCGTCGTAGTCGCCATCGTCGTCTGTGTCACCGTTGACGGTGGTAACGGTAAGGCGACCAATCTCTTCGTTCTCCTGAAGATCGTCTGCATCAGGAAAGGCTGTTGGGTCGAGCGTGAGATCTTTCACTCGCTCTTCTTCGGCAAATCCATCGTAATCTCTCGCATCACCTTCGTTTGCAGTCACCAAATAGTCGTCTCCACGGTAGTGGTAGGCAGCGATAGCATCTGGCATATACATTCCGTAGACTGGCCAGTTTGCGATGTTGATTTCGTTGTCACGGTCACTTGCGTCGAGGCCATTTCCTGCTGCGCTGTGATCTTTGAATCCGAGACCGAAGATTGAAAGAAGTGAAGCTCGCTTGATGTCGATTACGGCAATCGCGTTGTTCTCCTGAAGAGTCACGTAGGCATACTTGGAGTCGTGGCTGATTGCGATATACTCCGGCTCCAAATCTTGTGCTACCGTTGCACCTGGTCCGAAAATGCGAATGCTTCCGTCGAGTGTTGCCGAGTTGAGTGAGGTAAACGAAACGGTTGAAACGTCGGAAGAACTGAGTTGAGATATCCGCCCCTTCATATCAATAATGCTGACAGAACCTTCCGGGTCAACATCGTAGTCGTCGTTCGGCTCTCCCTCGTTTGCTACTAACAGGTATTGTCCATTGTGGGTGAAAGTGAGCATGTCGGGGAGTGCCCCTACCTCAACGCTGTTCAAGAAGTCGCCGTCGGTGTTGAAGAAGAGAACCGAACCATTGTCGGTCTTCTCATCAGCCTGAACTGCAACAGCCACAAGGCCTCGATAGACTGCCACGCTATTTGGACCGCCACCATAGCTGGAGAGGTCGACAGTAAAGTCGAGCGTCAGGTTCTCTGGGTCGCTCGCATCGAGCACATCCATGCTGTTGTCGCCAGCGTTGGTGACGAAGATTCGTTCGGATCGCGCATCGTATGCACCAATCTCCGCTCCCCCCTCATCAAACAATCCAGATTGATATGTACCGAGGTGACTCAACTCAACCGTCCAGGGTTGAGACTGACCCAATGCCGTTTGGCTGAAGAAGGCTCCCGTAGCAAGAATTCCACCGGCAACAACTACACGCCGTGCAGCAGTTTTTACGTTCCGAACAAGTTCTCTCATCTGTCGAATCTCCTAATCCTTTGTTAGTGGTTGCAGACTGTTTACATGGGAGCGCATGGGTTGCTTATTGAGTGCTGCAAGTTAGGATCGAAGGAGAGGGGAGGAGTGTTATGATCTGGTTTAGGAGAGGGGGAGTGATGTTATGATCGGGTAATCGTATTCTGACTGAATTGAGAAAATATCGTAGAGGGTCTACTCCAGAGAAGTATTCGGAGATTGCCTATACACGCAGCATATCAATTAGGATCCGGCGTAATCTCAACTGGTCGTACAAGCACTTGAAGTTATTGAGGGGATTAATCCCACCAGAAGTACCAAAACTTTGAACTCAAGTATGCAGCAGCAAGTAGTGAAACCGTCTCACATCCCTGCTCAACAATGTCACGACAATACCAATAGTGCTGCCAAGCCAACTCAAGCGATCCTTCCATATCTACAGGTGGCATCTGTACAACACATTCGATTGTATCTTGAGTGACAGCGATGATATTTGCACCATACTCATTCTGCCACTTGCGGTGCAGAGCACATTGAACCGATGGATGGGGACACTCGTTCCAATCCCCATACTTCAATATTGCAGGAAGGTGCCATGGTTCCTCTATCGAAACCAATCCTATAAGAATTTCTGATCCAGTGCTTCGACCCTTGTACGTTGTTTGTTCAAGGCTGAGATCATCGCTGGATGCCACATTTTGAATTTCTGCAAGCAATTCTTCCGGCAATTCTCCTAATACCAAATCTTCCGTAAACCCATCCATCTCGTCCTCTGCACGTCTTGTGGCGAACCATTCACTGGGATCAATGCTGTAAGAAGATTGAATGATTTCAGATGTTGACTCTGGGATAAACTGCGCTGCCTCTTTCAATAGTTCGAAAGTCTCTTCGCTCTCAAGTATGAAAGGATACTCCTTACTTGCTGGATATCGTGAGCGGTAGTCAGCAAGAACAGCATAGACTTGCTCGATAGGTACGTTGATGATTTTTAGATCCATGATAGTCTGTTCATTCTTATGATTGGTGGTGAAGATAATCTGCTATTGCGAAAGTTCATACTCAAACAAATACCGATGCTCTCCCTCCTCAACCTTTATCTCCATCGTTCCCGCCAGACCCGATAGTTCACCGGTTCCAGAGTGTGGGACAACTTCGAGAAGGAGCCGATTCTCCCCGCCGCTCATTACGCCGAAGTGTTGGAGGATGAAGGTTCCTTCCTTGCCGTTGAGAGTCCCCTCAACCTGTTCGAGTGCAACGTATCCAGCCGAGCCGGGAACGGGCGTTCGCGCACTCAGCATTTCTCCCTTGCTGACCGCTTTGAGATCGCCGTTGAACGTCTTGTCAATCGACATCCTGCCGAGTGCCATCTCATTGGTTCCAGTTGAGTAAGATTCTAAAGGTTGGAGTTGGACGTTGAATGTGCCTGTTGCCGTCATAGTAGATAGCAGTTAGTAGATAGTGGTTAGCAGTTAGTGGGAAGCAATCGTTGAATTAGTCTCTGTTCCCTGTTCAAATTTCAGTTATCGCTGAATGATTTCAATGGCCAACCCATCTGGGTCGCGTATGATACAGCTTGGCTTTCCCTCCTCCCAGTGGCGGATGAAGGTGATTCCAGCGTCCCTAAGATAGGTATAAGCTTCCGCTACGCTCTCAACGTAGAGGTCGAGTGAGAACTCTGGAGTTGCACAGTAGGGGTGTTCGGGTCTCTTCTCCGTTGCGAAGGGGAGAAGTAGATATGTTCGCTCACCTGAAGAAAGGCGACAGGCTCCTCTATCCTCCTCAACGAAAGTGAACCCGAGAATATCTCGATAGAAGTGAAGACTCACCTCAGCGTTCGTGCAGATGATATTCGTTTCGCCCGGTTGGAAGTGCATTGTGATCTTGATCTATCTGAAATTTTAAAGGTCATCTACTGAAAAGATACTTAAGAGACATTTCAGAATGAAGGGAGTGGGTGTTGAGAAGGGCATTCCAGTATCAATGTTTCTGATATATTGGCGAATCGTTCTCGACGTTATGCGAACATCCTATTCATGTCAACAACCAAACCAGATTGTTCACCAACATTCGGTACTACAATGAAGATCATTCTATCACTTTTACTTTCTATAGGAGCGGTCTACCTTATTGAACGTGGAGGAACTTCAACAGCATCGTCACTCCCTCCTCTCTACCAAGTTGTCGATACAGATACAGGTATTTTTAACACTGCTGGATTGGGTGAGGATACTACTCTACAGAGGAGAGAAGAAACGAAAGATTCTACGTCCGCCAATGTGGAATCCGTAATGCTTTGGGATCGTAAGATTCCAGAAAACTATGATTCAATTTTAGGTGCGATGACTCCTGAAGAGTTGCTGGATGAGTGCATCAACCATCCTGAGCAGTTTGATCAGTTCTGCGGTATCTGGATTCTCAAAAAAGTCCCTGTTCTGGACGTAGGGGGATTCCCAATGGATGATATAGAGATGAACATTAGCAAGCGTCAACTTCAATTCCTGAGGGAAGCGAGAAGCGAAGTAATAGACCTTATTCGGAAAGCGATCATCAACACAGACCTAAACAAACCCTACAGTTCAGCATGTAGTGGAGCCATGCTTCGGATACTCTGTGACTTAAATGGGAGTGAGCTTCTTCCCGACCTTGTCACGACACTTTCACATGTTCCCTTCCAACCAGATAGTTCCTTTGATGGTATTCACTCTCAGGAGCATATTCGCTATTACCTTGCTTCTGCTATCCTGATTTTACTTCATCAAGAAGATTGCCAGGTTATGTTAGAAGGAGAACGTACAAGTCAGAAGGTTCGGGAGTCCTTCCAAACCCGGTTTCATACAGAAGAGAGTTCGAAAGGTGATATGCTGAATGAAAATCAATTAGAGTACACTCTTGAGCTTGAAAAAGAAATACTTGAGCTTTCGCGAATTTTCCTGCAAACCACTTCAGCAGAAGCATGGAAAAAAGAAGAAGGAATACCTCAATTCCCACGATACTAATGTTGTTTGTTATTGCCACTCTACTTCTACTTACTCTTTGGCTTCCGCACAACGAGGATGAGAGGGAAGAAGTTCTCTTTTCTGACGCTGAATATGTCTGCGTGAAAAGTGGAACCTATACCGTTGGTGCGAAGGGGCATCCATCCAATCCAGAGCGGAAGGTTGCGCTTGATTCCTTTTATATCCTCAGCCACGAAGTGACGAACCGAGAGTTTGCACGCTTTATCGAATCAAGTCAGTATCAAACCGACGCAGAGAGACTACATCATGGGCAGGTTGCATTCGTTGGAATGCAAGATTGGGAGTGGTACATTGATGAGACTGCCTACTGGCGCTTTCCGCATGGGGCGGAAGGTCCTTGTGTTGATAGTCTGCCTGACTACCCCGTTACGCAGATCTCCTACAA
>JBFWSB010000241.1:0-7237 GCA_050248595.1 Kapaibacterium sp. (SeqCode)
ACATGTTATTCACCACTGTCGAGTCGACGTTGATCGTCACCTGATACCAGAAGTTCACCGTCGAGTCGACAAAGAACTCCACGCCGTTGATGTTCGTGTAGTCGTTGAAGATCGCTGTGTCACTGAAGGTGACGTTCGTGTTGAAGACCGTGGAGTCTGTCGTGAAGATGTTGTTGGTGATGTTCGCATACTCGTTGACAGTCAACGAGTCGACCGTGACGGAGTTGACGTTCAGGTTATTATCCCAGATCGGCGAACCAGAAGCATCTTGTTGGAGAACGGCTCCCGCCACGTTCGTTGTCGGTAGCTCGGTCGCCACGTCATTCATGTCGCCAACGTAGAGGGCATCTTCTGAGAGTGGTAGGCTCGGCAGGGTGTTGAAGATCACTGTATCCCCGAAAATCGTCGGGCCATTAAAGATCGCCGTGTCGTTCGACACGAACATGTTATTCACCACTGTCGAGTCGACGTTGATCGTCACCTGATTCCAGAAGTTCACCGTCGAGTCGACAAAGAACTCCACGCCGTTGATGTTCGTGTAGTCGTTGAAGACCGCTGTGTCATTGAAGGTGACGTTCGTGTTGAAGACCGTAGAATCTGTCGTGAAGATGTTGTTGGTGATGTTCGCATACTCGTTGACAGTCAACGAGTCGACCGTGACAGAGTTGACGTTCAGGTCACTACTCCACTCTGGTGTTGTCCCAGCTCCGCCTGACTGGAGCAGCTCTCCACTGGCACCACTATTCCCGTTGACTCTGAATGGTGTTGTGCTCCCGTTTAATGACAGACTGCTCGATATTGCAACGTCGCCCGTCGTTCCATCAATCACCATTCGATTTGTTCCGTTGGTCTGAACGTCAATATCTGTCGCATCGAGTGTTCCAAGGATATTCGACGATGGAGCACTGTTTCCCCCGAGTCTCCAGTAATTCAGCAGCCCCATCGGCTGCCAGGCGGGACGACTTCCGGTAGAATCGATCACCAACACATCTCCCGGTGATCCCGGAGCCAGTTCGGTAGCGACGGAGTCGGCTCCTCCATACCAGAGTGCACCGGGGCTGAGTGGAGCACGGAGCTGGCCATTGTTATCGACCACGACAAGTCGATACCAGAGTGGTCGGAACTCGTCGCCGTAGTTATACTGAAAGGTTGAGTCGTCGGTGTTGAAGATCAGCAGAGCGTGAGCTGGACGGACGATGGCATCTCGCTGAGCAGTACTCAGGCGAGGCAAGAGCATTCCTTTAGCAGTTGAGGACGTTTCAAGAATTGAACTCTGGTGGGGGGCAATAGTCCCGATGCCGACGTTCCCTTGTCCATCAGTCACTGGCTGAGAGTGAAGCGCGAGAACGGGAAGGGAGATCGCGAATATGATTGCAAAGATCGTACGGAAGATCATTTGTTCGTCTGGTTTTCGGTGGTTGTTCCTGTTATCCAGGGGGACAACACCAACATACCTCCCGTGCCATAACAACACTTTTCAATACCGTTTCAATCCTGCCGCAAAACCATAACAATCCCCGTCTCAAATTATCTTCCCTCACCGAACCAACACGACTTCGCCACTATATTCGCTTCAACAGAGGGCTACCCAGCATAGTTCATCACAAATCAACATCGGCAGACGAAAAACTATAACAGTAGAACAGACACTTGGCAATACTATGGTGAACCGACAAAAGTTCTGTGCCCCACTCTCCTTTCAGGTATGTAGAAGACTCACCACACAAAGCATGTTACTTCCGGTGATGCTTCTCCTTTCATATTCTTCTCCTACCACAAAAAACATCCATCTCTCTTACTCTGACACTTTGCTTTTGAAAACCTATACTGATACTCTTGACTTCTCACCGATGACTGAACACTTTAGCGAATATATTCGTCGGGGTCTTTTGCCCGGGCTTGCAGCGGTAGTTCTACAAGACGATTCTCTTCTCTATCACACGACAATGGGTTATCGAAATCTGGCGAAAGAGTACCCGGTAGATAACAACACGTATTTTCGTCTTGCCTCACTCACCAAAGTCATCACAAGCGTAGCAGTGCTTCAGCTTGTGGAGAGAGGGAAGCTCTCACTTGATGATTCTATTTCTCGGTTTATCCCGGAGTTTGCAGAGACAAAAGTATTCACTACTGGTAAGAAGCCCTCAACCCCGATAACAATCCGACATCTGCTTAACCACACCAGTGGACTTTCGTCTGGACTTGAACAAAACGATCTGGGAGAACTCTATCGGGAGCGACTTACCGGTGATGTTACGACGTTGGATACATTGGTTTCTAAACTTGCGGCACTCCCTCTGTGTGCTGAGCCGGGGACCAAATTCACCTACAGTCACGGCCCAGACGTTTTGGCAAGAGTTGTGGAGATTGTCTCCGGAATACCGTTCGATCAATATCTCAACGAGTATATATTTGTTCCGCTCGATATGACCCACACACAATTCTTTGTCCCCGAAGAAGAGATGGATCAACTTGCCCAACTCTATGTGCCGAATGAAAGTGGAGAGTTGACTCAGGTTTGGATGCCGGATCAGAAATACTACCACTCCTTCCCCCGAGGGAACACCGGACTCGTCTCCACAATAACTGATTTCACTACATTCTGTCAAATGCTCATGAATGGTGGGAGCTGGAACGGAACCACAATTCTGAGTCCCACTTCTCTCCAGCTGATGACTACCAATAGCCTACCTGACTCAGCGCTTCCCGTTACTATTGGCTCAGTTCCATTCCCCGGTATTGGCTTTGGCCTTGGGGTTTCCGTAAGCCTTTCTCCAAATCCACTCGGCAAAGTTCCCGGAACCTTTGGTTGGGTAGGTGCCACCCACACCAGCTTCTTTATCGATCCAACCAACCGGATTGCCGGAATTCTGTTCTCCCATATGCCTGACATGAGTAGTGCCCAACTCATTTTCGAGTATAATAATCTTCTCTATCTTTGTCTTTCCGAGAAGCCTTAAGTCATTATTTTGACACTCCCTTTGTTTCAGTAAGAATACTTCCTACTGGTAGTCTACGGTTTCGTCTATCCAGACTGGAATGTACTTGAAACACTCTCTGTGGCCTCCAGTACTGAAACCATGCCCAAAAATGTTCTAACTCCATGTCAGGATAGGTCTATACTCCCAGTCCAGGAGTCTCTCTTACTATACCAACAGATCAATAAGATCTTGGTATGAGAGATGCCCGACCTCCAAGAAGAATCTGAGTCACTACCCCCGCAGACATTCTATGACTACACAGGAGAACTTTATCGGCTTGCCATTTATTGGCAGAGAAGATGAACTCACGCAAATCCGCGGATTCTTTGACGAGGCCGTTCACGGTGATGAAATTGCCGTGATGTGGATAAGTGGCGAAGCCGGTATTGGCAAGAGTCGTCTTCTGGAACAGGCTTTGCTGCAGTTTCCCGAATCAGACGCAGTCATTATCTCCACACGGTTTTATCCAGACTCAGCGACCTCTGTTACGGGAATGCTCAGCAACGCACTCTCGAATAACTATACGGTTCGTAAACTCTATCCACGTAAGATTATAGCAACGTCGGAGAGTGTTTTCTCGGCACTACAACACCTGTTGCAAATTCGCCCAACTGTCCTTCTGCTTGAAGATCTGCACCTACTGAATGAGAACGAAGCATTTGAACTGAAGAATCTGATTGCAGGACTCCGCTCTTCACCTCTCTGTCTCTTCGCCAGTTCCCGTCCGGGACGGAACTCTGTCTACATCAACATCCTCCCCTACATCAAACGAACTCTCGATCTCGGCCCTTTCAATCTCAAGGAGACAAAGGCACTACTGGCTCACTACGGTATTTCCAATCATCACGACATTACTACTCAAGTCTATCAATCAACCTATGGGAGTCCACTGGTCCTGGCATCGGTGATGCCAGAACTCCTCCGCTATCTTCTCTCGATTCGTCAGGGGAACATGAATTTCGGACAGAATATTCAGTCGAAGGTCAACAGTCTGATTATTGCCGTGTCAGCCGAACTTCTTTGGCATTTGACATCTGACGAAATGCGGTGGACACGACGACTTTCTCTTCTGGGAGAGGTTTTTTCGATTGAAGCAGCCGAAGCACTTCTACCAAACACCACAACTATTCTCGCTTCACTAAAGAAGAAAGGGGTAATTGTAGATGCTGTCCACTTCATTGAACCACTGTGGGGATCAACAAAGGCAGATATTCCGTTGCGGTTCTCTCACACGTTTGTTCACCAACAGCTTCTCCACCATGTGGACTTTGCCGATATCCCCATTCTCTCGCTAATTGAATCGGATGGAGCCTTCTACTCAATAACCGGAATGAAACTGATTGCCGAAGCGAACTGGGATGAGGCCAGTTCTGCTCTTACATCCAGAATATTCCAATGGCTTCACGAGAAGACTCTGATTGTCAGCAATCTCTCGCCAATCCTTGCTATGACATTTAATCCGCTGTTCTACGCATTTCACGACCGATATGCAGATCAATGGCAGGGTATGGAGAAGTTGAACAATCACGTAAAAGCCCTCGATATGAAAGTCTGCCACTATGATGTGACCGAAGAGATTGAGCACTATGCTGCCGCTAATGAAGAATTGAAGAGTATTACCCGCAACCCCCAGAATCTCGAAGAAGCCGTGCTGCGGGCTGGAGCACTGGGGGCAACATTCGATTCCAGACGCCCGTGGGGACCACAGCTGAAGGAGATAATTGCTGAAGGGAAGGAATTGGTTGATCGCTTTCCCGAGATACGAACGACAGAAGGGTTTATTCACCTGATCTTTACTGTTGCCACAACATTTCGCAGTGAACCTGACATCAACATTTCCCGCTGGGTCGAAGATGAGTTCACAACCCTCCTGAGCACTATTCCAGTGAACGATCCACTTTACTCCCACCTTTTGGTCTTAGTCGGCTCTCGACTTCTCTTCACGTTTGATACTGAAGAAGCTCTCGCGGCAAAACAGAAACTCGCTGAACAGATCGCCGGCTCTGTCTCACGCGAACGTTACTGGGATTTCTTCTGGTCGTATCTCACCATGCATACTCTAAGCGGAAATGTCCACAGAGGTTGGGAATTGATACAGTACCACCTTCAAGGGCATATGAATCCCGATATGATGCGGAAGAATATTCTGTATGGACACCAAACGGAGTTGATGATCTACCTCGGCTTCCCTCCAGAACAGATTCGGACTGTTCTCTCAGACATTTTGTACCGAGTCTGCTCTTCGAATGAAGTCCCTTCCTCAGTCTACAACATCGAGGAAGTTTTACGCAACAAACTTGTGTCGACAATTCTGGACAAGAGTGTCATGACTTCTCGAGCCGAGGAGTTTATGCTTGTAGCACAGGAACTTTTACCTGAAGAGAAGAATGCTCAGAACAACGAGTATCTACCAACAAGTCCCGATGCCTTGCTCGCACACTACATTCTTCGCCGAGATTTAAAACAGCTTGCCATACTCCTTCAGCACCCCTTCCCCGTCAGCATTCGCCCCCTTGAATCTTTAGTGCAATCCGCTGTCGAGAAGCAGAAGCTCGACAAGGCACAGTTATCCGACATTATAGCACTCCTGACCACAGAACCTGTTCACCAGCATCAGCTCTGGTTCCTTCGATTAGCAATCCCGCTCCTCGAAATGATATATAACAGCGTGCAGGAGACGATGCCGATGGCTCTGGCTAAGGCAACCCGAGAGGGTGTTGTAAATGCCCTCGCCTGGACATCACAAAACAGACTGGCTGGATTGATGGAACCCTTTATTGAGATGGCCGATGGTCTTCTGCCGAAGAAACAGCATGTGGAGTGGAGGGTACGTGCAGAGCAGATAACCAAAGAGAATCTGCAGGCATATAGCCCCGAGAGTGAGCCGCAGCAGAAGAAAGAGCAGAAGATTCTAATCTCGATGCTTGGCTCAATTACTGTGACTGCACCGAATGAACTACCGCAGAAAGTGACAGGAGCCAGAGTAAAACAGACCTTGGGCCTGATTATCGCTGGAGAGATGCTAACCAAACAACTCTCGGTAGAGGAGTTCCGATTGGTGGCAACCGAGGATGTCACCGACAAAGAGAACGCCGGGAACTATATCCGTATCATAGTCTCTCGACTGCGAAAGCTGCTCGGCAAGGAGAGCCTCATTACACATCGCGCTGCTCCACCTCGCCTGAACCTTGACGTTGTGCGAGTTGATCTTCTCGACGCCGCAGAACACCTGCTGAGCTGTGCCAGAGCGATGAAGATTCTTAACGTGAGGAAGGCGAAACAGGAACTCTGTTCAGCACTGGACATTGTGAAGCAAGGGAGTGCCTTCCCAACACTCTACGGAGATTTTTTCGAGTCTACTCGATTGGACTTTGAGGGACAGATCAAACGACTTACTCTTCAGGTAGCACACACCCTGACAACCTCATCTGATTATGAAGGAGCAGTGGACATCTTACGCCAAGCCTTCAATTACGTCCGACACGATGAGGATATCTTTGAAGCCTATGTCGCTTCTCTGGAACTTGTGGACAGACATACCGAAGCCTTCGCTATCAAACGCTATTGGAAGCGAACGATTGAGTCGTGAGATGCTCCGAACAACTCTGCTCCCGATCGGGCCCTCTCTGTTCACCAACACAGCAATAAAACTACAGGGACGCACTCCCCATGCATGTGCGCCCCTGTCCTGGTCCCCTCTACAACCACCAAGTCTGAGGGAACATGTTCTTAAATTTTCGTTCAGTTCTTCTTTTCAACAATCACCTGCTCTACAATGCGCTCCCCTCCTGATTCCACCACAACGATGTAGATGCCGGAGGCCAACCCTTCTGTGCTCCACTCCAGCTCGTACTCTCCCGGCTCCGAAGCAGATTCAAACATCAGATTCGCTACCTGGCGTGAGGCTCCATCGTAGACTCTTACCCACACATCCTTCCATCCTTCTGCAACTACAACCCGAATCGTCCCCCTGTCAGTTACTGGATGTGGGTAGATCACGATACCTCCACCCCCCTCTTCTTCTCCACTCTCATCCCCACGAGCTATCAACCGCGCCAAACCTCCACCAACTCGCTCATCTGCTCCTACGTCGTAGCCCCCTCCACTCGGACGACTATCTCCGTCGATGTCATCGGTAACCTCGCTCAAACTCACTCCAGCATCTGTACCGCAATTATCTGTGCTCGATAAGTGATACAGCGAGTCGTTCGCTACAAAGCTTGCCGTGCAGATCACCGAGTGGGCATCCTCTCCCG
>JBFWSB010000242.1:0-7237 GCA_050248595.1 Kapaibacterium sp. (SeqCode)
ACACCTGAGCGGAAGGGACGTATCAGCTTTCCAGAATGCAGATGACAATATCGTGAAAATTTTCAGCTAAACGCAAGTTGACGAGGAGTGCATACCATTCGTTGGAGAATTCAGCGTTGGATGTGAGGCCTCACATCACCCTTTTGACCCTTGACTCTTCGAATCACGCGAAGGGGCGAAAGGGCAAAGGGGCAAAGAAGAGAGAGAAGGCTATCCACCCTCTTGAGTCCTACTTCCGACTCTTCGACTCGATTTCCTCTACTGATCCCGACGTAATCTAAAGAGTTGGCAGCTACCAGCTACCGGTGCATTGAACACATACACTCCCACACTCACGAACTCATATACTTCCCGTTCTACGAACTATACAACCCAGCTACATACTCCCCATACCCGTTATAGAGTTTTGTCTCTACTCGCTCTTCCCCTCCGAGTAATCGTTCGGTTGCTTGCGACCAGCGTGGGTGTGGAATTTCAGGATTTACGTTCGAGAGGAAGCTGTATTCTTTCGGGGCAAGATCATTCCAGAAGGTCTTCGGTTGTTCTTCAACCAGTTCGATCTTCACAATTGACTTTGCGCTCTTGTACCCATATTTCCACGGAACGATAATTCGGAGGGGTGCGCCGTTCTGTTTAGGGAGTTCTTTTCCGAAGAGACCTGTTACCCCCATCGTCAATTCATTTGTGGCTTCTTCGATAGATAGCCCTTCGTAGTAAGGCCAGTTATACCAGGTTGACCTTTTCTGGTTCGGTGCTTGTGCAGGTTGGTAGAAGGAGAGAAAGCGAACGTACTTTGCTGAACTCATCGGCTCGGCGAGGGCAAGGATTTTTGCGAGCGGAATGCCTGTCCAGGGGATTGTCATTGCCCAGGCTTCCACGCAGCGGAATCGGTAGACTCGTTCCTCAAGAGGGAGCTTTCGGACAAGCTCATCTACAGTCAGCTTTTGCGGTTTGTTGACAAGTCCAGTAATCTCAAAATCCCAGGGACGAACCTCAAATTTTTCTACGAGTTTGTGGACTTGATCTTTCTGCTCAGAGAATTCATAGAAGTTGTTGAAGGTGGTTGCATCCTTCTCAGAAGTCATTTCACGATCAACCGTGTAGGTGTCATTCCGTTTGGCAGGGTAGAGATCGGCGTTTGGGGCTTTCTCTTCGGGTAGGTCATCGCCCGGCATCATCTCTGATCGGGCTTGGCCTTCGTGTGACTTGCAGCCAATTAACCCTACGCCAAGTGCTCCAAGCCCAAGCGTCTTCATAAACTGACGGCGGTTCTGATAATCCTGTTCCGAGTTCGCTTCTCGTTCCGGGAGATACCATCCCGGTCGAATAATGATATTTGCCATACTCTCTACTCCCAAAAAGAAGAATAACGAAGTCTGTTGAAGATACAGCGGTTACACCGCTAAACATAGTACGATTCCGGTAGGTAAGTGGATTATTCCCTTTCCTCATCCGGAACGTTGACTCATATTCTACGTGTATCTCTGATTCTTATAGAGTCGGTGGTTCAACTGTGATAGAGACTGATAGTGGTTAATCATAAGAGAAGAACCACCAAAAGTCTATCGTACTTCACGTGTCGACTCCATGAAGATCGACACTACCATAAACGACAGAACAGAAGACAATGAAATTTCCTTCTCTGCGCGAACTTGTTGAGTCAACACGCGACACAGTTTTTCGCTTTCCACTCGTGTTGTTCTCTGCATGTGCTTTTGCCCTTATGCTTTGGACGGCAATCGACAAGGGGGAGCTGTTTGATGCCGGACATATCATGGCTGCCGTTCTGGGGATTGCTCTCTTCTTTTCGATTGACCTGTTCGCTGAGAGAAGAGAGCTGGGAAAGACTCGCTGGGTGCTTGCACTTCTCGCTGCAATTCTTCTCGTTGGATATGGACTCTGGCTGGGTCAAAAACCAGAGGATAATATCTTTGAGATATACCGTTTCGGACTTTTTGTTCTGGTCGTTCACTTCTTGGTTCCCATCTCCGGCTTTATTCGCGTTAGCCACCTCAACCAGTTCTGGGAGTTCAACAAAACGCTCTTCCTCCGCCTTCTGCTTTCTCTCCTTTTTTCTGGAGTTCTCTTCGGCGGACTTGCCGTCGCCTTGTTGGCAATTGACCACCTTCTTCTCGACAGATTTGTTATCAACATTAAGGGAGAGACCTACGCGAAGTTGTGCATCGTAGTCTTTTCGCTCTTCAACACATTCTTCTTCCTTGCCGGTGTTCCGAAGTTTGATCGTTCTGATGCCCAACGGAATCTTGATGATGAAGAAGAGACTCCATACCCGAAGGGACTGAAGATCTTCTCTGCGAACCTTCTGCTTCCCTTAGTTGTACTCTACTTGACGATTCTCTACATCTACTCAATCAAAATTCTGATCGAGTGGGAGTGGCCGCAGGGGTGGATTGGATGGCTTGTCCTCAGTTTCTCTGTGCTCGGTATTCTTGCGCTCCTCTTGCTTTGGCCTCTCAGCCGTCGTCAAGAGAATGGGTGGATACCTCGCTTCACTCGATGGTTCTATCTCGCCATCTTTCCACTTATTGGTCTCCTTTTCGCTGCAATCTTCCGCCGCATTGCCGAGTACGGCATTACGGAGAACCGATATTTTGTGCTTGCGTTAGCGGTTTGGCTTGCCGGTATCTCGCTCTATTTTTTGCTGAGTAAGAAAAAGAACATCAAAGTTATTCCAGCCTCTCTGGCTTTTCTCTCCTTCCTTACATCGTTCGGACCTTGGAGCGCATTCGCTGTTTCAACACGCAGCCAGCTTGGGCGCTTCGAGGGCTACCTGCAGAAGAATGAAATGCTTGTGGATGGGGTAATCGACACAACGGGAAGCAAAAGCATTGCGGACGAAGACCGAAAGGAGATGTCGTCGATTATCTACTACTTGAACGAGCGGGATGAGGTTGACCGGTTGCAACGGTTTTTGCCCGAAGGTAAAGAGGTAGCGATGGCAAAATTCAAGTATGAGCGAGCGGAGCGGATTGCTACACAGTTTGGGGTCAATCTGTACGATACCACGAAGCCGGTAGGGGAACCTGAAACCTCGTTCTTGCTGAAGCTTTCAGATAGCCCTGAAGTGGAAGTTATTCGTGGGTTCGATCTGCTTATCCCCTCCAGCAATTACTTCGTGAATGAGAGTAGTGAAGAACCGATACTTCTAACAGAATTCTCATTTGAAGGAGAGTCGTATCGTCTCAACATCGAGCCGAATGATTTTCGGATTGATCTCTTATCTGCAAACAGAAGGCTTATAACCGTTTCACTCGACCCTGCACTGCGAGAGAGGATTGTGCGAGAGGAGAATGTCAGTAGAAAAAATTTGAGGGGCGATAACTCCGATGGTGCATCTGACGGAGAATCGTTCGAGAAGAGTGGAAGTGGATCGATCATTTTGGAGGGAGCAAATAGCCTGATGCGAATGCGGCTGCAGATCGTAGGTGTTGGAGGGTCGTATCGCTGGAGTGATAGTGGAGAAATTGACATGAGTTCGATAAAACTCTCGCATATCGAAATGATGGTGTTAGTAGGTGGGATGACTTCGGAAAGTGAAGTGGAAGAGAGTAAGTGATATAGCGGCTAACTCGCCACTGACTATTATTCTCAATAAAGCGAAGTAGAATGAAGGGCACGCTCGGTAATCTTGCATTAGAGCATTGCTCTACATCTCAGGCGAGATGCTTCGGCAGACCTCGGCATATCAACTTTCTTTTGATTCTCATCTATACTGTCCTGCTGTTGGCACAAACCAAAAGAAGAGTGGAAGAAAATACTTCATATTCTCTCCCACTCTTCTTTGCGCCTTTGCGCGATCACATCTGGAAGTATCGATAAACAGAACACTGACTCAGCACTCCCTTCGCATACTTCGTATCTCGATATTTCGAGATTAGCAGTTCATATCCTTCACGTTTCTGTGTGCTCGGCTCGGTTCGTTCTTGTAGACTGGTCTGCGGTTGCTTGTCGCACAGGTCGAGCATGTAGGCGCAGTGGGCGGCAAGCTCGCGATCTTTCGTCTGCCTCATCACCTTCTCGTAATAGCTACGGGCTTGTCTGCGAGCACCGTAGAGTTCCATAAAGTATTTCTCCGCCTCTTCCATTCGTTCCCCTACGCGAGGAACGTTGAACGGATAGGCTGTCGGACCAAAGTGGTAGTATCGGTAGAGAATCAACAGACCACCATTCCACGCAACGCCAGAGTAGCCCCAGTAGGGAGTGTTGTAGAGAAGGTTGGCTACTTGCAAGTAGGCAGAGTCGCTTCCCTTCGCCCCAGATTCAGCTCGATCCAAGAGCGTCACAACTACTGTGGCAAACTCTCGCTTGTTCATCCGGGCAGCGGTTTCTTCAGTTCCCTGCACAACAAAGTTCGGCAAGTTCGTGTCGACGACTTGGTAGTTGGTAGTGAAGAGAAAACAGACTGTCTCCTGTCGTGCGCTGTCGTTCCAGTAGCTGTTAGGGAGTGAAGAGAATAGTTGTTCAGCCTCTCGATATTTCCCTTCGCGCATCAGGTGCGTTCCCCTGATGTCCCGAAGCTCTTGGGCTGTAAGGCCGAGTGAATCGAGTGAGAGATTGCCGGACATCTTCCCAGAAGCAACAAGCTCTTCGAGTCTTTTCAATTCATCCGTGGTTGCGTAAACATCCAGCAGCATATTCCGGGCAACTTCATCGTGTGCGGATGCGAATGCAAAAATTGCTTTCGGCACATCTTCTTGGATAAGGTATTGCCGACCGAGAGCGGCCATCACTTTATCGTACTTTGTGTGGCGGTTCTTTCCCTGTTTCTGGCGCAACCACTGAAGGGATTCAGCAATGTGCGATTCAATATCTCCAGTGATTCCACCTTTGCTTTTCGCCTGCCGGAGATATTCGAGAAGTTGTATTTGATGTTTTAGGTCATAGTTCCCAATCACATTCTCCTTTGCCTCTTCCAAACATTCGTTGGCTAAGTCGTAGTCACCATCCATCATGTCAATGTATCCTGCAACCATGTACCAAAGTCCCGGCTCCAGCACGTTCCCTTTCTTCGCGACCTCTAACACGAAGCGTCTAAACTGATGTACGTACTCTCTGCCGGTCAGCTTTTCTACAAGTTGAGGCTCGCTCTCTTCATTCTCTTTCTCGTAAAAGTAGATGGTGTCCCAGTTGTTCTCCGAGCTAATGTGGCGACCATAATCTTCTCGCCAATCACTCTCAATGTTCGTTTGACGCTCGCTCCAGGTCTCTGTCTCCGGATCATACTCATCACTGTACGTGTAAAGACCACGTTGTTTTACCCTCAGATCACGTGTCTCCATATCGTCGTAAAGGAAGCTCTCAATCCTGTGAAGCTCGCGGAGAAGTGCCATCGCAAGTTGTGGGGAGGAAGGCTCCAGCTTATACATCTCTCGCATATAGTTGAAGTCAAGGCGGTGGTTCTTCAGTCCACGCATCAGCCAGAGTCGCGACCGTTCGTGATCGTTCTTTGCCAAGCTGTATACATCTTTCCAGTCTTCTTCGCTCTTCACTCTAAAGTCTCGGAGTGCAATCTCACGGTTCCCCTCGCAACTGTCGAAGACATTGGAGAAGAGATAATTTGAACGTGGTATATCTCCTTCAAGGCGAACTGCCCCGGCGACGTGGCCAAGTCCCCAGTAGCGAATAGGACTCTCCATTCGGTTTGGTGCGATGTATTGGTTGTAGAGAGATTCGGCACGGTCATTCTCACCAGCATAGCGGGCAAGCCGGACAACTTGGAATCCGTAGCGGAGCTTTAGGAAGTTGGAGGGAGTGGTGTTGTGAAGTTGAATTCCTTTCTCAATCAAGCTCTTCATGGCTGGAATATCTGGCTCCACTGGATTCCACTCATCCCCTGACGTTGCATGATGACTACAAGCGTTGGCGTAGAGGAGGTAGGTAAGAAGGTCAGCATCCCGGCGGTTGTTGATTTCCGCTACTACTGATGTAAGGTGAAGCGTATCCGGCTCTCCCCACTCATACTGTGCCTCGCGAATGATGTCTGTTGACGTAATGCGCTCCCCTCTCTCGATGGTTTGGCGCATCGTATCGAGAAGATTAGTACCGACTCTATATACGATGTCGTAGGCAGATTCTGCCGTAACCTTCCCGTCGAAGTATCGCATCCAATCGGCTACGTTCTCTCGATCTCGAGTCTCCAACCAATCGGCCCCTCGAAACTCTTCGTGTGGTTGATCCCAGTAGTTATCTCCTGCCTGATGCTCTTGCAGCAGCGTACGATAGAAGGATTGGTAGATACTATCCGAGAGAAGATCGGGATCGACGTAGGAGATACGGTAGCGTTCGTAGTCGTAGCCTGGCCCGCAGGTATAGGCCCAGTAGGACTCACCAATCAACGTCGCGAGTGCGAGTAGCAATGCTGTCAGGTAGCGGATCATGATCTTCTGATATGTTGTCGTTGAATAAAACTCTCACGCAAAGGCGCAAAGGTTCGCAAAGAACGCGAAGGGGGAATTGCTTAGTGGGTTCTTTGTACTAAATCTTCCAATATTATTTTTTCTTCTATCTCGTTGCCATTGCATCCAATTGGAAGTTCTTGTAAATCGAGCACTGACTCAGAATATAGTCCGCAAACTCCGTATTACGATATTTAGTTATCAACAGATTATAGCCAGTGCGATCCTGTTTTGCTGAACTCGGATGGTCGTGAAAGTCTGTTTGTGGACGCTTGCGGCAAATATCCAACATGTAGGCACATCGAGCTGCAAGCTCTTTCTCTTTTGTACGACCCATTGCTCGTTCGTAATAGTTTCTCGCCAGCTCTCGTGAGCCAAATTCACTCCGAAACTTCTTGTCTGCTCTTATCATCCGTTGAGCTACACCCGAGATATTGAATGGATATTCTGTTGGGCCATCGTAGGAGTAGATACCAACGCTTGGTCCATCTGGCTCTCCCCACCGCCAGTTGTTGAAGAGAAGGTTCGCTAACCTAAACCACGTTCGTGCTGCTTTACTTGGGTGACGCTCTGCTTGGTTTCTTAGAGTCTCTGCTTCCTGAGCAAAGGTGAGTTTGTTGTACTTCGTTGCTCGAGCTTTTACAGCTTCTTCGGAACCTGCCGATGCACTGTAGTATCCAGAAACGATATTCCGCCCATTCATGATAGTAGTATCAGTGCTGGAGTAAAACCAGACTGAATTGCCGTTGAGATCCATCGGAGTAAAGTGGTCGAGTGATTCGGGATACCATGAATGGGTGGCTGTCTCATCAGTTTGCCAG
>JBFWSB010000243.1:0-7207 GCA_050248595.1 Kapaibacterium sp. (SeqCode)
GTTCCATCTATCGGATCAACAACCCAGGATAGCCCAGACAGTTCATCGTTTCCACCTGACTCTACTCCCAAAAAGATAATGTCGGAGCGTTCGGCCAAAATTTTGCGGATCAGTTCCTCAGCAGCCGTATCCATCTCCGTCACAAGGTTGTTGATTCCTTCACCTTTCTGCTCAACCCGCAATCCGCGTGAGTCGAGAAAACGTTGGTGGAGCATCTTCCCAGCTTCGTGGGCTGCATAGGTAGCTAAGTCGAGCAGAGATTGCAATTCTGATGCAGAATACATTCGCTAAGAGCTTCAGAGTGATGTTGCTGGTTGCCTTATCGATTCTTGGGCAAGCACACGTTCGTAGAATTCTTCGTAAGCCGGGACAATGTCCTGTGCAGAGAACTGAGAGACAGCTCTCTCCCGAGCCGCATCGCTAAAGCGCTTATAGCGACGCTCATCCTTCAGCAGATCGATTGCATATCGTGCCATTCGATCGATGTCGGCGATTTCGCTGATGTAGCCGGTAGTTCCGTGCAAGTTCAGTTCGGAGAGACCTCCGACAGAGTTTGAGAGAACTGGGAGGCCGCAACTCATTGCCTCAAGAGCGGAGAGACCGAAGCTCTCACTCTGGCTCGGCATAATAAAGAGATCGGCAGCAGAGAAGAGTTCTACCAATCCACTCTGCTTTCCGAGAAAGTGAACGTCGTCACAGAATCCGAGTTCGCGGCAGAGGCGTTCTGCTTCAGCGCGATCAGGTCCATCACCGACCATCACCAGCTTTACTGGAATGCTCTCACGAACTTGGGCAAACACTCGCACAACGTCGGTCACTCGCTTTACAGGGCGGAAGTTGCTGGCGTGAATTAACACCGGCTCGCCGTTCGGTGCGAAACGTTTGCGGAGATGTGCCGAGTCGACCCGCTTCCAATGTTCTGTGTTCACAAAGTTCGGGATCACCTCGATCTCCCGTTCTAAGTTGAAGTTCGTCAACGTCTTCTCACGCAAATATCTACTAACCGCCGTCACACCATCCGATTTCTCAATGGAGAAGCGAACGAGTGGGAGGAGGGTTGGATCCAAGCCAATCAGCGTAATATCTGTTCCGTGGAGTGTCGTGATAATCTTTATATCGCGACCTTGTTCGTTCAGAATCTGTTTTGCGTTCCAAGCACTTGTTGCGTGCGGAATTGCGTAGTGGACGTGTAAAATGTCGAGATCGTCGTAGAGAACAACATCTACCATCTTGCTGGTGAGAGAGAGAGAGTAGAGATCTACTTCGAAGAGAGGGTAGTCAGGCAGCTCAACTTCGTGGAAAAAGATATTCTCACGGAAGCCGTCAAGCCGGAACGGCAGTGCATAGGAAATAAAGTGAACCTGATGTCCACGTGCGGCAAGCTCTTTGCCGAGTTCCGTTGCGACAACGCCACTCCCTCCATATGTCGGGTAACAAGTAATGCCTATTTTCATAAAAACGAAGTTACGATATTGACCAGTACAGAATCTATCAGTCTCTGTTACGGTCGGGATATTGCAGAAAAAAGAATGAACCAACCCCTACCGATACAAACGATTAAGGATCGAGCCAGAAGCGAGATTAAAGTGCGGGGGTCACGTTTTATCGCCACTGCCATACCTGTTTCAAGCAAAGATGAGGCGAACGATGTGCTCGATCAGATTCGCAAAGAATTCTGGGATGCCACGCACAACTGCTTTGCCTACCAACTTGCCCCGAACGGAGCCGAATATCGTTTCTCTGACGATGGTGAACCTTCCGGCACTGCCGGCAAACCGATTCTCTTCGCAATGCAGCAGCGTGACCTATTGGATATCCTCGTTGTGGTTACGCGCTACTTCGGTGGAACTAAGTTAGGAGCTGGTGGACTGGCGAGGGCTTACGCCGAGGCAACAAATAATGTGTTGGATCAAGTATCAGTTGTCGTCAACTGGCCCACAACCCGCATTCGGGTCTTTACTCCCTACGATGACCTAAGCGAGGTTCGTCGACTTGTGGAGGCGCAAACCGAAGATTTTGATGAAGAGTTCAGGGATGTGGTGATCTACACAGCCTCGATTCGGGATGATCGTTTGAAGAGGTTTTCAGATGAACTAACCGAGAAGACGGCTGGCCGTGCCGGACTTGTGAACATCGACATTGCCGAAGCGGAGTGAGGTGTTGTGGGTAGAACTACGCTGTTCCATCGACTCTTTCCACTTATCTGTCTCTTTGGTGGAGTTCTTCTTTTCCCCTACAAACTTCTCAGTCAACCTTCCGACTCAATTCTTCTACGGGGCAATCAATACTTCAGTACCTCTACACTCCGTTCTGAAATTCAAGGTCACTCCATGGATTCAGTTCAACTGCTACTTCAAAAGAAATATGGGTCAGTTGGGTTTTGGGAAGCTGCCATTACTCGCCTTGGTGATACTCTTCACATAAGTGAAGGGGTACGATACAAGGTTCTCTCCATTCTCCTTACGAATTCCAATCCGGGAGATTCTGTCGGAGTGGATTCTCCCATCATTTCCAATCTGGTTGCCTCGATTGTCGACCAACCCTATTCCGATTCTCTGATAACGCTCTTCCTCGCTTCAGTTGTTCGCTCCTATAACGAGCGCGGATTTGGTCTTGCGCGGATACAGTTAGGGATTCCAGAGATTGATCGGGAGAAGAAAGGGGTGTCGTTCACTGCTCAGATAACTTCTGGACCCCGTATCGAGGTGAGCGAAGTTCGGTTTGAAGGGGGAGAACGAACGTCGGAATCGTTTCTGAGGAGTGCGATAGCTCTCCCGGCTGGAACCCTTTTCACAGAAAATGTGGTGAAGAGTGTGCAAGAGCGGTTGGAACGATTGAACCTTTTCGCGAGAATTGAAGAACCCTCACTCTACCAAATCGACTCGACACGCTTTGGCCTGCTGATCCGCTTGCAGGAGAAGAGCACAAATACGTTTGATGGTGTGTTGGGCTACCAGCCAGCAACTGAGTTGGAGGAGAATGGGTTCTTTACCGGTTTGGTGCGAATTGTCCTCAGAAACCTGTTTGGTGGCGGAGAGAGCATATCGGGTAGGTGGGAAAAACGTGACCGAACTACCTCACAACTTGAGCTTGGATATGGGCAACCTTTTCTGTTCGGACTCCCCTTGGAAGTCGGTTTTAGGTTCAAACAGGTGCAAGAAGAAGAGACCATTGCCCTCACCTCTTGGGTTGAGCGAACGTTTGATGTGAACGTAGGGTGGAGTATCGGAGATTACTTTACCGTGACAACGGGGGGGATACTCACCGGCGTAATTCCCGCACCCGATACCCTGCTCGGTCCATGTTCCAGCCGACAATTGCTGAACAGCAGCACTGTAGCCGTAACCGCAGGGGGGACGTTCGATGTTCGGTTGAACAAAATTAACCCGGTTTCCGGCTCACTCTTGGCAGCCTCCTATACGTTCGGTTCGAAGAGTATTAGCGATCCAGCAAATTGTTTGCAGGGAAACCAAGCAACGTCGCAGGGACGGCGGACTGTGGTGGCAGATGTGGAAGCCTACATTCCTCTCACCGGACCACTTGTGGCCGCAAACATTGCCAAGTTCACCGATATTGATGGTGATTTTCTTGAGGAGAGCGAGTTAATCCGATTCGGTGGCGTGAACAGCGTTCGTGGATACCGTGATGGTCAGTTCCGGGCTTCCCGCATTGCGTGGGGACGCTTTGAAGCGCGAGTACTTCTCTCGCCAGTCTCTTTCGCCTCACTCTTCTTCGACGGAGGTTACTATGCACGCCCAGCCGACGCAAGGATCGGAATCGAGGCCGACGACGCGATTATCTACGGCTACGGTGTTGGTCTGCAAGTAGATACGCCGGTTGGGATAGCACGCTTCTCCTTCGCCCTCGGCAAAGAAGATACGTTCGAGAATGGGAAGGTATCGGTCGGGTTGGTGGGGGAGTTTTAGTTCAGGTACAGTGTATGAGTGTATGAGTTCAAGAGTGAAATCGTGGACAAAAGGTGCATCGAGCCTGCGATTCCTCGACTAAGCCTGCGAGATGCTTCGGCATTCCTCACCCACTAATCGGCTACAATCCTATATCCAAATCAAGGTCGTCATCTTCATCATCATCTTGCCTATCCAGATCGGCCAATGCTTCTTCCTTCGTAGGATAGATGAAGAGAACTCGGTCAAGTCGTGCAAGCTCGATAAGGCTTGATATTTCAGGTGAGAGGGAGTAATAGATTGCATATCCTCCGGCTGCTCCCATCTCTCGGTGTGCCATCAACATGGCACTTAATCCAGATGAATCGCAGTAGATCACTTCACCCAAATCAACGAAGAGTACGTCGATGCCGGAACGGCAGAGGACGATCAATTCGCCTTTGAGTTCAGAGCTATTCTCAGCATTCAGGTGTGATTCGTGAAGAATGAGGGTGGCTTGGTTGTCGATGTGGTCTACTGTATATCTCATGGCTCAAAATAGTGAAAATGTCTTATCTGTTGTCTGAATGCCCTCATCTTGTGTATTCCCAACTCAGGTCACAACAGATTTTGCCGAAGTATACGCAATAGGTGGCGGTTGCATGGCATATCCTTCTCAGTTTAACCTGTTCTAAACCTCAAATAGCTATGCCTCAGACAAAATCCTGATAATAGGGTCATCATGTCAAATTTGATAGGAACTCTCATCAGCCCCCGACTTCGAGTCGGGGAATAGCTGTGAAAACCGCTCAAGAAACGGCCTGAAGCCGTTTTCTCATCCGTTGAGACACCAGAACACCCCGATGAATCAGGGTGTTAATGTGAGTCGGTCTATCTCAAACTTAGACCTATTTGCGTAAGTCTTGATAGTAATTTTATTCCCAGCGGACAGCATCTGCAGGGAGAATTCGCGCGGCTCTGCGGGCAGGGTAGACCGCTGCGAGAGTTGCCAATAACAGAGCTGTGCCGGCAACTAAGAGAATATCTTGCCAGTGCATCTCAACTGGAACAGCAGGAAGAAGGTAACTGTCGGTGTTGAGCGAGATTATCTCGTAGGTCTGTTGCACCAAGACGCTACCTATGCCGAGAAACAATCCGGTAACCGTTCCAATAATGCCGATCAACCCTCCTTCGTAGAGAAATATTCGGAGGATACTTCGATCACCTGCTCCCATTGCCTTCATCACGCCAATGTCGCGCTGCTTCTCGATAACGGTCATCGTTAGCGACCCCAACACGTTAAAGACCGCCACGATCACGATCAACATCACAATGGCAAAAGCTGCCCACCGTTCCAGTTGCATTGCGCCGTAAAGATCACGATGTAAGTCCTGCCACGTTTCAACTCGGTAGTTTTCACCAAGGCGCCCCTGTAAGAGAATCGACTCAGCTTCTGCCTCTTCGTAGTTCTCCAGGCGGACTTCAATCCCCATCGTCCCTTCTTGAATATCGAACAACTCACGTGCGGTTTCCAGATCGGTGAAGGCGACGTGGGAGTCGTACTCCTGATTCAGCGAAAATGTACCAGCCACTTGCACCGTAATTGTGGTTGGCTGTGCCACCTGCGTCAGGGCAAGTTCAAGTCCGCGACGGCTGATAATCGAAACCTGGTCACCCATCCCTACTTTCATCTTTGAAGCAAGCAAGCCACCGAGCAAAATCGAGCGACCACTCGGCTTCAGTGGAGAATAGTTAATTCCAGATGGCGAATCCTTCTTCTGATCGCTTCGGTTAACTCCTCTAATCTCAGCAACTTGTGTCACTCCTTCGTGAATAATAGCAGAGCGTCCTTCGATAAAAGGGGAGGCAGAGATCATTCCCGGAATATCGAGCAGAGAAATCAGCGAATCGCTGTTTAACGTGGTAGCTGTAGTGGGAGTAATGCGGAGGTGTGGGTCGAACCCGACAAGCTGTTCGATGGCAAAGCTGTTGAAGCCATTAAAAACGGAGAGGACTACGATAAGTGCCCAGACGCCGACAGTAATGCCTGCAATTGAAATGATTGAGATAAAGGAGATCAACCCAATCCGACGCTTGGCATTCAGGAATCGTAGTGCTACAAAGGGTTCAAACGACATAGTCCTCGGCGATAAAAGTTGTTGAATCGTTCACTCTGCTCATGTTTAGTCAACTTCTGAAGTTCCATTGGTACTTCGCGAAGCCGAAGGAACTCTCCATCGATTCAACGATTTTGGTCGATAGCTTAGCTCAACAGATTCAAGGTTAAACCACTTGCCAGTTTCGGATAGAAGTAGGTACTTTTCTGTGGCATAACGTCGGATGAATTGGCCACGCGCTCCACTTGCGAAAACCGTGTTGGGTTAAGGCCTACAACAAGCTCTGTCTTCTCATCTTCTAACGCGTTCAGGGCATCAACTTGGCTCTTCGCATATCCAAGATTCTTCTGCAGTTCCTGAGCCTCAGGGGTAATCCCGAGAAGTTGATCGAAGATGTATGAGTGGAGAATCGTGACATCCAGTTCAGCGACGGCGGGGGGGACATCTTCTCCAACAAGATCGGCTGGTGAAACCTCCGGCTTCAGTTCTGCCAATATACTTCTATCAGTTGTTCCAAACAGGAATGCGGTTCTATCTGACTCGGCCAACTCCGTAAAGCCTTCCTCAAATGATGTAACTGGAGTCAAATCAAAATGTGTGGAGAGCTTCTCAAACAGTTGTTCAGCGTTGAAGTCCGCGAGCGAGTGAACAACGCGGTGAGTGGGGAGGATAACCAAGCCAGGGTCACTCATCGGAGTGAGGTAAATCATGATATAGTCAACTGGCAGGTCGGCTTCGGTGCTCTCCGGGTTAGTTGCACGCCACTGATCTCGATAGTTGAGGGCGGTTACATACCTGTGGTGTCCGTCAACAATGTAGACCGGAACCTGATCGATTTGCTCCGATAGCCTACCAATGAAATCGTTGTCGGTAACTTCCCAGACGCGATGTATTGTTCCCGACTCGTCGGCAACCTCCATCATCGGCTCCACTTCGCTGACAAAGCTCCGGAGCGTTTCAAGCCCTGTCTGCTCAGGATCGGGGAACATTCCGAAAATTGACTCAAGGTTAGCCTTAGTCTCTTCCATTAGGCGAAGTCGATCTTCACGAGGACCTTTCAACGTTCGTTCGTGGGGGAGAACAATTCCCTTGTCGAACGGCTCAAGTTGCAATAGCGAGATAATGCCGATGCGGGTGATTTCATCGCCGGTATCGGGGTGAATAAACGTTTGTGAGTATGGGTAGAGAGCTGGTTCTTCCCGTTGG